>JBDHRX010000086.1:0-13558 GCA_039807785.1 Burkholderiaceae bacterium
GGCAGGCGCGCCGCGCCCTGCAGGATCTCGGAGAGGACGCCCGGGGCGATCTTGCAGCCGCAGCCGCCGCCGTGCGAGAAGGAGGTCAGCCGGGGCGCCGGCGCGGGTTCGGGTGCGTTCATCGTCCAGGTCTCCGGTGCGGACCGGCTAGACGTCCATGCCGCCGACGACCTGGCTGAACCCGCCGTCGACATAGGTGATCTCCGCCGTGATGCCGCCTGCCAGGTCGGACAGCAGGAACGCGGCGGCGTTGCCCACGTCCTCGATCGTGACGTTGCGTCGCAGCGGCGCGTGGCCGCCGACGAAATCGAGGATGCGGGAGAAGTCCTTGATGCCGCTCGCCGCCAGCGTGCGGATCGGGCCGGCCGAGATGCCGTTGACCCGGATGCCCTGCGGGCCGAGGTCGCTGGCGAGATAGCGCACCGCGGCCTCGAGGCTGGCTTTGGCGAGGCCCATCATGTTGTAGTGGGGCAGCACGCGCACCGCGCCCAGGTAGCTGAGCGTGAGCACCGCGCCGGCACGCCCCTGCATCATGGGCCGGGCGGCCCCGGCCAACGCCACCAGGCTGTAGGCCGAGACGTCGTGCGACACCCGGAACGCCTCGCGGCTGGCGCCGTCGAGGAAGCGGCCCGCGATGGCCTCGCGCGGCGCGAAGGCGATCGCGTGGACCAGGCCGTCGAGGCCGTCCCAGGCTTGCCCGAGCGACGCGAACAGCGCCTCGATCTGCGCGTCCTCGGAGACGTCGCAGGGGAACACCAGCGAGGAGCCGAACTCGGCCGCCATGTCGGTGACGCGACCCTGGAAGCGCTCGTTCTGGTAGGTGAAGGCGAGCTCGGCGCCCTGGTCGCGGCAGGCCCGCGCGATGCCGTAGGCGATCGAGCGGTTCGAGAGCAGGCCGGTGATCAGGATGCGCTTTCCGGCAAGGAATCCCATTCGGGTCTCCGCTAGAATCTTCGACGATGACGATTGTCGCACGCGTTGCGCTGGCGCTGGCACTGGGGGCCCTGTCCGGACCGGTGGGCGCGGCCCATGCGCTCGCCTGGGGCGACGCGCCGAAGTATCCGCCCGGGTTCGCGCACTTCGACTACGTCGCGCCGGATGCCCCGAAGGGCGGCACCCTGGCCCTGGCCGGCTACGGGTCGTTCGACAAGCTCAATCCCTTCACCCTGCGCGGCCTGCCGGCGAGCGGGCTCGGGACGCTGATGTTCGAGACGCTGGCCGAGTCCAGCGACGACGAGCCGTTCTCGATGTACGGCCTGCTGGCCGACGACATGCGATTCGCCGACGACGGCTTGTCGATCACGTTCCACCTGGACCCGCGCGCGCGGTTCTGGAACGGCGATCCGGTGACCGCCGAGGACGTCCGCCATTCGTTCGAGGTCCTCACCGGCCGGCAGGCGCATCCGCGCTTCCGGCAGTACTTCGCCGACGTGGCGCGCGCGGTCGTCGTCGACCCGGCGACGATCCGGTTCGAGTTCCGGCGCCGCAACCACGAGCTGCACATGATCATCGGCATGCAGCTGCCGGTGTTCTCGCGCAAGTGGGGCGCGGGGCAGCCCTTCGATCGCCTGGTCCGCGACGAACCGCTGACCAGCGGCCCCTACCGGATCGAGCGCTTCGAGTGGGGCAAATCGATCGGCTACCGGCGCGACCCCGGCTACTGGGGGCGCGACCTCAACGTGCGGCGCGGGATGTTCAACTTCGACCGCGTCGTCTACAAATACTTCAAGGACGAGACGGCGCGCCTGGAGGGTTTCAAGGCGGGCGAGTTCGACTGGGTGTCCGAGAACTCCGCCAAGAACTGGGCGCGCGGCCACGTCGGGCGGAAATACCGGTCGGGCGAGATCGTCAGGCACGAGTTCCGGCACTCGAACGTGGCGGGGATGCAGGGGTTCGTCCTCAACACGCGGCGCGCGGCGTTCTCGGACGTTCGCGTGCGCCAGGCGCTCGCGCTGGCGATGGACTTCGAGTGGATGAACCGGCAGGTGTTCTACGGCCAGTACGTCCGGACCGCCAGCTTCTTCACCAACAGCGAGATGGAGGCGCAGGGGCTGCCCACCGCGCAGGAGCTGGCCCTGCTGGAGCCGCTGCGCGCGCGCCTCGATCCGGCGGTGTTCGGGCCGGCGGTGATGCCGCCGGCGACCGATCCGCCGTCGAGCCTGCGCGCGAACCTGCGCCGGGCGCTCGCGCTGCTCGCCGAGGCGGGTTGGAACGTCGCCGACGACGGCGTGCTGCGGGACGCGAACGGGCAGGCGTTCGCGTTCGAGATCCTGACCTACTCGAAGGGCCTGGAACGCGTGGCCATGCCCTGGGCGCGCAACCTCGAGAAGCTCGGCATCGCCGCCCGCCTGCGCGTCACCGATCCGGCGCTCTACCAGAAGCGGATGGACGAGTTCGATTTCGACGCCGCGGTCCATCTCTATGCCGCCAGCCAGACGCCCGGCAACGAGCTGCTCGAGCGCTTCACCTCGGCGGCGGCGGACGAGAAGGGGTCGGACAACTACCCGGGCATCCGCGATCCGGCGGTCGACGCGATCGTGCAGTCGCTGCTGGCGAGCCGCACGCGCGCCGAGCTCGTGACCGCGGCGCGCGCGCTCGACCGCGTGCTGCGCGCCGGCTGGTATCTGGTCCCGCACTTCTACGCCCGCACGCACCGGGTCGCCTGGCGCGCGCGGCTGGCCCATCCGGAGACGCTCCCGCTCTACTACGCTGCCGAGACCTGGCTGCTCAAGACCTGGTGGGAACGGCGCTGATGGCCGCCTACGTCGCCAAGCGGCTGCTGCTGATGATCCCCACGCTGGTGGGGATCCTGCTCGTGTCCTTCGTGATCATCCAGTTCGTGCCCGGGGGGCCGGTCGAGCAACTGGTCCGGGAGCTGCGCGGAGGCGGCATCGGCGGCGAGGTCGCGGCCACCGGCGGGGTGTACCGCGGTGCCCAGGGGGTCGAGCCCGAGCGGATCGCCGAGTTCCGCCGGATGTACGGCTTCGACCGCCCCGCGCACGAACGCTTCCTCGACATGCTCGTGCGCTATGCCGTGTTCGACCTGGGGACCAGCTACCAGCACCACAAGAGCGTCTGGGAACTGATGATCGAGAAGCTGCCGGTGTCGGCCAGCCTCGGCATCTGGAGCTTCCTGCTGGTCTACGCGGTGTCGATTCCGCTCGGCATCGCCAAGGCAGTGCGCCACGGCAGCCGCTTCGACCTCTGGACCTCGGTCGCGATCCTCGTCGGCTATGCGATTCCGGGCTTCGTGCTCGGCGTGGCATTGCTGGTGCTGTTCGGCGGCGGAAGCTTCTGGCAGCTGTTCCCGTTGCGCGGCCTGACCTCGGACGACTTCGCCGGCCTGTCGCTGGCGGGCAAGGTGCTGGACTACTTCTGGCACCTGGCGCTGCCGCTGGCGTGCCTGACCGTGGGCAGCTTCGCGGTGACGACGATGCTCACCAAGAACACGCTGCTCGAGGAGATCCGCAAGCAGTACGTGCTGACCGCGCGCGCCAAGGGGCTGCCCGAGCGACGGATCCTGTACCGGCACGTGTTCCGCAACGCCCTGATCCCCCTGGTGACGGCGTTCCCGGCCGCGTTCGTCGGGGCGTTCTTCACCGGCTCGCTGCTGATCGAAACCCTGTTCTCGCTCGACGGCCTGGGGCTGCTGTCGTACGAGGCGGTGATCCGCCGCGACTATCCGGTCGTGCTCGGTTCGCTGTACGTGTTCTCGCTGATCGGGCTGCTGACCCGGCTGGTGACCGACCTGGCCTACACCTGGGTCGACCCGCGCGTGAAGTTCGGGGCGACCGGCTGATGGCGCCGCCGCGCCGCTCGCTGTCGCCCGGGCGCCGCGCCTGGCTGCGCTTCCGGGCCAACCGCCGCGGCTACTGGAGCCTGTGGGTCTTCGCGCTGGCGTTCGGGGTCAGTCTCTTCGCCGAGGTGCTGTCGAACGACCGGCCGATCGTCGCGCGCTACGAGGGCCGGCTCTACTGGCCCCTGTTGCAGCAGTATCCGGAGACGGCGTTCGGCGGCGACTTCCGCACCGCGGCCGACTATCTCGACCCGTTCATCCGCGAGCGCCTCTCGGCGGGCGGGAACTGGGCCGTCTATCCGCCCAATCCCTACCGGTTCGACACGATCAACTACTTCGCGCCCAGCCCGAACCCGGCGCCGCCCTCCGCGGCGAACCTGCTGGGCACCGACGACCAGGGGCGCGACGTGCTGGCGCGCCTGCTCTACGGGTTCAGGCTCTCGGTCCTGTTCGGCCTGGCGTTGACCGCGGTCGGCATGCTGTTCGGGATCGCCGCCGGAGCGGTGCAGGGCTACTTCGGGGGCCGCGTCGACCTGGCGCTGCAACGGCTCACCGAGATCTGGGGATCGATTCCCGAGCTCTACCTGCTGCTGATCCTCGCGTCGATTTTCGAGCCGAGCATCTGGATCCTGCTCGCGATCCTTTCGCTGTTCAGCTGGATGGGCCTGTCCGACTACGTGCGGGCCGAGTTCCTGCGCAATCGCCAGCTCGAGTACGTGACCGCGGCCCGCGCGCTCGGGCTCTCGAGCCTGCAGGTGATCGGCCGCCACGTGCTGCCCAACTCGCTCACGCCGGTGATCGCATTCCTGCCGTTCCGGATGAGCGCGGCGATCGTCGCGCTCGCCAGCCTCGACTTCCTGGGGCTGGGGGTGCCGACCTCGACGCCGAGCCTCGGCGAGCTGCTGGCCCAGGGCAAGGCCAACCTGGACGCCTGGTGGATCTCGCTCGGCACCTTCGGCGTGCTGGTCGGCACGCTGATGCTGCTGATCTTCGTCGGCGAAGCGCTGCGCGACGCGCTCGATACCCGGAAGGGCTGACCGATGCCTGCTCCGCCCGCCGCCCCGCCCGCCGCTTCATCCACCGCCCTGCCGGCCCGCGCCGCGCCGCCGCTGCTCTCGATCGAGACGCTCGGCGTCGAGTTCGCGACCGCCAGCGGCGCCGCGCGCGTGGTCGACGACGTCGGCTTCGCGGTCGGTCGCGGCGAGAAGTTCGCCCTGGTGGGCGAATCGGGATCGGGCAAGACCGTGACCGCCCTGTCGATCCTGAGGCTGAACGCGGATGCCCGCTACCGCGGGCGCATCCGGTTCGAGGGCCGCAACCTGCTCGATTGCGAGGAACGGGCGCTGCGCGCCGTGCGCGGCCGCGAGATCGCGATGATCTTCCAGGAGCCGATGACCGCGCTCAATCCGCTGCACCGGGTCGGCGAGCAGATCTGCGAGGCGATCGAGCTGCACGAAGGCCTGTCGCGGCGGCAGGCCGTCCGGCGCGCGATCGAGCTGCTGGACCGCACCCGGGTGCCGGAACCGCAGCGGCGCTTCGGCAGCTATCCGCACGAGCTGTCGGGCGGCCAGCGCCAGCGCGCGATGATCGCGATGGCGCTGGCCTGCAGCCCGAAGCTCCTGATCGCCGATGAGCCGACCACGGCGCTCGACGTGACGATCCAGCGCCAGATCGTCGCGCTGCTCGACGAACTGCAGCGCGAGACCGGCATGTCGGTGCTGTTGATCACGCACGATCTGCCGCTGGTCCGGGCGTTCGCGGACCGGGTCGCGGTGATGCGGGAGGGCCGGGTGGTGGAACAGGGCGCGACTCGCGAGGTGTTCGAGCGGCCGCGGGAGGCCTACACGCGCAGGCTCGTCGACAGCCGGCCGAGACGCTCGGTGATCCAGGTGCCGGCCGACGCTCCCGCGCTGCTCGAGGGGCGCGGCGTCGGTTGCGGATTCCGCCTGCGTCGCGGCTGGTTCGGGGCGCGGGTGTTCGACGCGGTGCGCGACGTCGAGCTGCGGCTGGCGCGCGGCGAGACGCTCGGCATCGTCGGCGAATCGGGCTCCGGCAAGTCCACGCTGGGCCTGACGCTGCTGCGCCTGGCGCAGGGGGTGACCCGGGGCGAGATCCGCGTCGACGGGCGCCGCATCGATGTGCTCGGGCAACGCGCGCTGCGCCCGCTGCGGCGAGATATGCAGATCGTCTTCCAGGATCCGTTCAATTCGCTGTCGCCGCGGCGCACCGTGCTGCAGATCGTCGAGGAAGGCGTGGCGCTGCATCGTCCGGCGCTCGGCGCGGCCGCACGGCGCGACGCGGTGGTGGCCATGCTCGAGGAGGTCGGCATGGACGCCTCGGCGCTGGATCGCTATCCGCACGAGTTTTCCGGCGGCCAGCGCCAGCGGATCGCGATCGCGCGCGCCGTGATCCTCCAGCCGGCGCTGCTGGTGCTCGACGAGCCGACCTCGGCGCTCGACGTCACGGTGCAGCAGCAGGTGCTCGAATTGCTGGCGGTGCTGCAGCGCCGCCATGCGATGGCCTACCTGTTCATCACCCATGACCTCGCGGTCGTGCGCGCGATGGCGCACCGGGTGATCGTGATGAAGGACGGGCGGATCGTCGAAACGGGGGCGACCGAGTCGCTGTTCGCCGGGCCGCGCGAAGCCTATACCCGCGAACTGCTGGCGGCCTCGCTGCCGGAGCTGTCCGGCCTGCCGCCGTCCTGAAGGCTCGCGCCGGGCGGCCGGAACCGCAACGGCGGCCGGAACCGGGGCGGCGCATCGGGGCGGCGGCCGGAACCGCAGCGCCGGAGGGCCGGCGTCAGGTGCGCTTGCCGGCGCGCTGCGGCGCGCGCTTGGCGGCGCCGGCGCGCGGCGTGTCGGCCTGTCCAGCCGAGCGCGCCTTCTTCGCGGCCGGCCGGACACGGGTTTCGGCTTTCGCCGGGGCTGTGTTCCGCTTCGCCGTCCGCACGCCGCGTTGCGGCGGCGCGGCGCGAACCGGCGCCTGCACCTGCGCAGCCGGCTCGGCGCCCTGCTGGCGCAGGACGGCATGCATGATGCGCGGTTCGCCGGCTTCGCTGCGGACCACGCGGCGGTCGCCGTCCTCGGTGGTGAGCAGGGTCTGGGCGCTGGCCGGCCGTACCAGCAGCCGCGCGCCGACCGGCGCATTGCGCGTCAGGCCGTTCCAGGTCTTCAGGTTCGCCACCGAGGTGCCGTAGCGCTGCGCGATCGACGCGAGCGTGTCGCGGCGCTTGACCGTATGGTAGGCGGCGGGGCGCTCGACCAGTTCGTAGACCCGCGGTCCGTCGAAGTGCTCGACGCGGGTTTCGTCCTCGATGGCGCGCTGGGGCGCGAGGATCCGGGTGCCGGGGAGAATGCGCTGGCCCGGGCGCAGGTCGTTGGCCTCGCGCAGTTCCGCCAGCGTGATGCCGCCGCGCTGCGCGAGCGCGTCGAGCGTCTCGCCCGACTTCAGCGTGTGCGGCTGCCAGGTCGCGAAGGCCCGGTTCGCCTGGCCGTGCCGCTCGACCGCCGCCATGAACGCGTCGATCCGGTCGGCCGGCAGCTTGATCTCGTTGTTGCGGCTCGCGGCGATCACCGGCCGGTTGTGGGCCGGATTGAGCGCCACGAACTCGTCGACGCGCATCCCGGCGAACTGCGCGGCCAGCTTGAGGTCGATCGGCCGCGTCTTCTCGATGGTGAAGAAATAGGGCCGGTTCGGCAGCTCGGGCAGCGCCAGGCCGAGCTCGTCGGCCCGCAGCAGGATGTTCTTCAGCGCGATCAGCTTCGGGACGTAGTGGCGCGTCTCGGCCGGCATCGGCAGCGACAGGTAGCCGGCGGGGCGGCCGAGCGCCTGGTTCCGGCGGACCGCGCGGGCGACGGCGCCTTCGCCCCAGTTGTACGAGGCGAGCGCGAGGAACCAGTCGTTCCCGTGCATCGCATGGATCTTCTGCAGGTAGTCGAGGGCCGCCTCGGTCGACTTCACGACGTCGCGACGGTTGTCCACCCACCAGTTCTGCTGCAGGTTGTAGGCCCGGCCGGTCGAAGGGATGAACTGCCACAGGCCGGCGGCGCGCGCATGCGACAGCGCGGTCGGATTCATCGCGCTCTCGACGAACGGCAGCAGGGCGAGCTCGGTCGGCAGGCCGCGCTTCTCGATCTCCTCGACGATGTGGAACAGGTAGCGGCTGCCGCGCGAGAACATCCGCTGCAGGTAGTCGGGGCGCTCGAGGTAGAAGCGCTCTTTCTCGGCCACCAGCGGGCTGCGCAGCGGCGGCATCGCGAAGCCCGCGCGGATGCGATCCCAGAGGCTCGAAACCGGATCGGCCGGCTGCGGTGGGCGCCCGGTGGGGGCGGGCAGTGCGGCGAGCGGATCGACGTGCTTCGGTGCGGGGGCCGGCTGGGCTGCGGCGGGCACCGCCTCGGGCGCCGCGACCGGGGGCGGTGCGCTGCTCGCGGGTGCCGAGGCGGCGATCGGGACCGGCGGGGGCGCGGCGGAAACGGGGGCTTCAGCGGCCGGCGGCGCGACGCTGGCGCAGCCGGCGACGACCAGGAGGCCGGCCAGCAGCGCGCCGATACGAAGGAATGGCACCAGGTAACTCCCCTAACTCTCTGATTCCATGGGGGTAAGCCGGCCGATGCTACGGAAGGACCGGGTCATGGTCAAGGGCGGCGTCCCGCTTCAGCGAAACTGATCTTTCCATGCCCGCAGCGCCGTGAAGCATTCCAGCCGCGAGACGGGTGGGCGGCCCAGACGACCGGCGACCGTTTCGGCTACGGCCGGGGCGTCGGCACGCAGGAAGGGATTGCTGGCGCGCTCGATGCCGATCGACGAGGGGATCGTGCGCACGCCGGCGGCGCGCATCCGGACGGCCTCGTCGAGCCGGTCGGCGACGACCCGCGACGACGGCTCCGCCGCCGCCGCGAAGCGCAGGTTCGAGACGGTGTATTCGTGGGCGCAGAACACCAGAGTGGCCGGGTCGAGCGCCGCGAGCCGGTCGAGCGACGCCAGCATCTGGTCCGGCGTGCCCTCGAACAGGCGTCCGCAGCCCGCCGCGAACAGGGTGTCTCCGCAGAACAGCAGCGGCCTCGGGTCGGCGCCCCAGGGCTCGGCGACGTAGGCGATGTGGCCGCGAGTGTGGCCCGGCACGTCGAGGATCCGCATCGTGATGCCCAGCGCCTCGAGCTCGATTGCATCGCCGTCCGCGAGCCCGCGGCCGATGCCGGGGATCGCCTCGCCGGCCGGGCCGTAGACCGCCGGTCGCCAGCGCTCGGCCAGCGCGCCGACGCCGCCGACGTGATCCGGATGGTGGTGGGTCAGTAGAATGGCGTCCAGGTGCAGGCCGCGTTCGGTCAGCACGCGCTCGACCGGGGCGGCATCCCCCGGGTCGACCACCACCGCGCCGTCGCGCTGCGGCGCGCGCAACAGCCAGAGGTAGTTGTCCCCGAACGCATCGATGGCCTCGACGAAGGGGTGCGGCGGAGGGGCGAAGCGCCAGGTTTGCGGAGGCTGCATGGCATGAAGATGGACGATGCCGCAATTATAGGGAGCGCCGGGGCGATGGCCGGCCGGTACGCCGCGTGGCGCGCCTGGCTCGCGTCGCCGCCGGGCCGTTACGCGCTCGCCTGGCAGCAGGCGCAGCTCGACGCGGAGGTGGCCGACGTGTTCGGGTTCCATGCGCTGCAGTGCGGGCTGCCGGAGCTCGACGCGCTCCGGGACAACCGCATGCCGCACCGCATCCGCGCCTGCGCGTTCGCCGAGCACGCGGCGCCAGGGGGCGCGAACCTGCTGGTCGAGCACTTCGAGGAGTTGCCGATCGCCTCCCAGAGCCTCGACCTGGTCGTGCTGCCGCACGTCCTCGAGTTCGCCGAGGATCCGCATCAGGTCCTGCGGGAGGTGGACCGCGTCCTGCGGCCCGAGGGCCGGGTGATCATCTCGGGTCTGAACCCGGTGAGCCTGTGGGGCGCGCGCCAGTGGCTGACGCGTCCCGTGTCGCGCCACCCGTTCCTGCCGCGCGAAGGCCGCTTCATCGGGCTGCCGAGGCTGCGCGACTGGTTCAAGCTGCTCAGCTTCGAGCTCGACCGCGGCCGCTACGGCTGCTACCGGCCGCCGTGCCGTACCCAGCGCTGGCTCGACCGGACCCACTTCCTGGAGTCGGCGGGCGACCGCTGGTGGCCGATCTGCGGAGCGCTCTACCTGGTCTCGGCGGTCAAGCGGGTACGCGGCATGCGCCTCATCGGCCCGGCCTGGCGGCAGGCGCCGCCGGTGCGCGCGCCCGCGGCGGCGGTGTCGCCGCGCTGCGAGCCCAACCGGAAGACCTGAAGCCGCGGAGGCCCGGGCAGGCGCCCGCCGCGCGCTGCCGGCCCGCGGCTCAGCGCCCGGCGTAGAGATACTCGCGCGACAGCGGCAGCGGGCTGGCCGCGCCGTCGGGGCCGGGCAGGGGCTTGATCGCCTGGAGCTGGTACAGGTTGATCCAGCCGTGCCCGAAGCCGTGGGCGCAACCCGCGAGGTAGACCCGCCAGATCCGGGCGCGCCGCTCGCCGGCCAGCGCCGTGAGGCGCGCGAGGTTGCGCTCGAAGGCGTCGGACCAGTACCACAGCGTCTTCGCGTAGTGGCGCCGCAGCGACTCGGCATCGGTCAGCTCGAGCCCGGCGGCCGAGAGCGCCTGGATCGCGAGCGAGACGTGCGGCAGCTCGCCGTCGGGGAACACGTACTGCTCGATGAAATCGCTGGCGCCGAGCCCGACCGGCCGGCTGTCGGGGTCGCTGGAGGTGATGCCGTGGTTCAGCGCGATGCCGCCCGGCCTGAGCAGCCGGTACACCGCGTCGAAGTAGCCGCGCAGGTTCTTCAGCCCGACGTGCTCGAACATGCCGATCGAGGAGATGCGGTCGAAGCCGCCGTCGCCCGGCACGTCGCGGTAGTCTTGCAGCCGGATCTCGACGCGGTCCGCGAGGCCGGCCGCGCGGACCCGCTCGCGCGCGAGCTCGAACTGGTTGGTCGACAGCGTGACGCCGACGGCCCGCACGCCGTAGTGCTTCGCGGCGTGGATCGCCATCGCGCCCCAGCCGCAGCCGATGTCGAGCAGCGTCTGCCCGGGGGCGAGCATCAGCTTGCGGCAGATGTGATCGAGCTTCTGGACCTGGGCGGTCTCGAGGTCCTCGCTGCCGTCGCGGAAGTAGGCGCAGGAATAGACCATGCGCGGGTCGAGCCACAGCGAATAGAACTCGTTGGAGACGTCGTAGTGGTACTCGATCGCCTTCCGGTCGCTCTTGCGCGTGTGCCGCGCGAGCCAGGACGGCAGCTTTCCGCGCCCCTGGTCCTCGTCGCCGGCGCGCGCGAGCTGCTCGGCGATCCCGACGATGTCCCGGATCTCGCCGGTGAGGTCGATGTGCCCCTCGACGAAGGCCTCGCCCAGCGAAGCCATCGAGGGCTTGAGGAAGTGGCGCGCCGCCGCGACATCCTTCAGCCGCAGATCGACCCGCGGCTGCTCGCCGAGGGAGACCGTCGATCCGTCCCACAGCGTCACGCGCAGCGGCAGCGGCTGGCGCGCGCGCAGGCTCTCCAGGAACTTCACGAGCTGCTTCTCGATCATCTCGGCTTCCGGGTCTCCAGAACGACACTCGCCATTAAAATGCCTCTGCAGCGCGACCGCAACCGGCGGCCGGCACCCGTGGAAGCACGCATGATCGAAGTGGTCGATATTTACACCGACGGCGCCTGCAAGGGCAATCCGGGCCCGGGCGGCTGGGGCGCCCTGTTGTGCTGCGGCGGGCACGAGCGCGAGCTGTACGGCGGCGAGCGCGAGACGACGAACAACCGGATGGAGCTGGTCGCGGTGATCCAGGGGCTGTCGGCGCTGAAACGGAGCACGCGCGCGGTGGTGCATACCGATTCGCAATACGTCCACAAGGGCATCACCCAGTGGCTGCCGGGCTGGAAGGCGCGGGGCTGGAAGACCGCCGAGCGCAAGCCGGTCAAGAACGCCGACCTGTGGCGCGAGCTCGAGACGCTGGTCGCGCAGCATTCGGTGGAGTGGCGCTGGGTCCGTGGCCATGCCGGCCACCCGGGCAACGAGCGTGCCGACGCGCTGGCCAATCGGGGGGTGCCGGCGCGCTGATCGGCCGGACGATCGGTTTGCCGCGGCTGTGCTAGTGTGCTGCCACGCAGCGCCCCGATGCCCATGAGAAAGCCGGCCATTACCCTGATCGCGATCGTTGCCGCCGCCGGCCTCGGGTGGTGGGCCTGGACCGCCCAGCGCGGACGCTTGCCGGCCATCGAGATTCCCGCCCAGGCGGCGACGCCCGCGACGGGTGCCTCCACCGGCGTGCGCACTTCGCCCGCGCCGGTGGGCGTCGAGGCGGTGCGTGCCGAAACGATGACGCTGAGCGAGACGGTGTCCGCGGTCGGCACGCTGCGCGCCAACGAGTCGGTGGTGGTCAAGCCCGAGATCGCCGGGCGGATCGACCGGATCGGCTTCGAAGGCGGCAACCTGGTGCGCAAGGGGGCCTTGCTGGTTGCGCTCGACGCGTCGATCGCGGCGGCGGAGGCCGACCAGATCCGCGCCGAGCTGGCGCTGGCCCAGTCGAACTACCAGCGCACCGCCGACCTGGCGCGGCAGCGGTTCGTGAGCGAGAGCGCGCGCGACCAGGCGGCATCGAACCTGAAGGTCGTGGAGGCCAAGCTGAAGCTGGCCGAGGCCAAGCTGGCGAAGACCGAGATCCGCGCGCCGTTCTCGGGTCGCCTCGGATTGCGCAACTTCAGCGTCGGCGACTACATCCGCGAGGGCGCCGAGCTGGTCGCGCTCGAGGACGTGTCGCAGATGAAGGTCGACCTGCGGCTGCCGGAGCGCTATCTCGGCCGCCTGCGCCAGGGCCAGTCGCTCGAGGTCGGCTTCGACGCCTTTCCGGGGCGCCGCTTCGGCGCCACGCTCGAGGCGATCGACGTGCAGGTCGACGCGAACGGGCGCTCGGTGGTCGCGCGCGGCCGCCTGCCCAATCCCGACGGGTTGCTGCGCACCGGGATGTTCGCCAAGGTGTCCCTGACGCTGGCCGAGCACGTCAACGCGGTGGTGATCCCGGAGGAGGCGCTGGTGCCGGCCGGAGAGCAGCAGTTCGTCTTCCGGATCGACGCCGGCAAGGCGACGCGGGTGGCGGTGCGCACCGGCCAGCGGCGCGACGGCCGGGTCCAGATCGTCGAGGGGCTGCGCGGCGGCGACCAGGTGGTGACCGCCGGCCAGGCCAAGCTCACTCGGGAGGCGACCGAGGTGCAGGTCGTCGAGCCGCCGCGACGGGGCGGCTGACGCGGGGCGGCCGAGATGAGGATCTCCGAGACCTGCATCCGCAGGCCGGTGTTCGCGACGGTGCTGTCGCTGATCATCGTCCTGCTCGGCCTCGTGTCCTACTCGCGGCTCGCGGTGCGCGAGTACCCGAAGATCGACGAGCCGATGGTCACGGTGTCGACCAAGTACCTCGGGGCGTCGCCGGACATCATCGAGACCCAGGTCACCAAGCCCCTCGAGGACTCGATCGCCGGGATCGAGGGCGTCGACGTGCTGACCTCGATCTCGCGTTCGGAGCTGAGCCAGATCACGGTGCGCTTCCGGCTCGATCGGGATCCGGACGGCGCCGCCGCCGACGTGCGCGACCGGGTCGCCCGGGTGCGCGCGAAGCTGCCCGACACGATCGACGAGCCGGTGATCGCCAAGGTCGAGGCCGACGCCAACCCGATCATCTGGCTGGCGTTCTCCAGCGACGCGCTGTCGCCGCTCGAGGTGTCCGACATCGC
>JBDHRX010000087.1:0-13394 GCA_039807785.1 Burkholderiaceae bacterium
GCGCCGTCGACCCGCGCGCGCAGCCGCGCGGCGATGCCGCGGCGCGACGGATCGGCCAGGTCGAGCTCGAACGCGGCGGCGTCGATACCCACGGTGCCGCCGAGCCGGGTCGGCTCCAGTCCGGCGGCGATCTGCGCGAGGTCGACGTCGCGCAGCGCGAGGCGCCCCTCGAGCGCCGGCAGCGTGCGCCCGAACAGCGTGACCCGGCGCTCCAGGTCGAGGGCGAGCGCGCCGCGCGCCGAACCGCCGCCCGCCAGGGCCACGCGCAGCGCGTCGAATGCGATGCGCCGCGCCGACGCGACGAATTCCGCCTCGAGCTCGCCGACCGGCAGCGCCTCGCGATCCAGCGTCCCGGGCTCGGCGTTGCGCAGCGCGATCCGTCCTGCCAGCCCGGCGTCACCGATGCGCAGTGTCGCCGTCCCGCTCACGCGCGCCTGCGGCACGTCGGCCAGCCCGAGCTGCGCCGGCGTCACGCCGTGCAGGGTCAGCCCGACCGGCGCGAAACGCTCGGCGAGCGTCGCGGCGAACGGCCGCACCCGCGTGTCCAGGCCGATCCAGACCGGCCCCGGGACGCCGGAAGTGGTCGACCCCGAAGCGCCGGAAGCGCCCGGTCCCGGAGTGCCGGGAGTGGCCGGCCCCGAAGTGCCGGAAGCGCCCGGCGCGGGCGGCGGCAGCGCCTGCGCGGCGACGGCGAGATCCTCGAGCGTGCCGTCGACGAGCACGCGGACCTGCGGCAGCGTCTGCCCGCCGTCGAGGCGCGCCGCGACGCGCCCGACGAGCTCGAGCGCGAACGGCGCGCGGTCGCCGAGGCGGCCCTCGAGCCGCGCCTCGCCGTACTGTGGCGAAACCGCCGACAGCGTGTCGATGCGGTAGGTTCCGGCCCGGTAGCGCCCGGCGAGCCCGACGCGCTCGAGCGCGATCTCCGGCCCGCCGTCCGGCACCAGCCGCAGCCGGCCGATCCCGAGCGCATCGACGCGCACCGCCAGCGGCAGCGCCAGCGACTCCGGCAAGGTCGCGGTCGTCCCGGCATCGCGCAGGCGAACCGTCGCGCGCGCGACCTCGACCCGGGTCAGGCGCAGCTCGCGCCGCCACAGGGCCGCCGGCTGCCAGGCGAGCACGATCCCGTGCAGCTCGACGTCGCGCCCGGCGTCGCGCCAGCGCAGCGAATCGATGCGCATGCCGCCGAGCAGCGTCCCGCGCGCCGGGCCCGCCTGCAGCGCCCCCTCGCTGGCGGCCGCGGCGCGCGCCAGCGCCCAGTTCACGAACGACTGGCTCTGGCCGACCCACCAGACCGCCGCGGCCACCGCGAGCAGCAGCGCAGCCAGCACCGCCCCGGCCAGGCGCGCCGGCAGGCGCGGGCGCCCGCCGGGCCGGCCGGCGGGAGCGGATCCCGGCGCGGGCGCGGCCATCAGAACGCGTACCCCACCGACAGGTGCAGCCGCCAGCGGTTCACCGCTTCGCCGTAGGCGAGATCCAGGCTCACCGGCCCGATCGGGGAGCGCCAGCGCACGCCGGCGCCGTATCCCCAGACCGGGCGATAGTCGACCCAGCGGTCGGTCGCATCGCCGACGTCGACGAACAGCGCGCCGTACCACTTCGGCGCGATCGGGTGCTGGTACTCGAGGCTGGCCAGCGCCAGCACGCGCCCGCCGACGATCGCGCCCGCCTCGGGTACGCCCAGCGACAGGTATTCGTAGCCCCGCACCGACTGCGTGCCCCCGGTCCGGAACAGGTTCTCGGACGGGATGTCGCGCCGGGAGGCGGCCAGCACGTACCCGGCCTCGACCAGGCCGATCACGAGCCCGTCACCGAGCGCCGATTCCCGCGGGAGCGGCCAGAAGCGCATCATGCGCGTGTAGACCCGCGCGAAGCTGCGGTCGCTGCCCAGGCCACGCGCCGCTCCCGAGACCTGGGCGCTGATCGAGTAGCCCGAGCGCGGATCCACCGGCGAATCGAGCCGGCGCCGGTTCCAGGCGTAGCCGAGCGTCAGCGCGCGGCGCCCGTCGTCCGAGGCCGACAACGGCAGCGCGCGCCGTTCGGACTGGTACTGCAGCGAGACGAAGATCTCGGTGTCCTCGGCGTGCTTGCCCTGGCCGACGAACAGGGTGCGCTTGTCGGTGAGCTCGCCCTGCACGTCGAGCCGCTCGACCCGCGCGCCGGCCTGGTAGTAGTGCCCGCTCGCCTTCTGCGGCGTGCGCACGCTGGCGAACGCGCGCCGGCGCACCGACTGCCACAGCAGGCCGGACTCGAGCTGCCAGCCGCGCCCGAGCAGGTTGCGGTGCTCGTAGCCGAGCAGCCCGCGCGCGCCCTCGTCGCTGCTGTAGCCGACGCCGAGCATCGCGCGCTTGGTCTTGCGCTCGACCAGGTCGACCAGCACCGGCACCGTGGCGCGCGCCGGGTCGGCCTCGACCGCCGCGAGGTCGGGCAGCACGCTCACCCCGTCGAAGTAGCCCGAACCGCGCAGGCGCGCCTGCAGCGACAGCAGCTGGTCGAAGCTGTACGGATCCGCGCCCTCGGCCCGCTCGCCCGCGGCCCCCTGCCACGGCACCAGCGCCTCGACGATCGATCGATCGTAGCGTTCGAGCCCCTTGACGGTCAGCGACCCGAACGCCAGGCGCGGCCCCGCGTCGAGGCGCAGCGTCAGCGACGCGGCGGTCAGCACCGGATCGACCTCGGCGCGGCTCTCGACGATCCGCGCCCGGACGAAGCCGTGCTGCTGCAGGATATCGAGCAGCAGCCGCTTGCCCTGCTCCCATTCGTCGGTGCGGAAGAACGACCCCTCCGGCAGTGGCCAGCGCTCGACGAGCGATGCGTGCATCGCCTGCGCGGCCGCCGGCCCGTCGAGCGTCAGCGCAACGCGATTGACCGTGGTGCGTGCGCCGGCATCGACGACGATACGCACCTGCGGCGGTCGCGCGGAACCGGCACCGTCGAGCGTTACCGACACCCGGCCCGAGAAGTAGCCCGCCGCGCGCACGATCGCGGCCGCCTCTTCCTTCGCCCGCTCGACGAACAGCGGCAACTGCTCGGGGTCGAAGCCCGGCTCGTCGAGCCAGCGCCCGAGCAGCGTGCGGGTGCGCAGCGCATCGACCAGTTCCTCGGGCGCCTCGATCTCGAGCGCGTAGTTCGCCGCCAGCGCCGGCGCGGCGCCCACGGTCAGCCACGCGGCGAGCAGCCCGGCGACGGCGGACGCGGCAGCCGTCGACCGGGCCATGGCGGCGCCCCGCGTGCGCGCCGGCGTCAGACGACGACGGTGGCGGCGGCCCCGGCGGGCCGCTCGACGATCTCGCCGATCCGGTAGACGCGCTCCCCGGCCGCGGCCAGCGTCGCCTCGGCCGCCGCCGCGTCGCCGGCGGCGACCACCACCGCCATGCCGATGCCGCAGTTGAACACGCGATGCATCTCGGCATCGTCGATGTTGCCCTGCGCCTGGAGCCAGGAGAACAGCGGCGGCATCGGCCAGGCGTCGCGATGCAGGACCGCCCGGACCGGATCGGGCAGCACCCGCGGCAGGTTCTCGACCAGGCCGCCGCCGGTGATGTGGGCGATTCCCTTCACCGGCAGCGCGCGCACCAGCTCGAGCATCGGGCGGACGTAGATCCGCGTCGGCGCGAGCACCGCTTCGGCGAAGCGCCGCCCGTGGAAGTCGTCGTTCATCTGCGGCGCGTCGAGCCCGCCCCAGGCGCGCTCGATCACCCGGCGCACGAGCGAGTATCCGTTCGAATGCGCGCCGCTCGAGGCCAGGCCGAGCACCACGTCGCCCGCGACGATGCGCGACCCGTCGATGATCGCCGACTTCTCGACCGCGCCCACCGCGAAGCCGGCCAGGTCGTATTCGCCGTCGGGGTACATGTCGGGCATCTCGGCGGTCTCGCCGCCGATCAGCGCGCAGCCGGCCTGCTCGCAGCCGCGCGCGATGCCGCCGACCACGCGGGCGGCGACATCGACGTCGAGCCGCCCGCAGGCGAAGTAGTCGAGGAAGAACAGCGGCTCGGCGCCCTGGACCAGGATGTCGTTGACGCTCATCGCCACCAGGTCGATGCCGACGGTGTCGTGGCCGTCGAGCGCGAAGGCCAGCTTGAGCTTGGTGCCGACCCCGTCGGTGCCGGACACCAGCACCGGCTCGCGGTAGCGCCGGGGCACCTCGAACAGCGCCCCGAAGCCGCCGATGCCGGTCAGCACGCCTTCGCGCAGCGTGCGCCGCGCCAGCGGCTTGATCCGGTCGACCAGCGCGTCGCCCGCATCGATGTCGACGCCCGCGTCGCGGTAGGAAAGCGAAGAGCCTGACAGCGTGGAACCCATGGCGATCCGATCCGTGGAGGGCGCGCCTGCGGCGGCCGATAGAATGGCGGTCTGGGCGCGCCCGGCCGGGCGGCTGACGCCTCGACGCGATTGTAGCTTTTCCGGACATGCCCCTGACCGCTCCGCAACGCCAGACCCTGCTCTGGACCCTGGTCGCCGCCCTGCTCGCCTGGGCGCTGATCGCGCTCGGCCCGATCCTGACCCCCTTCGTGGCCGCCGGGATCCTCGCCTACGTGCTCGCCCCCGGCGTGCGCTGGCTGCAGACGCATCGCGTGCCGCGCGTCGCGGCGGCGCTGCTGGTGATCCTGATCGCGATCCTCGCGCTGCTGGCGGTGCTGCTGATCCTGGTCCCGATCACCCAGCAGGAGGTCGCGCTGATCCGCAAGCAGTTCCCGGCGCTGGCGGCCTCGATCTCCGAGCGGCTGCTGCCCTGGGTGAACCAGACGCTGGGGCTGAGCCTCAAGCTCGACATCGCGTCGCTGCGCGAATGGCTCGCCGGGCAACTGGCCGACAGCGGCGAGGACTGGCTCGCGACGCTGTTCGGCTACGCCCGCTCCGGCTGGGGCGCCGCGCTGCAGGTGCTGGGCACCGTGTTCCTGGTGCCCGTGGTGCTGTTCTACCTGCTCACCGACTGGCCGGAACTGATCGCGCGCGCGCGCACGCTGATCCCGCCGCGCTGGGTCGAGCCGATCGACGGCGTGCTGCACGAGACCGATGCGCTGCTCGGCCAGTACCTGCGCGGCCAGATCCTGGTGATGCTGGCGCTCGCCGTCTGGTTCTCGCTCGCGCTGCTGGTGGCCGGCTTCGACCTGTGGCTGCCGATCGGCGTTCTTAGCGGTCTGCTGATCTTCATTCCCTACCTCGGCTTCGCCGCCGGATTCGTGTTCGCGCTGATCGCGGGCATGCTCCAGCTCGGGCCGCTCGCGGGGCTCGCCTGGGTGGCGGGGATCTACGGCATCGCGCAGGTGGTCGAGAGCACCTGGCTCACGCCCCGGCTGGTCGGCGAGCGCATCGGCCTGCACCCGGTCGCGGTGATCTTCGCGCTGCTCGCGTTCGGAGCCCTGTTCGGCTTCGTCGGCGTGCTGCTCGCGCTGCCGCTGGCGGCGATCGCCGCGGTCGGCCTGCGCCGGCTGCTCGCGGCCTGGAAGACGAGCGAGTTCTACCATCGTGGCTGAGGCACGGCGCCCGCACGACGCGCCGGGCGGCGGCATGCACCAGCTGCCGCTCGACCTGCGCCGCATCGAGGCGCCGACGCTCGCGAACTTCGTCGCCGGCCGCAATGCCGAGGCGCTGGCCCGGCTGCGCCGGCTGCCCGGGGAGGCCGCGCAGGGCGGCTCGGCGCTGGTCTACCTGTGGGGCGAGCCCGGCTGCGGCAAGACCCACCTGCTGCGGGCGCTGGCCGGCGACCGGCTCCTGCTCGGCCCCGACGCGCCGGTCGACGCGTTCGCGCCCGGGCAGCTCGAGGCCGGCGCCCCCGCGATCGTCGCCATCGACGACTGCGAGCGCCTCGACGACGCGCGCCAGCAGCGCGCCTTCCAGCTGATCAACCATGCGCTGGCGCGCCCGGGCGCCGCGATCGTCGCCGCCGGCGCGCAGCCGCCGCTGGCGCTCGCGCTGCGCGACGACCTGCGCACCCGGCTCGGCGCCGGGCTGGTCTACCGGCTGCACCTGCTCGACGACGCCGAGAAGGCCGCGGTGCTCGGCCGGGTCGCCGCCGAGCGCGGCGTGTCGATGTCCCCGGACGTCGTTCCCTGGCTGATCGCCCACACCTCGCGGGACATCCGGGCGCTGCTGCACCTGTTCGACGCGCTCGACCGGCACGCCTTCGAGCTCAAGCGGCCGGTCACGCTGCCCCTGCTGCGCGAACTGGCGGCCGCCGGGGCGCTGATAAAATCCGGCTGATACCATGCACTCGAGCGACACCCCGGGTTTCCCGCCGGCCCCTGCACCGGATACCGCGCCGACGCCGTCCGACCTCGCGCTTTTCGACCTCGACTACACGTTGCTGCCGATCGACAGCGACTACGAGTGGGCGCGCTTCCTGATCCGGCTGGGCGTGGTCGACGGCCCCGAATACGAGCGCCGCAACGACCGGTTCTTCGCGCAATACCAGGCCGGGACGCTCGATATCCAGGAGTTCCTCGCGTTCCAGCTTGCGCCGCTCGCGGCGCACCCGCCCGGACAGCTCGACGCCTGGCATGCGCGGTTCATGGACGAGGTGATCCTCCCGGCGATCCGGCCGGCCGCCCGGGCGCTGGTCGACCGCCATCGCGCGCGCGGCGACCTCTGCGCGATCGTCACCGCGACCAACGAGTTCGTCACCGCGCCGATCGCCCGCGCGTTCGGGGTCGGGCACCTGATCGCCACCGGCGTCGAGCGGCGCGACGGACGCTATACCGGCCGGCCGCACGGCATCCCCTCGTTCCGCGACGGCAAGGTACGGCGTACCGGCGATTGGCTCGCCGCGCTCGGCCGGGCCTGGGACGGCTTCCCGCGGTCGTACTTCTACAGCGACTCGGTCAACGACCTGCCGCTGCTCGAGCGCGTCACCGATCCGGTCGCCACCAACCCCGACCCGCGGCTGGCCGCGCTCGCCGGCGAGCGCGGCTGGCCGGTCGTGAGGCTGTTCGAATGATCCGCAAACTCATCGACCGCATCCTGAAACGCCCGACCCCGCGCGCCGCGGTGCGCGGCAAGCCGAAGTCCTATCGCGGCTCCGAGCACGGCGTCCACGTGGACGACGTGTCCGAGGCGGCGATGCGCACCTGCAGGACGCTCCAGGAAGCCGGCTTCAAGGCCTACGTGGTCGGCGGCGGGGTGCGCGACCTGATGCTCGGCCTGAAGCCGAAGGACTTCGACGTCGCCACCGACGCCACGCCCGAGCGGGTGCGCACGCTGTTCCGGCGCTCGCGCGTGATCGGCCGCCGGTTCCAGATCGTGCACGTGATCTTCGGCCGCGAGACGATCGAGGTCTCGACCTTCCGCGCCATCCAGGAAGCCGCCGAAACCGACGAGCACGGCCGGGTGCTGCGCGACAACGTCTGGGGCTCGCAAGCCGAGGACGCCGCCCGGCGCGACTTCACCATCAACGCCCTTTACTACGACCCCGTCACCGACACGATCCTCGACTATCACGACGGCGTGCGCGACCTCGAGCGCAAGACGCTGCGCATGATCGGCGACCCGGCGACGCGGTTCCGCGAGGATCCGGTGCGGATGCTGCGCATGGCGCGCTTCACCGCCAAGCTCGGCTTCACCATCGAGCCCAAGACCCGCAAGCCGATCCGCGAACTGGCCGGGCTGGTCCGCAATGTCCCGGCGGCGCGCCTGTTCGACGAGATGCTGAAGCTGCTGCTGTCGGGCAACGCCATGGCCTGCCTGCGCGAGCTCCAGCACGAAGGCCTGCATCACGGCCTGCTCCCGATGCTCGACCTGATCCTCGAGCAGCCCGACGACGAGCGTTTCGTCGCCGCCGCGCTCGCGGCCACCGACGCGCGGGTGCGCGCCGGCAAGACCACCTCGCCGGGCTTCCTGTTCGCGGCGCTGCTGTGGCAGCCGGTGCGGGTTCGCTGGCAGGCGCAGGTCGCGGACGGCGGGCATCCGATCCCGGCGCTGTCCGAGGCGATCGATTCGGTGCTCGGCGAGCAGGCCGCGCAGATGGCGATCCAGCGCCGCTTCATCGCCGACATGCGCGAGATCTGGATGATGCAGGCGCGCTTCGAGCGGCGCACCGGCCGCTCGCCGCACACGCTGGCGGAGCATCCGCGGTTCCGCGCCGCCTGGGACTTCCTGCAGCTGCGCTGCCAGTCGGGCGACGCGCCGGAAGAGCTGGGCCGGTGGTGGGGCGAGTTCGCCGCCGCCGACACCGAAGGCCGGGAAGCGATGCTGGCGCGCGCCCCCCGGCCTGCCGGTGGCGCGGCGAAGAAGCGTCGCCGTCGCGGCAGCCGCCGCGGCGACGCGCGCGAGGCCGGCGAGGCCGGGGCCGCGCCGCCGCCCGATTCGCCGTCCCCGGCGTGACCCCGCGATGCGCGCCTGGATCGGCCTGGGTGCCAACCTCGGCGACGCGGCAACGTCGATCGCGTCCGCGATCGACGCGATCGGCGCGATCGACGCGACGCGCGTCGTCCGCGCCTCGGCGCTCTATCGCAGCGCGCCGGTCGATGCCGAGGGGCCGGACTTCGTCAACGCGGTGGTCGAGGTCGATACCGCGCTGACGCCCGCGGAGCTGCTGCGGCGACTGCTCGCGATCGAGAACGCCGCCGGCCGGCAGCGCCCCCATCGCAACGCGCCGCGCACGCTCGACCTCGACCTGCTGCTCGCGACCGACGCACGCGGGCCGGTCCGCATCGACACGCCCGCGCTGACGCTGCCCCACCCCAGGATGCACGGGCGCGCGTTCGTGCTCGTCCCGCTCGCCGAGCTCGACCCGGCGCTGGCCGTCCCGGGGCGCGGGCCGGTCGCGGCGCTGCTGGCGGCCTGCGCCGACCAGCGCATCGAGCGGATCGGTCCCGCGCCGGAACGCGATGCCCCGCCCGCCGGAGCCCGGCGATGAACCTGCCGGTCCCGGCGCAGACGGTGCTGCTCCTCGCGGCGTCGAACGTCTTCATGACGGTCGCCTGGTATGCCCACCTGAAGGATCTCGCGGCGCGTCCCTGGTGGTTCGCCGCGGTCGCCAGCTGGGGCATCGCGCTGTTCGAGTACCTGCTGCAGGTGCCGGCGAACCGCATCGGGTACGGCCACTTCACGCTGCCGCAGCTGAAGATCCTGCAAGAGGTCATCACCCTGACGGTGTTCGTGCCCTTCGCCGTGCTCTACATGAACCAGCCGGTCAAGCTCGACTATCTCTGGGCCGCGCTGTGCATGCTCGGCGCCGTCTATTTCATCTTCCGCTCATGACCGCCGCGACCGCCCTGCCCAACCCGTTCGAGAAGTACCGCCACATCGTCGTCGAGGGACCGATCGGCGCGGGCAAGACCTCGCTCGCGCGCAAGCTCGCCGAGCGCTTCGGCGCGCAGAGCGTGCTCGAGGACCCCTCCGGCAACCCGTTCCTCGAGCGCTTCTACCGCGACAGCCGCCGCTACGCGCTGCCCACCCAGCTGTTCTTCCTGTTCCAGCGCGTCAACCAGCTGCGCGACCTCGCGCAGCAGGACCTGTTCTCGCAGGCGGTGGTCGGCGACTTCCTGCTCGAGAAAGACCCGCTGTTCGCGCGGCTGACGCTCGACGACGACGAGCTGCGGCTGTACCAGCAGATCTTCGACAGCCTGCGCCCGCAGGCGCCGTCGCCCGACCTGGTCATCTACCTCCAGGCGCAGCCGGACACGCTGGTCGGCCGCGTGCTCGAGCGCGGGCTGCCGATGGAAGCGGGCATCTCCGAGGCCTACATGCGCGCGCTGGCCGACGCGTACAGTCGCTATTTCCACTATTTCGACGCGGCGCCGCTGCTGATCGTGAACACCGAGCACCTGAATCCGATCGAGCGCGAGGACGATTTCCTGACCCTGGTCCGCCAGCTCGGCGACCTGCGCGGCCGGCGCAGCTTCTTCAGCATCGGGGAGTGACCCGCCATGCAGATCGTTCATACCGTCGAAGCGCTGCGCGCCGCCATCGGCGCCACGCGCAGCGCCGCCTTCGTCCCGACGATGGGGAACCTGCACGATGGCCACCTGTCGCTGATGCGGCTCGGCAAGGCGCGGGGCCGGCCGCTGGTGGCGAGCATCTTCGTGAACCGCCTCCAGTTCGCGCCGCACGAGGACTTCGCCAGCTACCCGCGCACCTTCGAGTCCGACTGCGAGAAGCTGCGCCGCGTCGGCTGCGACCTGCTCTTCGCGCCGGACGAGCGCGAGCTCTATCCGGCCGCGCAGACCTTCCGGGTCAGCACCCCGCCGGGCCTGGGCGACATCCTCGAGGGCGAGTTCCGCCCGGGCTTCTTCGAGGGCGTCGCCACCGTCGTGCTGAAGCTGTTCGGCTGCGTGCAGCCGGCCTGCGCCGTGTTCGGCATGAAGGACTACCAGCAGCTGATGGTGGTGCGCCGCATGGTCGAGCAGTTCGACCTGCCGATCGAGATCGTTCCCGGCGCGACGGTGCGTGAAGCCGACGGCCTCGCGATGTCGTCGCGCAACGGCTACCTGACCCCCGGCGAGCGCGCCGAGGCGCCGGCCCTGCGGCGCGCGCTGCAGGCGCTGTCGCAGCGGGCGACCATGCTGGTCGACGAATCCCGCCGGGCATCGCAAGCGGACGGGTCCGCGACCGCCCGCGCGCTGCAGGCGATCGCGCAAGCCGGGGACGAAGCCGGCGCCGCCCTCGCCGCCCGCGGCTGGCGGCCCGACTATCTCGTCGTGCGACGGCGCGCCGACCTCGCGCCGCCACAGGCCGAAGACCTGGCCAGGCCCGCTGCGCTGGTCGCGCTGGGCGCGGCACGCCTGGGCAGCACGCGGCTGATCGACAACCTCGAGTTCTGAGCCGCCGTCCTGCAAGCGGCGGCGCCGGGACGGCGCGCGCCGCCGCCGGCCTGCGCGCGCGACCGTCAGGCGTCGCCGTAGCCCTGCGGATTGCCCTGCTGCCAGCGCCAGGCGTCGGCGCACATGCGCTCGATGCCGAGCGTCGCGCGCCAGCCGAGCAGCGCCGCCGCCGCCGCCGGATCCGCGTAGCAGGCGGCGATGTCCCCGGGCCGGCGCGCGACGATCCGGTGCGGCACCTCGCGCCCGCTCGCCCGCTCGAAGGCGCGCACCACCTCGAGCACCGAATGACCGGCCCCGGTGCCCAGGTTGACGGTGAACGCGCCGGGGCGATCGAGCACCCGGTCGAGCGCCGCCAGATGGCCGCGCGCCAGGTCGACCACGTGGATGTAGTCGCGCACGCCGGTGCCGTCGGGCGTGGGCCAGTCGCCGCCGAACACCGACAGGTGCGGGCGGCGCCCGACCGCGACCTGGCTGACGTAGGGCATCAGGTTGTTCGGCACGCCGCGCGGGTCCTCGCCGATCCGCCCGCTCTCGTGCGCGCCGACCGGGTTGAAGTAGCGCAGGACGCCGATCGACCAGCCGGCATCGGCCTGCGCAAGGTCGCCCAGCATCTGCTCGATCATCCACTTCGTGCGTCCGTACGGATTGGTCGGCCCGGTACGCGCGTCCTCGGTGATCGGCACCCGCTCCGGATCGCCGTAGACCGTCGCCGACGAGCTGAAGACGAGGCGGCGCACTCCGGCGGCGGCCATCGCGCGCAGCAGCGTCGCCGTGCCGCAGACGTTGTTGTCGTAATAGTCGAGCGGGCGCTCGACCGATTCCCCGACCGCCTTCAGCCCGGCGAAGTGGATCACGGCGTCGAAGCGCCGCGACTGCAGCGCGGCGGCGACCGCCCGCTCGTCGCGCAGGTCGGCGCGCAGCAGCGGCGCCTCGCGGCCGGCAAGCTGCGCCACGCGGCGCAACGACTCGGCGCTGGCGTTGCTGAGGTTGTCCAGCACCCGCACGCCCCAGCCCGCCTGCAGCAGCTCGAGCACCGCATGCGACCCGATGTACCCGGCGCCGCCGGTAACCAGGACCTGCCGCCCTCCATCGCCCAAGATCCGCCCTCCGTCGCCGCGGCCGCAGCCTGAATGTGCGGAGTGTCGCATGGCCGCGCGCGGCGAGCCGTACAATCTTCCGCATTCCCACTCGCATCGGTCGTGCCGATCATGCTGATTCCCGTCATCCTGTCCGGCGGCGCGGGCACGCGGCTGTGGCCGGTCTCGCGCGAAGCCTTCCCGAAGCCGTTCATGAAGCTCGGCGGCGAGTTCAGCCTGCTGCAGCGCACGCTGCAGCGCGCGCTGCCGCTGGCCGATGGGCGACTGGCGGCGATCGTCACCAACACCGAGTATTTCTTCAAGACGCGCGAGGAAATCGATACGCTGCCCGCCGCGGCGGGCCGCCGGATCGTGCAGTTGCTCGAGCCCACCGGGCGCAACACCGCCCCGGCGATCGCGATGGCGGCGCTCTGGGCCGAATCGGCCGACCCGGACGCGACGCTGCTGGTCCTGCCGGCCGACCACCTGATCCCCGACGAGGCCGCGTTCCAGGAGGACGCGCGCCGGGCGATCGAATGCGCCGCGCGCGGCTCGATCGTGCTCTTCGGCATCCGCCCGAGCGCGCCGGAGACCGGCTTCGGCTACATCGAGACCGGCGCCGCGCTGCCGGGAGGCGCCCTCGAGGTGCGCCGGTTCGTCGAGAAGCCGGATGCCGCGCATGCGATGCAGTTCCTCGCCGCGGGCAACTTCGTCTGGAACAGTGGCATGTTCTGCTTCCGGGCGCGGACGATCCTCGCGGCGCTGCAGGCGCACGCGCCCGAGGTGCTCGCGGCGGCCCGCGCGGCCTGGGAAGCGAGCCGCGCCGCCGCGACCGACCAGAAACTCCCGATCGCCGCCGAGCCGTTCGCGGCCTGCCCGAGCATCTCGATCGACTACGCGGTGATGGAGAAGGCCGCGGACGTGGTCGTGCTGCCGTCGCGCTTCAACTGGAGCGACATCGGCTCCTGGAAGGCGGTGTCCGAGCAGCTCGAGCCCGATGCCGACGGCAACACGACGCTCGGCGAGACGATGCTGGTCGACGCGAAGAACACGCACATCCAGAGCGAGGACCGGCTGGTCGCCGCGGTCGGCGTCGAGAACCTGCTGGTCGTCGACACCCCGGACGCGCTGCTCGTGGCGAGCAAGGATGCGAGCCAGCAGGTCAAGGAGATCGTCGGGCGCCTGAAGTCCAAGGGCCACGAGGCGGCGCGGCTGCACCGCACGGTCGCACGGCCCTGGGGTACCTATACCGTGCTCCAGGAGGGGCCGCGCTTCAAGATCAAGCGCATCGAGGTCAAGTCGAAGCAGTCGCTGTCGCTGCAGATGCACCATCACCGCAGCGAGCACTGGATCGTGGTCTCGGGCACCGCGAAGGTCAGCTGCGACGAACGCACCTTCCTGGTCGCCGCCAACGAATCGACCTACATCCCGATCGGCTCGAAGCACCGCCTCGAGAACCCGGGCGTGGTCGACCTGGTGATGATCGAGGTGCAGTGCGGCGACTACCTCGGCGAGGACGACATCGTGCGCTTCGACGACGTCTACGGCCGCTTCTCGG
>JBDHRX010000088.1:0-13287 GCA_039807785.1 Burkholderiaceae bacterium
GCCGCCCGGACCGCGCCGGCGGCGGCCGGCCCGGAGGCGAACCGCGCCGGAGCGGCCGACAGGGAGGCAACCGGCAAGGAGGCCGCCGGCAAGGGAGCGACCGGCCCGGACGTGGCCGGGGCCGCGCCGGCCGGGCGGCGCGCGAAGCTCGGCTACCGGGAGCAGCGCGAGCTCGACGCGCTGCCCGAGCGGATCGCCGCGCTCGAGGCCGAGCAGAAACGGCTGGGCGAACGCCTCGCGGACCCCGTGGCCTGGCGCGACGACCCGGGCGCGTTGCGCGAGCTGAACGCGCGCTTCGCGGCGATCGAGGCCGAGCTGATGGAAGCGCTCGAGCGCTGGGAGGCGCTGGAGGCCCGCCGGAGCTGAATCCGCCGCCCGGCGCGCGCCCGCGCGCCGCCGCCGCCGCCGGCGCGCCGCAACTGGGCCTACAATGCCCGGCGATGCTCACCGGCGCACCGCCGGCCCCCAGGAGGAACCGTCATGCCGTCGTTCGACGTGGTCTCGGAAAGCGATGCGATCGAGGTGCGCAACGCCGTCGACCAGGCCAACAAGGAGATCGCGAACCGCTTCGATTTCAAGGGCTCGGACGCGCGCGTCGAGCAGAAGGAGCGCGAGCTGACCGCCTATGCCGACGACGACTTCAAGCTCGGCCAGGTGCGCGACGTCCTGGTCGCCAAGTGCGCGAAGCGCAACGTCGACGTGCGCTTCCTCGACTACGGCCCGGTGCAGAAGATCGGCGGCGACAAGCTCAAGCAGGCGATCACGGTGCGCCACGGCATCTCGTCCGACCACGCGAAGAAGATCGTGCGGCTGGTCAAGGACAGCCGGATGAAGCTCCAGGCCAGCATCCAGGGCGACGCGGTGCGCATCAGCGGCGCCAAGCGCGACGACCTCCAGGCGGCGATCGCGCTGCTGAAGAAGGAGATCGCCGACGTGCCGCTCTCGTTCACCAACTTCCGCGACTGACCGGAAGGCGCCGATGCCCGCCCCCGGCAAGTCCGTGCTGCTCGGCGCCACGCTGCCCGAGGCCACCGAGGAATCGCAGCACCGGCTCGCCGTGCTGATCGACGCCGACAACGCCCAGGCCTCGATCATCGACGCGCTGCTCGCGGAGATCGCGAAGTACGGCATCGCCAGCGTCAAGCGCATCTACGGCGACTGGACCCAGCCGCAGCTGGGGAGCTGGAAGAAGATCCTGCTCGAGCACTCGATCGTCCCGGTGCAGCAGTTCGGCTACACGAAGGGCAAGAACGCCACCGACAGCTCGCTGATCATCGACGCGATGGACCTGCTCTATACCGGCCGCTTCGACGGCTTCTGCCTGGTCTCGAGCGACAGCGACTTCACGCGCCTGGCCTCGCGCCTGCGCGAGCAGGGCCTGGTCGTCTACGGTTTCGGCGAGCGCAAGACGCCGGAACCCTTCGTCGCGGCCTGCGACAAGTTCGTCTACACCGAGGTCCTGCGCGCGGCGCCGGAAAAGGCGGCGGAACCCGCCGGCGCGCCGCGCGCCACCCGGGCCACCGACGACCGCGCGGCGCTGGTGACCCTGATCGCCGACGCGATCGACGCGGTCTCCGAGGACAGCGGCTGGGCGCAGCTGGGCACGGTCGGCAGCAACATCACGAAGCTGCGCCCCGACTTCGATTCGCGGCTGTACGGGCATCGCAAGTTCAGCGACCTGGTCAAGTCGCTGCCCGAGCACTTCGAGATCGACGAGCAGGCGGTGGCCGGCAGCCGGGGCAAGTCGATCCACGTGCGCAACGTCCGCCGCCAGCGCTGAACGGCCGCCGGCCGCGGCACCTGCCCCGGGGTCCGGGCCCCGCCCGGACGGCGCGGCGGGATCAGCCTTCGATGCGCGCGTACGCCGAGTGGTTGTGGATCGATTCGAAGTTCTCGGCCTCGACGACGAAGCGGCGCACCCGCGCATCGCGCCGCAGCGCCGTCGCCACGTCGCGCACCAGGTCCTCGACGAACTTCGGGTTGTCGTAGGCGCGCTCGGTGACGAACTTCTCGTCGACCCGCTTCAGCAGGCCGTAGACCTCGCTCGAGGCCTGCGCCTCGGCCAGCGCGATCAGCGCCTCGGGATCGAGCGTCTCGTCGGCCTGCACCGACAAGGTCAGGTGCGAGCGCTGGTTGTGCGCGCCGTACTCGGAAATCGTCTTCGAGCACGGGCACAGGCTGGTGCACGGCACCACCACGGTCAGCGTCGTCACCGGACCGGCCGCGTCGCCCTCGACGACGATCGTCATGTCGTAGTCCATCAGGCTCTGCACCTGCGAGACCGGCGCGGTCTTGCGCACGAACAGCGGCAGCGCCAGCTCGATGCGGCCGCTGTCGGCCTCGAGCAGCCCGAGCATCTCGGCGAACATCGCGCGCATGCCGCCCGCGTCGAGCGCCGGCCGGTCGGCCGCGAGCCGCGCCTCGAGCAGGCCGATGAAGCGCGACATGTGCGTGCCCTTCTGGTCGGCCGGCAGCGAAACGTAGAGCCCGAACTGGCCGACGCTGGGCTGGTCGGCGCCGGCGCTGCGCCAGCGCAGCGGATAGCGCAGGCCCTTGACCCCGACGCGCTGGATCGGGAGATCGCGGCGGTCGGGGCTGCCCTGCACGTCGGCCATCGCGCCCGACAGCAGCGCGCCGGTGTCGCGGGTGTTCATCGACTGTTCTCCGTCTGTATCCAAGTTCCGCCTTCGACCCTCGTCAGCTCGCCCGGCTCACCACGAGCCTCGGCCCGCCGTCGCCGGACAGCAGCTCGCCGAAGCGCGCGCGCACCGAGCGCGCGATCCCGTCGCCGTCGAGGCCGGCCATCCGCAGCAGCTGGACCTGCTCGCCGTGGTCGACGTAGCCGTCCGGCAGGCCGAGCTGCAGCAGCGGACGCACGATCCCGGCCGCGGCCAGCGACTCGGCCGCCGCGCTGCCCGCGCCGCCCATCACCGCGTGCTCCTCGATCGTCGCGAACGCCTCGTGCGTGCGCGCCAGGTCGATCAGCAACGCCTCGTCGATGGGCTTGACGAAGCGCATGTTCACCACCGTCGCGTCGAGCGCCTCGCCGGCTGCGAGCGCGGGGGCAAGCATCGTGCCGAACGCCAGCAGCGCGATCCGGCGGCCTTGCCGACACACCTGCCCGCGGCCGATCGGCAGCGCGGTCAGGTCCTGCGAGACCGCTACGCCGGTGCCCGCGCCGCGCGGATAGCGTACCGCGGACGGGCCGTCGTGCCGGAACGCGGTATAGAGCATCTGCCGGCATTCGTTCTCGTCGGACGGCGCCATCACCACCATGTTCGGGATGCAGCGCAGGTACGCATAGTCGTAGGCGCCGGCGTGCGTGGCGCCGTCGGCGCCGACGACCCCGGCGCGATCGAGCGCGAACACCACCGGCAGGTTCTGGAGCGCCACGTCGTGGACCAGCTGGTCGTAGCCGCGCTGCAGGAACGTGCTGTAGATCGCGACGACCGGCTTGAGTCCCTCGCAGGCGAGCCCCGCCGCGAAGGTCACCGCGTGCTGCTCGGCGATGCCGACGTCGAAATAGCGCTGCGGGAAGCGCCGCTCGAACTCGACCAGCCCCGAGCCTTCGCGCATCGCCGGCGTGATCGCGACCAGCCGCTCGTCGAGCGCCGCCATGTCGCAGACCCAGTCGGAGAAGACCTGCGTGTAGGTCGGCCGCGGCGGCGTCGCCGGCTTGCGGATGCCTTCGAGCGGATCGAAGCGCCCCGGCCCGTGGTAGAGCACCGGGTCGGCCTCGGCCAGCTTGTAGCCCTGGCCCTTGCGCGTGACGATGTGCAGGAACTGCGGGCCGCGCAGCTCGCGCAGGTTCTGCAGCGTCGGGACCAGGCTCTCGAGGTCGTGGCCGTCGATCGGGCCGACGTAGTTGAAGCCGAACTCCTCGAACATCGTGCCGCCGGGCACGACGATGCCCTTCGCGTGCTCCTCGAGGCGGCGCGCCAGCTGGAACAGCGGCGGCACGTTCGAGAGCATCGCGCGCCCGACGTCGCGCGCCTTGGCGTAGAAGCGCCCCGACAGCAGGCGCGCCAGGTACCGGTTGAGCGCCCCCACCGGCGGCGAGATCGACATGTCGTTGTCGTTCAGGATCACCAGCAGGTCGATGTCCGGCGTCACGCCGACGTTGTTCATCGCCTCGAACGCCATGCCGGCACTCATCGCGCCGTCGCCGATCACCGCGACATGGCGGCGCCGGCCGGGTCCCTGGTGCTCGCCCTTGTTGCGCGACGCCACCGCCATGCCGAGCGCGGCCGAGATCGACGTCGACGAGTGCGCGGTGCCGAAGGCGTCGTACTCGCTCTCGCTGCGCTTCGGGAAGCCGGAGATGCCGCCGTGCTGGCGCAGGCCCGGCATCTGCTCGCGCCGGCCGGTCAGGATCTTGTGCGGATAGCTCTGGTGGCCGACGTCCCAGATCAGCCGGTCGCGCGGCGTGTCGAAGACGTAGTGCAGCGCGATCGCCAGCTCGACCGTGCCCAGGTTCGACGACAGGTGCCCGCCGGTACGCGAGACCGATTCCAGCACGAAGTCGCGCAGCTCCCGGGCGAGCTGCCCGAGCTGGCCGCGATCGAGCGCCCGCAGCTGCGCCGGGCCGTCGATGGCGGCGAGCAGCGGCCCGACGCCGCGCCCGTCCCCCGGCTGCGGCGCGTCCATCAGGATTTCCTCAGCACGACGAGGTCGGCCAGCCCCGCCAGCGCGCGGCCCGCCTCGCCCAGCGGCGCGATCGCCGCGTGCGCCTGCTCGCGCAGCTGGCCCGCGAGGCGCCGCGCAGCGTCCAGCCCGAGCGCGGACACGTAGGTCGGCTTGTTGGATCGGGCATCCTTGCCGGCGGTCTTGCCCAGGGTCGCCGCGTCGCCCTCGACGTCGAGGATGTCGTCGACCACCTGGAACGCCAGGCCCATCGCATCGGCGTAGCGGTCGAGCGCCCGCAGCCGGTCCGCGCCGGCCGGCCCTGCCGCGTCGCGCGCGCACAGGCCCCCCAGCCGCACCGAGGCGCGCAGCAGCGCGCCGGTCTTGCGCCGGTGCATGTCCTCGAGCGCCTCGCGGCCCAGCGCCACGCCCACCGAGGCCAGATCGATCGCCTGTCCGCCGGCCATGCCGCGCGAGCCGGCGGCGCGCGCCAGCTCCGCCTGCATCGCGACCACCGCGGACGCCGACGCGCCCTGGCCGGTCGCGCCCGCCAGGACCTCGAACGCCAGCGCCTGGAGCGCGTCGCCGACCAGCATCGCGAGCGCCTCGCCGTACTGCACGTGCACCGTCGGCCGTCCGCGGCGCAGCACGTCGTCGTCCATGCAGGGCAGGTCGTCGTGCACCAGGGAATAGGCGTGGATCAGCTCGACCGCCGCCGCCGCGCAGTCGAGCGCCGCCGCGGGCGCCGCACCGGCCTCCCCCGCGGCGTAGACGAGCAGCGGCCGGATCCGCTTGCCGCCGCCCAGGGCTGCGTAGCGCATCGCCTCGTGCAGGCGGGCCGGATGCGCGGCGGCCGGCGGCAGGGCGCGCTCGAGCGCCTGCTCGGCCCGTCCGCCGCAGGCTGCGATCCATCGATCGAAGGGCCGCACGCCCGCGGACGAGGCGGCGGCCAGGCCGGCCTGGGTCATCGGGCTTCGTCCCCTTCGTCCGGCTCGAAGGGGCGCAGCAGCTCGGCCTCGAGGATCCGCACCTGTTGCTGGACTTCCGACAGCGACTTGCGGCACCAGCCGATCAGCGCGGCGCCGCGCCGGTAGTCGGCCAGCGACTGCTCGAGCGAGGCCGCGCCGCTCTCCATCCGCTGCGCGATGCTCTCGAGCTCGCCCAGCGCGAGCTCGAACGACTCGGGCGCCGGACCGTCGAACGGAAGCTCCGGCGCCGCGGATGCGTTGCCCGCGCCGGCGGCGGGGCCGCCGGGCGGTCGGCTGGGGGACTTGGCCATCGATGCAGGGTCCGGGGCGTGGCGGGATCTGGCGATGCAGATCAAAGCGTTGATTTTACTTTTGTTTTGCCCGGCCTGCCGGGAAGTCCGGAATTCCGGACGGAGCGCCGGCGGCGGCTTGCCTTGCCCGCCAATCGGGGTATCCTTCGCCCTCCCGGGGCGCGCCCGCCCCGGTTGGCCGTCCCGGGGCACTCCCGAGGCCGGGCCTTGGTTCCGTCTTTGACTGGCACGGAGGGTCAGGATGTCGGATCTGGGTCGACGCGAACATCTCGTACCCGCGCGCAGTCAACTCCCCGTTTCCGCCTATTTCGACGAAGCGCTGTTCCGGCGCGAACGCGACACGCTGTTCCGGCAGGGGCCGGGCTACGTCGGCCATGCGCTGATGGTGCCCGAGACGGGGGATTATCAGGTCCTCGCCGCCGAGAACGAGGGACGCGTGCTGGTGCGCGGCCGCGACGGCATCGAGCTGCTGTCGAACGTGTGCCGCCACCGCCAGGCGGTGATGCTCAACGGCCGCGGCCGGACCGACAACATCGTCTGCCCGCTGCATCGCTGGACCTACGACCTGTCGGGCAACCTGCTGGGCGCCCCGCACTTCGCGCAGCAGCCCTGCGTGAAGCTCGGCAGCACGCCGCTGCAGAACTGGCGCGGGCTGCTGTTCGAGGGTCCGCGTGACGTCGCGCACGACCTCGCGCAGCTGGGCATCGAGCGCGAGCTCGACTTCTCGGGGCACCTCCTCGACCACGTCGAGATCCACGAGTGCGCCTACAACTGGAAGACCTTCATCGAGGTCTACCTCGAGGACTACCACGTGGTCCCGTTCCACCCCGGGCTCGGACGCTTCGTCTCCTGCGACGACCTGTGCTGGCAGTTCGGCGAGTGGTTCTCGGTCCAGACCGTCGGCACCTTCCAGGGCCTGTCGAAGCCCGGGACCCCGGTATACCGGCGCTGGCACGAGCAGGTGCTGCGCTTCGGAGACGGCGCGACGCCGCGGCACGGCGCGGTCTGGCTCACCTATTACCCGAACGTGATGGTCGAGTGGTACCCGTACGCGCTGGTCGTCTCGACGCTGGTGCCGCGCGGACCGCAGCAGACGACCAACATCGTCGAGTTCTACTATCCCGAGGAGATCGCCCTGTTCGAGCGGGAGTTCGTCGAGGCCGAGCGCGCCGCCTACATGGAGACCGCGATCGAGGACGACGAGATCGCGCTCCGGATGGATGCCGGCCGGCGCGCGCTGCTCGAGCGCGGCGACGACGACGCCGGCCCCTACCAGAGCCCGATGGAGGACGGCATGCAGCACTTCCACGAGTTCCTGCGCCGCCGGCTCGGGGCGATCTGACGCTCCGCCGCCCTCCACCCTCTTCCGCCGTCTTCCGTTCCCGCCCTCGTCCGCCCCTGCCCTCGTTCGCGCCCTCCCTCCCCCCGGCGGCTGCAGGCCGGCCGCCGACGCCTCCCGGAGCCCCGCCGATGCCCTGGACCACCCTCCTCTCGGCCGACGAACTGGCCGCCCGCCTCGACCACTGCCTCGTGGTCGACTGCCGCCACGACCTCGCCGACCCCGACAGCGGCCCCGCCGCCTGGGCGGCCGGGCACCTGCCCGGCGCCTTCTTCCTGCACCAGGATCTCGACCTCGCCGGCCCGAAGACCGGCCGCAACGGGCGGCATCCGCTGCCCGACCGCGAGACGCTGCGCCGCAGGCTGGCGTCGATCGGACTGTCCGACGGGCGCCAGCTGGTCGCCTACGACGATGCCGGCACCGCCTTCGCCGCGCGCCTGTGGTGGCTCGCCCGCTGGCTCGGGCACCGCGAGGTGGCGGTGCTCGACGGCGGCATCCAGGCCTGGCGCGCGGCCGGCTATCCGCTCGGCCGCGAGACGCCCGTCGCCCGGTCGGGGACGCTGACGCCGGGCGAGCCGCTGGTCGCCTCGGTGGACGCCGGAACGATCCTCGCCGACCTGGGCCGCGGGCAGCGGCTGCTCCTGGACGCCCGCAGCCCCGAGCGCTATCGCGGCGAGGTCGAGCCGCTCGACCCGGTGGCCGGACACATCCCGGGCGCGATCAACCGGCCGTTCCAGCACAACCTGCGCCCGGACGGCCGCTTCAAGCCGGCCGCGGTCCTGCGCCAGGAATACCTCGCCCTGCTGGCCGGCCGCGCGGCCCCGGCGCTGATCCACCAGTGCGGTTCCGGGGTGTCGGCCTGCCACAACCTGCTGGCCATGGAGATGGCGGGGCTGCCCGGCACGGCGCTGTATCCCGGATCGTGGAGCGAGTGGTGCGCCGATCCGGCCCGGCCGGTGGCGACCGGCGACGCCGGCTGACCCGATGGCGCGGCTCGTGTTCTTCGCCGGACATGCCGGCACCGGCAAGACGACGCTCGCGCGCCGCGCGGTCCCGCTGCTGCACGCACGCACCGGCGAGAGCTTCTGCATCCTCGACAAGGACACCGTCTACGGCGCCTACAGCGCGCGAGTCATGGGGCTGCTCACCGGCGATCCGGACGACCGGGACAGCCCGACCTACCTCGAGCATCTGCGCGACCCCGAATACGCGGGGCTGCTCGAGATCGCCGCCGAGAATCTCGCCCTGGGCGTCAACGTGGTGCTGGTCGGGCCGTTCTCGCGCGAAGTACGGTCGCGCCGCGTGTTCGATCCGGCCGCGCTCGGGGCGCCGCCCGATACCCGCGTCTCGGTGATCTGGGTCACGCTCGACGAGCCGACCGCGCGGGCGCGGATCGTCGCGCGCGGCGACCCGCGCGACCGCTACAAGCTCGCGCACTGGGACGCCTACCGCACGCGCCGCTTCGATCCCGACCCGGCCCGGTTCCCCGGCCTGCTGCGCTTCGACAACACCGACTTCGACCCGGCCGCGTTCGGTCGCCTGGTCGCCGCGATCTGCGGCGACCAGGCCCCGCCGGGCTAGGGCGGTCCGCACCCCGCGTTCCGGCGCCGGAGCCTGCCGCGCGCGGGCGCCGCCGACCCCATCGGTCCCATCGGCCCCGCGGACCGGTCAGCCGTCGGCCAGCAAGCGGACGGTCGCCTCGACGTCGGTCAGCATCATCACATGGCCGGCGTCCATCGTCAGGGTCCGGAAAACCGGATCGCGCTCGCACTCGGCCAGGAATTGCCGGAAGCTCCTGCTCTCGGCGCCGTCGCCCGCCAGCACGTACAGGTGCGGGATCCGCGGCCGCTCGGGCAGCGCCTTCGACGCCTGGAGGAAGCTCAGGACCGGCTGTTCGCCCAGGCGCGCCGCCATGAACTCCAGGACCGCGGGATCGCGCACGGTCATGACCTCGGTCGGCGAGATCGGCGTGATGTCGCGCCCCTCCGCGGCGGCCTGTATCGCCACGTCGATGCTGGTCGCCACCGAACGGTAGCTGACCAGGGACCGACCGCGCGCCGGCACGAAGGCATCGAGGTAGATCATCGATGCGATCCGGTCGGTGACGCGTGCGAGGACGTCGGTGACGACCATGCCGCCGTAGCTCCATCCGACCAGGACCACGTCGTGCAGATCCTCCATGCGGATCAGGTTGACGATGTCGTCGACATGGGTGTCGAGATTGATCCCGGGGCGCAGCAGATGTCGCCGGTCGCCCAGCCCGGTCAGCGAAGGCGCATGGACCGTATGGCCCAGGGCCCGGAGGCCCGCCGCGACCGGCTTCCAGACCCATCCTCCGCACCACGCGCCGTGGACCAGGACGTAGGTCTTGGCGCTCCCGCGCGGCGGCGGGACGTCCGTCCCGGTTTCGCCGCGCGCACCCGCCGGCCCCTGTCTGTCGCTGTTCATGTCTGCTGCTCCGTTCGTCGGTCGGCTCGGGAATCAGGAGGAAACGCGGCCACGGCCCAGCGCCAGCCACAGCGCCGCCACGCAGCACCCCATCGCGATCCACTGCGCCGCCCCGAACGGCTCGTCGTGGACGATGGCGCCCACGACCAGCGCGATCACCGGCACGAGGATCGACGAGAGGCTGGCGACGTTGGCCGGCAGCAGGCCGATGATCGCGAACCAGCACAGGTTGCCGAGCGCCGTCGGGCCCAGCGCGAGCCAGGCGATCGCGGCGATCGACGTCGCCGAAGGCATGAACCAGTGCCCGTCGCCCAGCAGCAGCGCCCCGATCGCGATCAGGGCGCCGCTCACCATCAGCTGCCATCCCGTCAGCACGGTCGCGGAAGCGACCGGCGGGCGCCGCTTGATGATCAGCGTGCCCACGGCCCAGCCGAATCCCGCCACCAGGCCCAGCACCATCCCGAGCGGCGCCTGCGCGTAGACCCCGAAGTTCGGCAGCATCAGCAGCGCGATCGACGTCGCGCCGAGCAGGATCGCCGCCACCATCGCGCGCCCCAGCCGTTCGCCGAACACGATCCGGGCCAGCAGCGCGACCCAGAACGGCATCGTGAAGCCGAGCACCGCCGCCTGGCCCGAAGGAATCAGGATCGAGGCCTGGGCGCTGGCCAGGTTCCACACCACCAGGTAGGCGATCGAGGCGGCGACCACCGTGCCCCGGTCCTCGCGCCGGATCTTCAGCGACTGGCCGCGCAGCAACGCGACCCCGAGCAGCACCACCCCCGCCGCCAGCGTCGCGATCGCCCGGAAGGTCCAGACCGACACCTCGCGCATCGCGATCGGCATCAGGGTCCAGGTGGTGCCCCAGATGAGCGTCACCAGGACCATCAGCGCGAGCGCGCGCCGGTTCGTCCGGACGGAGGAAGACTGCATGCGTCGCGCGACGGCCCGGTTCAATGCCCGTGCAGGGTCGCGGTGCTGAACGCGATCACCCCGATCCCGGCCATCATCAGCACGAACTGCCAGAACCACTCGCCGCCGCGCCGCGTCGCGCGGTGCAGGTCGGGGATCAGGTCGGCCAGCGCGACGTAGATGAAGCTCGCCGCCGCGAGGATCAGCACGTAGGGCAGCAGGCTCTCGGTGCGCGCGAAGGACAGGTGGCCGAGCACGCCGCCGGCGACCGCAGACAGGCCGCTCAGCACGTTGTAGAACAGCGCCCGGCCGCGCGTGTAGCCGGCATTGATCAGGATGATGAAATCGCCGATCTCCTGGGGGATCTCGTGGGCGGCGATCGCGGCCGTGGTGAGCCAGCCGAGCGCGGGGTCGGCGATGAACGCGGCCGCGATCACCACGCCGTCGGCGAAGTTGTGGATGCCGTCGCCGACCAGGATCAGCATGCCGCCCGGGCCGGCTTCCTCGCGGTCGTGCCCGTGGTGATGCGAATGCCCGTCGCCTTCGTGGTGGTGGCTGTGGCGCAGCACCGAGAGTTTCTCCAGCACGAAGAAGCCGATCAGCCCGAGCAGCAGGGTCCACGACAGCGCGTGCAGGTCGGCGCCCGACTCGAACGCCTCGGGAATCAGGTTGAGCACCGCCGAGCCGAGCAGCAGCCCGGCCGACAGGCTGACCAGCCGCCTGACCAGCCCCGAGAGCAGCGACAGGGACAGCCAGGCCGCGGCCAGCACGCTGGCCGCGCCCGCGAGCAGCGTCGCGGCAATCGTCATCGCCAAGGTGGAAGTCACGATCAGTGCGCCTGTTCCCAGTTCGCGCCGACTCCGCACTCGACCTCGAGCGGTACCGACAACTGCGCCGCGCCGGCCATGATGCGCCGCACCTCGCCGCGCACCTCGTCGAGCTCGTCCCGGGGCACCTCGAGGACCAGTTCGTCGTGGACCTGCATGATCAGCCGCGCGGCCAGCCCGCGCTCGTCGAGCCAGCGCTGGACCGCGATCATCGCGATCTTGATCAGGTCGGCCGCGGTGCCCTGCATCGGCGCGTTGATCGCGGCGCGCTCGGCCGCCGCGCGGCGGGGGCCGTTCGGGCTGTTGATCTCGGCCAGCCACAGGCGACGGCCGAAGACCGTCTCGACATAGCCCTGGCGCCGCGCCAGCGCGCGCGTCTCTTCCATGTAGCGTGCCACTCCCGGATAGCGCGTGAAATAGCGCTCGATGTAGTTCTTCGCGGCATCGCGCTCGATGCCCAGGTTCGTCGCGAGGCCGTAGGCGCTCATGCCGTAGATCAGCCCGAAGTTGATCACCTTGGCGTAGCGGCGCTGCTCGGCGCTCACCGCCTCGGGCTCGACCCCGAAGATCTCCCCGGCGGTGGCTCGGTGCACGTCGAGCCCCTGCTCGAACGCCCGCACCAGGTTCTCGTCCCCGGAGATGTGCGCCATGATGCGCAGCTCGATCTGCGAGTAGTCGGCCGAGAGGATGCCGGCTCCCGGGGGGGCGACGAAGGCCTCGCGGATGCGCCGTCCCTCGGGGGTGCGCACCGGGATGTTCTGCAGGTTCGGGTCGCTCGAGGCCAGGCGCCCGGTGACCGCAACCGCCTGCGAGTAGCTGGTGTGGACCCGGCCGCTGCGCGGGTCGACCATTTTCGGCAGCTTGTCGGTATAGGTGCTCTTCAGCTTCGCGAGCGCGCGCCAGTCGAGCAGGATGCGCGGCAGCGGATAGTCCTCGGCGAGCTTCGCCAGCACTTCCTCGTCGGTGGACGGCGCGCCGCCGGCGGTCTTGCGGATCACCGGCAGGCCGAGCTGCCCGAACAGGATCTCGCCGAGCTGCTTCGGGGAGTTCAGGTTGAACGGCTGCCCGGCGGCCTCGACCGCGCGCCGCTCCAGCTCGAGCAGCTTGCGCCCCAGCTCGTCGGACTGGCGCACCAGCGCGTCGGCGTCGACCAGCACGCCGGCGCGCTCCATCCGCTGCAGCACCTGCATCACCGGGATCTCGATCTCGCGATAGATGCGGTCCAGCCTCGGGTCGGCCGCGATCTCCGGATACAGCGTCCGGTGCAGGTGCAGCGTCACGTCGGCGTCCTCGGCGGCGTAGCGCGCCGCGCGATCGACCGGCACCTGCTCGAAGCCGATCTGGCTGGCGCCCTTGCCGGCGACCTCGCCGTAGGTGATGGTCCGGCGACCGAGGTGGCGCCCGGCCAGCGAATCCATGTCGTGGCTGCGGTGCGCCTCGAGCACGTAGCTCTCGAGCAGCGTGTCGTGCTCGATCCCGGCCAGCCGCACGCCGTGGTTCTCGAGCACGTGCATGTCGTACTTCAGGTTCTGCCCGACCTTCGCGCGCGCCGGATCCTCGAGCCAGCCGCGCAGCCGCGACAGCACGTGCTCGCGCGCGAGCTGGTCCGGTGCGCCGGTGTAGCGATGCGCCACCGGCACGTAGCAGGCCTCGTACGGGCTCACCGACAGCGACAGGCCGACCATCTCGGCCGCCATCGGATCGAGCGAGGTGGTCTCGGTATCGAAGGCGACCAGGTCGGCGGCCTCGATCCGCGCGATCCAGCGCCCGAGCGCCTCGTCGTCGAAGACGGTCTCGTAATGCAGCACCGGCGCGGCCGCGGCCCCGGCGCCGGCCGCCGGCGACTCCGCCGCGCCCCCCGC
>JBDHRX010000089.1:0-12997 GCA_039807785.1 Burkholderiaceae bacterium
GACGGCAGGGAGGTCGAGGTACCCGAAGGCAGCATGCTGATGCACGCGGCGGACAAGCTCGACATCTACGTGCCGCATTTCTGCTACCACAAGAAGCTCTCGATCGCCGCGAACTGCCGGATGTGCCTGGTCGAGGTGGAGAAGGCGCCCAAGCCGCTGCCGGCGTGCGCCACGCCGGTCACGAACGGGATGAAGGTGCGCACGCACTCGGAGACCGCCGTCCGGGCCCAGAAGGGCGTGATGGAGTTCCTGCTGATCAACCATCCGCTCGACTGCCCGGTGTGCGACCAGGGCGGCGAATGCCAGCTCCAGGACCTCTCGGTGGGCTACGGCTATTCGGCTTCGCGTTTCGCCGAGCCCAAGCGGGTCGTGGTGCGCAAGCCGATGGGGCCGCTGATCTCGGCCGACGAGATGACCCGCTGCATCCACTGCACCCGCTGTGTCAGGTTCGGGCAGGAGATCGGCGGGATCATGGAGCTCGGGATGGCCAATCGCGGCGAGCATTCCGAGATCATGAGCTTCGTCGGCCGCTCGGTCGACTCGGAGCTGTCGGGCAACATGATCGACGTCTGCCCGGTCGGGGCGCTCACCAGCAAGCCGTTCCGGTTCAGCGCGCGTACCTGGGAGCTGGCGCGCCGCCGGTCGGTCTCGGGCCACGATTCCCTCGGCTCGAACCTCGTCGTCCAGGTCAAGGGCGACCGCGTGATGCGCGTCGTGCCGTTCGAGAACGAAGCGGTCAACGAGTGCTGGCTGTCGGACCGGGATCGCTGGGCCTACGAAGGCCTGCACGGCGACGACCGGCTGCGCACGCCGATGTTGCGGCAGGACGGCCAGTGGCGCGAGGTCGACTGGAAGGTCGCGCTCGACTACGCGGCCCACGCGATCCGCACCGTGCGCGCCGAGCACGGCCCGCAGGCGCTCGGCGCGCTCGGGTCGGGGCAGAGCACGGTCGAGGAACTGCACCTGCTCGGCCGCCTGATGCGCGGGCTGGAGTGCGACAACGTCGACTTCCGGCTGCGCCAGCTCGATTTCTCGGCCGAGGCCGCGCGGGCCGGCGTGCCCTGGCTCGGCATGGCGGTCGAGGAAGTGGGCGCGCTCGATCGGCTGCTGCTGGTCGGCTCGTTCCTGCGCAAGGATCATCCGCTGTTCGCGGTGCGCGTGCGCCATGCGGTCAAGCACGGCGCGCGGGTCTCGGTGCTGCACGGATCCGACGACGACCTGCTGATGCCGGTCGCCCACAAGGCGATCGTCGCGCCCTCGCAGTGGGTGCGGGCACTGGCCGAGGTGCTGGTCGCGGCGCTGCGCGCGCAGGGCCGGCCGGCGCCGGCGGACCTGGGCGAGGCGGCGGCACTCGACCTGGCCGCGCTGGAGCCCGGCGCGGCGGCGCGCGAGATCGCCGCGACGCTCTCCTCGGGGGAGCGGGGCGCGGTCCTGCTCGGCAACGCGGCGCTCCAGCATCCCGAGTACGCGCGCCTGGCGCGCCTCGGGCAGGCGCTCGCGGCGGCCACCGGCGCCCGCTTCGGGCAGATCGGCGATGCCGCGAACGCGGTCGGCGGCTATCTCGCGCGCGCCGTGCCCTCGGGCAACGGGCTCGACGCCCGGGCGATGGTCGAGCAGCCGCGCAGCCTGTACCTGTTGCTGAACAACGAGCCGACGCTGGACCACGCGCTGCCGGCGGCGGCCCGGGCGGCGATGGCGCGCGCCGAGTCGGTGATCGCGCTCACCGCCTACCGCTCGGCCGAGCTGCTCGAGTACGCCGACTGCCTGTTGCCGATCGCGCCGTTCACCGAGACCGCGGGCACCTTCGTCAACTGCGAGGGACGGGTGCAGTCGTTCAACGGCGTGGCACGCCCCGCCGGCGAGGCGCGACCCGCCTGGAAAGTGCTGCGGGTGCTCGGCAACCTGCTCGATCTGCCGGGCTTCGAGCACGACAGCCCGGAGGCGGTGCGCGCGGAGGCGCTGGCGCCGGATGTCGCCGGACGCCTCGACAACGCGCTCGCCGGCCCGGCCCCGATGCCGGCGCCCGAACGGCGCGAGGCGGCCGGGCCCGCCGGACTCGAGCGGCTGGCCGACGTTCCGATCTACGCGGGTGACCCGATCGTCCGGCGCGCGGCGAGCCTGCAGAAGACGCGGGACGCGCGCGCCCCGAGCGCGCGCCTGAACGGCGCGACGATCGCGCGCCTGGGCCTGGCGGCCGGCGACGCCGTGCGCCTGCTGCAGTCGCACGGCGGGATCGCGGGCGAGGCGCGCCTGGTGCTGGAGCGCGACGACGCGCTCGCGGACGACGTGGTGCGCGTGGCGGCGGCGCGGCCGGAGACGGCGGGACTCGCGTGCGCCTTCGGCGCGATCTCGATCGAAAGGGCCTGATCGCCATGGACAACATGCTCAACGCGGTGACGACCTGGGGCGAGGGCACGCTCGGCGTGGCCTGGCCGGTCGTCTGGACCCTGGCGAAGATCGTCGTCGTGCTGGTGCCGCTGCTCGGCTGCGTGGCCTATCTGACGCTCTGGGAACGCAAGATGATCGGCTACATGCACCTGCGCCTCGGGCCGAACCGGGTCGGCCCGAAGGGGTTCCTGCAGCCGATCGCCGATGCGTTCAAGCTGCTGCTCAAGGAGGTCATCGTCCCGTCGCAGGCCAGCCGGGGGCTGTATCTGCTCGGCCCGGTGATGACGATCATGCCGGCGATGGCGGCCTGGGCCGTGATCCCGTTCGGCCCCGAGCTGGTGCTGGCCAACGTGAACGCCGGGCTGCTGCTGCTGCTGGCGATCACCTCGATCGAGGTGTACGGCGTCATCATCGCGGGCTGGGCGTCGAACTCGAAGTACGCGTTCCTCGGCGCGATGCGCGCGTCGGCGCAGATGGTGTCCTACGAGCTGGCGATCGGCTTCGCGATGGTCATCGTGCTGATGGTGTCCGGAAGCCTCAACATGAGCGACATCGTCACCGGCCAGGGGCAGGGCTGGTTCGCGTCGCGCGGGTTGAGCTTCCTGTCCTGGAACTGGCTGCCGCTGCTGCCGGTCTTCGTCGTCTACGTGATCTCGGCGGTGGCCGAGACCAACCGGCATCCGTTCGACGTGGTCGAGGGCGAGTCGGAGATCGTCGCGGGCCACATGACCGAGTACTCGGGCATGGGCTTCGCGGTGTTCTTCCTGGCCGAGTACGCCAACATGATCCTGCTGTCGGCGGTGGCGTCGATCATGTTCCTGGGCGGCTGGTATCCGCCGCTCGACTGGCCGGTGCTGAACTGGATTCCGGGCTGGATCTGGCTCGGCATCAAGACTTTCGTCGTGGTCTCGATGTTCATCTGGTTCCGGGCATCGTTCCCGCGCTATCGCTACGACCAGATCATGCGCCTGGGCTGGAAGATCTTCATTCCGGTGACGCTGGTCTGGCTGGTGGTCGTGGCGATCTGGATCCAGACGCCGTGGAACATCTGGAAGTAGGGCGGCGGGGCACGCGCCGGGGAGCAGCGAACATGGAAGCAGTCAGGGATTTCTTCTCCAGCTTCATGCTGCGCGAGATGCTGAAGGGCCTCAAGCTCACCGGCAGGTACTTCTTCGCGCGCAAGATCACGATCCAGTACCCGGAAGAGAAGACGCCGATGTCGCCGCGCTTTCGCGGGCTGCATGCGCTGCGGCGCTACCCGAACGGCGAGGAGCGCTGCATCGCCTGCAAGCTGTGCGAGGCGGTGTGCCCGGCGCTGGCGATCACGATCGAGTCGGCGCGCCGCGAGGACAATACCCGGCGCACCACGCGCTACGACATCGACCTCACCAAGTGCATCTTCTGCGGCTTCTGCGAGGAGAGCTGCCCGGTCGACTCGATCGTCGAGACCGATATCCACGAGTACCACGGCGAGAAGCGCGGCGACCTGTATTTCACGAAGGAGATGCTGCTCGCCGTCGGCGACCGGTACGAGGCGTCGATCGCCGCCAACCGCGAGGCCGACGCCCGCTACCGCTGATCCCCGGACGACCCACACATGGATGCCACGACCGTCCTCTTCTACGTCTTCGCGGCCGTGACGGTGTTCTCGGCGCTGCGCGTGATCACCGCGCGCAATCCGGTCCACTCCGCGCTGTTCCTGGTGCTGACCTTCTGCAGCGCCGCGTGCATCTGGCTGCTGCTCAGGGCCGAGTTCCTGGCGATCACGCTGGTGCTGGTGTACGTCGGGGCGGTGATGGTGCTGTTCCTGTTCGTGGTGATGATGCTCGACATCCATCTCGACCAGGTCCGGAAGGGTTTCTGGCGCAACCTGCCGGTCGCGCTCTTCGTCGGGATCGTGATCGTGATCGAGCTGGCGATGGTCCTGATGACCAGCTTCCGCGTCGCCCAGTCCGACGCGCCGCCGCTGCCGGCCGACTACAGCAACACCAAGGCGCTCGGCAGGCTGCTGTACACCGAGTACGTCTATGCCTTCGAGATCGCCGCGGTGCTGCTGCTGGTGGCGATGGTCGCGGCGATCGCGCTGACGCTGCGCCGGCGCAAGGACACGCGCTACAACGATCCTTCGGTCGCGGTGCGCACCCGTGCGCAGGACCGCCTCCGGCTGGTGCGGATGCCCGCGCAGCAGCGCGACCGGAGCCGGCCATGAGCCTGACGCTTGCCCACTACCTGGTCCTCGGCGCGATCCTGTTCGCGATCAGCGTCGTCGGGATCTTCCTGAACCGGCGCAACGTGATCATCGTGCTGATGGCGATCGAGCTGATGCTGCTCGCGGTGAACCTGAACTTCGTCGCGTTCTCCCACTTCCTCGGCGATGCGGCCGGCCAGGTGTTCGTGTTCTTCATCCTGACGGTCGCGGCGGCGGAGGCCGCGATCGGCCTGGCGATCCTGGTGGTGCTGTTCCGCACGCTCGACTCGATCGACGTCGAGGATCTCGACAGGCTGAAGGGTTGAGCCAGACGATGAAAACAGCCTATCTCCTTGCCGCCTTCGCGCCGCTCGCCGGCGCCGTCCTCGCCGGCCTGTTCGGCCGCACCATCGGGCGCGCCGGCGCCCACACGGTCACGATCCTCGGCGTCGCGGTCGCGTTCTTCGCGTCGATGTGGACGCTGGCCGACGTCCTGCAGGGAAACACCTTCAACGGCACGCTATATTCGTGGGCCACGGTGGGCGGCGTGAAGCTCGAGGTCGGGTTCCTCGTCGACACGCTGACCGCGACGATGATGTGCGTCGTGACCTCGGTGTCGCTGATGGTGCACATCTACACCATCGGCTACATGGCCGACGATCCCGGCTACCAGCGCTTCTTCTCGTACATCTCGCTGTTCACCTTCTCGATGATGATGCTGGTGATGGCGAACAACTTCCTGCAGCTGTTCTTCGGCTGGGAGGCGGTCGGCCTGGTCTCGTACCTGCTGATCGGGTTCTGGTACACCCGGCCCACCGCGATCCACGCGAACCTGAAGGCGTTCCTGGTCAACCGGGTGGGCGACTTCGGCTTCGTGCTGGGCATCGGGCTCGTGCTCGCGCATTTCGGCTCGCTCGACTATGCCGAGGCGTTCAAGGCCGCGCCGGCCATGGCCGACCGCACGATCGAGCTGCTGCCGGGCGTGCAGTGGTCGCTGCTCACCGTCGCCTGCATCTGCCTGTTCATCGGCGCGATGGGCAAGTCGGCCCAGTTCCCGTTGCACGTCTGGCTGCCCGACTCGATGGAGGGGCCGACGCCGATCTCGGCCCTGATCCACGCGGCGACGATGGTCACCGCCGGGATCTTCATGGTCGCGCGGATGTCGCCGCTGTTCGAGCTGTCCGACACCGCGCTCGGCGTCGTCATCACCATCGGTGCGATCACGGCGCTGTTCATGGGCTTCCTGGGGATCGTCCAGAACGACATCAAGCGGGTCGTCGCCTATTCGACGCTGTCGCAGCTCGGCTACATGACGGTCGCGCTGGGCGCATCGGCCTACGGCGTGGCGATCTTCCACCTGATGACGCACGCGTTCTTCAAGGCGCTGCTGTTCCTGGCGGCCGGGTCGGTCATCATCGGCATGCACCATGACCAGGACATGCGCAACATGGGCGGGCTGCGCAAGTACATGCCGATCACCTGGATCACGTCGCTGGTCGGCTCGCTGGCGCTGATCGGCACGCCGTTCTTCTCGGGCTTCTACTCGAAGGACCTGATCATCGAGGCGGCGCGGCACGCCGGCGTCCCGGGCGCGGGTTTCGCGTACTGGGCGGTCCTGGCCGGCGTTTTCGTCACGGCCTTCTACTCGTTCCGCATGTACTTCCTGGTGTTCCACGGCGAGGAGCGCTGGGGCAGGGCGGACCACGGCCACGATGCCCACCACGCAGACCACCATCACGGCCTGGCCGCGGGCGAGAAGCCGCACGAGTCTCCGGCGGTGGTCACGATCCCGCTGGTGATGCTGGCGATCCCGTCGGTGCTGATCGGCCTGTACGCGGTCGGGCCGATGCTGTTCGGCGGGTACTTCGACGAGGTCATCGCGGTCTCCGACCGGCATCCCGCGATGGCGAAGCTGGCGGCGATGTTCCACGGATGGTGGGCGCTGGGGCTGCACGCCGTGCAGACGCCGGCGTTCTGGCTCGCGCTGGGCGGGGTCGTCTTCGCCTGGTACTGCTACATGGTGAATCCGCGGCTGCCGGCGGCGGTCCGCGAACGCTTCGCCGGCATCTACCGGCTGCTGGACAACAAGTATTACCTCGACAGGATCAACGAGACGGTGTTCGCCGGCGGCGCGCGCCTGCTCGGACGCGGCCTGTGGAAGGGCGGCGACCAGGCGCTGATCGACGGCGTCGCGGTCAACGGCAGCGCACGGCTGGTCGGCTGGTTCTCCGGCGTGCTGCGCCTGGCGCAGACCGGTCGCCTGAACAGCTACGCGATCACCATGATCGTCGGCGTCGCGCTGCTGCTGCTGCTGTTCGTCGTCCTGCCGCTGACGCAGCGTTGAAACGCGAAGAAGACGACCCGAGAACATGAGCTCCTTTCCGATCCTAAGCGCCGCGATCTGGGTGCCGATCCTGTGCGGCGTCGCGCTTCTCGCGTTCGGCAACGACCGGAACGCCCCAGCCGTGCGCGCAGTCGCGCTCGCCGGCGCGGTCGCCGGCCTGCTCGTCGCCCTGCCGCTGTTCACCGACTTCGACCGGGCGTCGGCGGCGATGCAGTTCGTCGAGCGGACCCCGTGGATCGCGGTGCTGTCCGCGCACTACCACCTGGGGGTCGACGGCCTGTCGGTCTGGTTCGTGCTGCTGACCGCGATCATCACGGTGTTCGTCGTGATCGCCGGATGGGAGGTGGTCGAGGACAAGGTCGCGCAGTACATGGCGGCGTTCCTGATCCTGTCCGGCCTGATGGTCGGGGTGTTCTCCTCGCTCGACGGCCTGCTGTTCTACGTGTTCTTCGAGGCGACGCTGATCCCGATGTACATCATCATCGGGGTCTGGGGCGGGCCGAACCGGGTCTACGCGGCGTTCAAGTTCTTCCTCTACACGCTGCTGGGCTCGCTGCTGACGCTGGTGGCGATCATCTACCTGTACATGAAGTCGGGCTCGTTCGCGATCCTCGACTGGCATGCGCTGCCCCTCACGCTGCCCGAACAGGTGCTGATCTTCGTCGCCTTCCTGGCGGCGTTCGCCGTGAAGGTGCCGATGTGGCCGGTCCACACCTGGCTGCCGGACGCCCACGTCGAGGCGCCCACCGGAGGCTCGGTGGTCCTGGCCGCGGTGATGCTGAAGCTGGGGGCCTACGGCTTCGTCCGGTTCTCGCTGCCGATCGCGCCCGACGCGAGCCATGAACTGGCCGGGTTGATCGTCGCGCTGTCGCTGATCGCGGTCGTGTACGTCGGTCTGGTGGCGCTGGTCCAGGCCGACATGAAGAAGCTGGTCGCGTACTCGTCGATCGCGCACATGGGCTTCGTGACGCTCGGCTTCTTCATGTTCAACCACATGGGCATGCAGGGGGCGATCGTGCAGATGATCTCGCACGGCTTCGTCTCCGGGGCGATGTTCCTGTGCATCGGCGTCCTCTACGACCGGATGCATTCGCGCCAGATCGCCGACTACGGCGGCGTGGTCAACACGATGCCGCGGTTCGCGGCGCTGTTCATGCTGTTCGCGATGGCCAACGCGGGGCTCCCGGGCACTTCGGGCTTTGTCGGCGAGTTCCTCGTCATCCTGGGCGCGGTGCAGTTCGACTTCTGGGTCGCGCTGGCGGCGGCGAGCACGCTGATCTGGGGTGCCGCGTACTCGCTGTGGATGTACAAGCGCGTGATCTTCGGCGCGGTCGCGAACGACCACGTCGCGAAGCTGCAGGACATCGGGCGTCGCGAGTTCTGGATGCTGACCGCGATGGCGCTGCTGGTGCTGGGGATGGGCATCTATCCGAAGCCGGTGACCGACATGACCGAGGCGTCGGTGAAGGCCCTCCTCGAGCACGTCGCCGTGTCGAAGATCAGGTAACGAACGATGAAACCCGACTTCCTGAACATGCTGGCGGCGCTTCCGGAGATCGCGCTGCTCGTCGCGATCTGCGCGGTGCTGCTGATCGACGTGCTGCTGCCCGGCAGGCGCGGCGCGGGGGCCTCGTCGCTGGCGCTGCTGGCGATCCTCGCGCCGACCTGCGTCACGCTCTGGCAGATCGGCGGGCCGACCCAGTACGCGTTCTCGAACATGTACGTGGCCGACGGGCTGTCGCACCTGCTCAAGCTGTGCGCCTACGCGTCGGTGGCGGCGACGCTGGTTTACGGCAGGCGCTACATGCAGGACCGCGGGCTCGACCGGGGCGAGTTCCACGTGCTGGCCCTGACCGCGCTGCTCGGCCAGATGGTGATGATCTCGGCCAACAACCTGCTGGTGGTGTACCTGGGCCTCGAGCTGCTGTCGCTGTCGCTGTACGCGCTGGTCGCGATGCGTCGCGACTCGCCGCTCGCCGGCGAGGCAGCGATGAAGTACTTCGTCCTGGGCGCGCTGGCCTCGGGGTTCCTGCTCTACGGCATGTCGATGATCTACGGCGGCGCGGGCAGCCTCGAGCATGGCCGGATCGCGGCGGCGTTCACGGGCGGGCAGCTCAACCGGACGGTCTTCACCTTCGGCGTCGTCTTCATCGTGGCGGGGCTCGCGTTCAAGCTCGGCGCGGTGCCCTTCCATGCGTGGCTGCCGGACGTGTATCACGGCTCCCCGACCGCTTCGACGCTGCTGATCGCCGCCGCGCCGAAGCTCGCCGCGTTCGCGATCGCGTTCCGGCTGCTGGTCGAGGCGCTGATCGGGGTAGCGGCCGACTGGCAGCAGATGCTGCTGGTGCTTTCGGTGGCCTCGCTGGCGCTCGGCAACATCGTCGCGATCGCCCAGTCGAACTTCAAGCGGATGCTCGCGTACTCGACGATGTCGCACATCGGCTTCGTCCTGCTCGGGCTGCTGGCCGGGGTGGTCGACGGCGACATGGCGCGGGCCGACAGCGCCTACGGGTCGGCGCTGTTCTACGTGGTGACCTACGTGCTGACCACGCTGGGTACCTTCGGCCTGGTGCTGCTGCTCGCCCGCGACGGCTTCGAGGCCGACGAGATCGCCGACCTGCGCGGCCTGAACCAGCGTCGCCCGTGGATGGCGCTGATGATGCTGATCATGATGTTCTCGTTCGCCGGCATCCCGCCCTTCGTCGGCTTCTATGCCAAGCTCGCGGTCCTGAAGGCGGTGATCGATGCGGGGCAGGTCTGGCTGGCGGTGGTGGCGGTCCTGTTCTCGCTGATCGGCGCGTTCTATTATCTGCGCGTGGTGAAAGTGATGTACTTCGATTCCCCGGCCGACGTGGGGCCGATCGAGGCCGGGCCCGCGGCGCGTGCGACGATGGCGCTCAACGGCGCGCTGGTGCTCGGCCTGGGGATCGTTCCCGGGCCGCTGATGGCGGCCTGCCTGGAGGCCGTCCGGCAGGCGCTCGGCACCTAGCGCCGCGGCGGGCCGGTCGCCCGGTTTTCCCGACGGTGGGGCAGGATGACGAAGTCATTGCGCGAGACGCGGCTCGAGTCCGAGGTCGTGTTCACGGGAAGCTTTCTCGAGGTACGCCGCGACCGCGTGCGCCTGCCGGACGGGCGCGCGGCCAGGCGGGAATTCGTCGTTCACCCCGGGGCGGCGGCCATGGTGCCGATCTTCCCCGACCAGCGCGTGCTGGTCGAGCGACAGTTCCGCTATCCGGTGGGCGAGGTCTTCGTCGAGATCCCGGCCGGCAAGCTCGATCCGGGCGAGACCGCGCTGCAGACCGCGCAGCGCGAGCTGGTCGAGGAGACCGGCTATCGGGCCGGCGAGTGGGCCTTCATGACCCGCCTGCATACGGCGGTCGGCTTCTCCGACGAGACGATCGACCTGTTCCTGTGCCGCGACCTGTCGCAGGTCGGCCAGGCGCTCGACGAGGGCGAGTTCATCGAGCTCGATCTCGTGACGCTGGGCTGGCTGGTCGACGAGCTGCGCGCCGGCCGGCTGACCGACGCGAAGACGCAGGTCGCGGTGCTCTGGCTCGAGCGGCTGTTCGCCGGAGCCTGGCCCTGGCCGGCGTTCGAGCGGTTCTAGGGCCTGTTCGCACGGCGATCGCGGTGCGAACAGGCCCCAGGCGGCGTGTCCGGACCGGAGCGAGAGGCCGGGTCGCGGGCGGGCTGATTCCCGGATGAGGCCCGCATGACGGACACGCTGCGCCTGGACCTGCAGATCGTGCTTCCGCAGGTGCCGGATCGGACCGATGCCTGCGTGGACCGCCTGATCCAGGAGCTGGAGGGGCGCGACGGCATCGAGCAGGTCCATGTCGTCGACGGCAGCGACGCGGCGGCGGCGAGCGTCTGCATCCACTATGACCCCGAGGCCGTGCCGCTGGCCCGCATCCGCGAGATCGCCCAGGCGGCGGGCGCCGCGCTCGGCGAGCGCTACGGGCACGCGCGCTGGGAGGTCGAGGGCATCGGCCATCAGCGGCGCGCCAGGACGGTCGCCGACCGCCTGAGGTCGACGCCCGGGGTGATGGAGGCCGAGGCCAGCGCGGCGGGCTGGGTGACGGCGGAGTTCGACCGGCGCGAGACGTCCGAGGATCGCCTGCTCGACCTGCTGTCGACGCTGCAGGTCTTCCCCGCCGGGGCCGGCGCGCGGGCGCATCGCCACGCGGTCGGCGAGCACGACCATCGGGCCACGCCGGCCGGCGCGCACGGACGCGGCGGATGCGCCGGCGACGCCGGCCATGCGCATGGCGGCTGGTTCGGATCGAACGCCGAGCTCGTCTTCGCGCTGCTCTGCGGCGCGCTGCTGGCCGTCGGTTTCGGCATCGCCAGGCTGGCGCCCGATCCCGGCTGGTTGCCGCTGGCCTGCTACCTCGCGGCCTACGGTTTCGGCGGCTTCCACACGCTGCGCGAGGTGATCGACAACCTGCGCATGCGGCGGTTCGAGATCGACACGCTGATGCTGGTGGCCGCGGCGGGGGCGGCGGCGCTCGGTTCCTGGGCGGAGGGCGCGCTGCTGCTGTTCCTCTTCAGCCTCGGCCATGCGCTGGAGCACCATGCGATGGGGCGGGCGCAGCGCGCGATCGAGGCGCTCGCCGAGCTTGCGCCCGAGACGGCGACCGTGCGTCGCGATGGCGTCGCGCGCGAGGTCGGCGTCGGCGAGCTGGTCGTCGGCGACCTGGTGATCGTGCGTCCGAACGAGCGCCTGCCCGCCGACGGCTTCCTCGTGCTCGGCACCTCGAGCGTGAACCAGGCGCCGGTGACCGGGGAGAGCGTCCCGGTGGACAAGCGCCCGGTGGCCGATCGCGCGGTCGCGCGCGCGCGCCCCGAGGGCGTCGATGCCGCGTCGCGCGTGTTCGCCGGGACCCTCAACAGCAGCGGCGCGATCGAAATCGAGGTCACGCGCAGGTCCGACGATACCGCCCTGGCCCGCGTGGTGCGGATGGTGAGCGAGGCGGAGACGCGCCGGTCGCCGACCCAGCGCTTCACCGACCGGTTCGAGCGCGTCTTCGTGCCGACGGTGCTGGCGCTGGCCGTCCTGCTGCTGTTCGCCTGGGCCGTGGTCGACGAGCCGTTCCGCGACAGCTTCTATCGCGCGATGGCGGTGCTGGTGGCGGCCAGCCCCTGCGCGCTGGCCATCGCCACGCCGAGCGCGGTGCTGTCGGGCATCGCGCGGGCCGCGCGCGGCGGGGTGCTCATCAAGGGAGGCGCGCCGCTCGAGGAACTGGGCGCGCTGGGCGCGATGGCGTTCGACAAGACCGGCACGCTGACCGAGGGGCGGCCGCGCATCGCCGACGTGGTGCCGGTCGGGGGCGTGTCGCCGCAGACGCTGCTGTCGGTGGCCGTGGCGGTGGAGGCGCTGAGCGATCACCCGCTGGCGGCGGCCATCGCGCGCGACGGCCGCGAGCGCCTGGGCGGCCGTGAACCGCCGGCGGCCGGCGGGCTCGAGAGCCATCCGGGCCGCGGCGTGACGGCGCTGCTCGACGGCGAGATGGTCCGGATCGGCAAGGCCGAGATGTTCGGCGTCGACGGTGTCGCGCCGCTGGGCGAGGAAGCGACGGCGGCGATCGCGCGGCTGCGCGAGGCGGGGCGCACCACCATGGCGGTGCGGCACGGCGACCGCGACCTGGGCGCGATCGGCCTGCTCGACACGGCGCGGCCGGGCGCGCGCGAGGCGCTCGAGCGGCTGCGCGGACTGGGCATCGCCCGCATGATCATGATCTCCGGCGACCACCAGAAGGTCGCCGACGCGATCGCCGCCGAGGTCGGGCTCGACGAGGCCTGGGGCGACCTGATGCCGGAAGACAAGGTCGAGGCGATCCGCAGGCTGCGCGCGCAGGGCAGGGTCGCGATGGTCGGCGATGGCGTCAACGATGCGCCGGCGATGGCCCACGCCACGGTCGGCATCGCGATGGGCGCGGCGGCCTCCGACGTCGCGCTGGAGACGGCCGACGTCGCGCTGATGGCCGACGACCTGCGGCATCTCCCGTTCGCGGTGGGCCTGAGTCGGCGCACCAGCAGCGTGATCCGCCAGAACCTGTTCGCGAGCCTCGGGATCG
>JBDHRX010000090.1:0-12908 GCA_039807785.1 Burkholderiaceae bacterium
CCCGCGCCCGGCCTGCGACCACTATGCCGCGCAGGCGCCGGGCCTGTGGCTGGCCGGCGACTGGGCCTGGCCCGAGTACCCGGCGACGCTGGAGGCAGCCGTACGCAGCGGCGAGCAGGCGGCCCGGCGCATCCTCGCCGGGTTCGGCCGCTCCACCCGGCTCGACGGGCTCGATCGGCCCGGCGGGCTCGCCCCGGCCGCCACCGCCACGGACCGGCGCCCGGGCGACCGCTGAACGCGGGCCCGGCGCCGGGCCCGCCGTCAGGCCCAGGCCGCTTCCAGCGCCTGGTCGATGCGCTCGAGCGAGATCGCCTCGACCCCTTCGATCGGGCGCTTCGGCGCGTTGGCACGCGGCAGCAGCACGCGGGAGAACCCCAGCTTGGCCGCCTCGCGCAGCCGCTCCTGGCCGCGCGGCGCCGGCCGGATCTCGCCGGCCAGCCCGACCTCGCCGAACACCGCCAGCCCGCGCGGCAGCGCGCGGTTCTTCAGCGAGGAGACGATCGCCAGCAACACCGCGAGGTCGGCCGCCGGCTCGCCGATGCGCACCCCGCCCACCGCGTTGATGAACACGTCCTGGTCGTGACAGGCGATGCCGGCGTGCCGGTGCAGCACCGCCAGCAGCATCGCCAGCCGGTTCTGCTCGAGGCCGACCGACAGCCGCCGCGGGTTCGGGGCGTGCGCCGCGTCGACCAGCGCCTGGATCTCGACCAGGAGCGGGCGCGACCCCTCCTGCGTGGCGAGCACGCAGGACCCGGGCACGCGCTCGGCATGGCGCGACAGGAACAGCGCCGAGGGGTTCGCCACCCCGCGCAGCCCGCGGTCGGTCATCGCGAACACGCCGAGCTCGTTGACCGCGCCGAAGCGGTTCTTGAACGCGCGCACCAGCCGGTACGACGAATGCGTCTCGCCCTCGAAGTAGAGCACCGTGTCGACCATGTGCTCGAGCACTCGCGGGCCGGCGAGCGTGCCTTCCTTGGTCACGTGCCCGATCATCACCATCGCCGCGCCCGACTGCTTGGACAGGCGCGTCAGCTGCGCCGCGCACTCGCGCACCTGGGCCACCGAGCCCGGCGCCGACTGGAGCTGCCCGGAATACAGCGTCTGGATCGAGTCGATGACCACCACCGATGGACGGCGCTGCTGGATCGCGGTGCAGATGCGCTCGAGCTCGATCTCGGCCAGCAGCGGCAGCGGGGCGCTGCCCGCGCCGAGCCGGCGCGCGCGCAGCGCGACCTGCGAGGCGGACTCCTCGCCCGTGACGTACAGCACCTCGCGCGAGGCCGCGAGCGTCGCCAGCGCCTGCAGCAGCAGCGTCGACTTGCCGATCCCCGGGTCGCCGCCGATCAGGACCACCGATCCCTCGACCAGGCCGCCGCCCAGCACCCGGTCGAACTCGTCGATGCCGGTGCCGATGCGCTCGACCTCGCGCGCCTGCACCGCGTCGAGCAGGACCACCTCGTGCGTCGGCGCCAGCGACTGGTAGCGATGCCCGCCGTCGGCGCGGTCCGGCAGCGGCGTCTCGCCCAGCGTGTTCCAGGCTCCGCAGTGCGGGCACTGCCCCTGCCACTTCGGGGTCGTGCCGCCGCACGCGCCGCAGACGTGATGCGTCTTCGCCCTGGCCATCGCGCGGCGCTCAGGCTGCGGGGCCGGGGCCCGGCGGCGCGTCGTCGACCCGCACCGGGACGCGCGGGGCGAGCGCGCACATGAGCTCGTAGCCGATGGTGCCGCTCGCCCGAGCGACCGCGTCGATCGGGACCTGCTCGCCCCAGAGCTCGACCGGCGCGCCCGGGACCGCCCCGGGGACCGGCTCGAGGTCGACCATCAGCATATCCATCGCCACCCGCCCGAGCGTCGTGGTGCGCACCCCGGCGACCGCGACCGGGGTGCCGCCGGGCGCATGGCGCGGATAGCCGTCGGCATAGCCGCAGGCGACCACGCCGATGCGCCTGGCGCGCTCGGCGCGGAACAGCGAGCCGTAGCCCACCGCCTCGCCCGCCGCCAGCGCCTGGACCGCGATCAGGCGCGACTCGAGGCGCATCGCCGGGCGCAGGCCCAGCCCGGCGGCGTCCCCGTCGCCGAACGGGGTGGCGCCGTAGAGCATGATGCCGGGCCGGATCGCCGTCCCGTGGGTGTCCGGAAGGCGCAGCGTCGCAGCCGAGTTGGCGAGCGAGCGATCGGCGTCCAGGCCCTCGGCCGCGGCCTCGAAGCGGCGCAGCGCCTCGTCGGCGCCGCCGTCGAGGTCGGCATTGGCGAAATGGGTCATCAGCGTCACCCGGTCCACCGCCGGCAGCGCGGCGAGCCGCGCGAACGCCGCGCGGAACGCCGCCGGCCCGAACCCGAGCCGGTTCATCCCGCTGTTGAACTTCAGGCACACCTCGATCCCCGCCCGCCCCGGCAGGGCCGCCAGCCAGTCGATCTGCCGCGGCTCGTGCACCACCAGGGACAGGCGCTCACGCGCGGCCTGCTCGACGTCGGCCGGGTCGAAAGCGCCCTCGAGCATCAGCACCGGGCCGCGCCAGCCGTCGCGACGCAGCGCCGACGCGCCGTCGAACTCGACCAGCGCCAGCCCGTCGGCGGCGGCGAAGCCGCGCGCCGCATTGGCCAGGCCGTGGCCGTACCCGTCGGCCTTGACCACCGCCCAGACGAAGCGGCCGGGGGCGTACCGGCGCGCGAGCGCCAGGTTGTGGCGCATGGCCGGAAGGGAGACGGTGGCGAGGATCGGGCGCGGCATCGAAACGGAACGGGCAGGCAGTTGCGTCGATCAACTATACACACGGTGCGCCACGGCGATCATGGTATAAACCGACCCGCGCACAGCAGCGGCGTCAGCGGCCGCACGACACGGCACGCCGGCGAACCGGCCCCGTCGCCGTGAGGACGGAAAGTCGGCGCTCGAACGGAGACACGAGAGCCCTTTCCGGATGAAACGCGGCTTCTACACGATCATGGCGGCGCAGTTCTTCTCGTCGCTGGCGGACAACGCGCTGCTGATCGCCGCGATCGCGCTGCTCATCGAGATGCACGCGCCCGACTGGATGAAGCCGCTGCTCAAGCTGTTCTTCACCGTGTCGTACGTGATGCTCGCGCCCTTCGTCGGCGCCTTCGCCGACTCGATGCAGAAGGGCCGGGTGATGTTCGTGACCAACCTGGTCAAGATCGTCGGCTGCATGCTGATGTTCTTCACGATCCACCCGCTGCTCGCCTACGCGGTGGTCGGCTTCGGCGCGGCCGCCTATTCGCCCGCCAAGTACGGGATCCTGACCGAGCTGCTGCCCCCGGAGAAGCTGGTCGCGGCCAACGGCTGGATCGAGGGCACGACCGTCGGCTCGATCATCCTCGGCACCGTGCTGGGTGGCGCGCTGATCAGCCCGACCATCGCCGGAATGCTGCTCTCGTTCGACATGCCGCTGATCGAGACCGGCATCGAGACGCCCGCCGAGGCCGCCATCGTGGTGATCGCCTTCTTCTACGCGGTCGCCGCCGCGTTCAACCTCGGCATCCCGGATACCGGCGCGCGCTACCCGCAGCAGGCGCGCAACCCGTTCCGGCTGATCCGCGAGTTCCTGGGCTGTTGCCGCGTGCTCTGGGCCGACAAGCTCGGGCAGATCTCGCTCGCGGTCACGACGCTCTTCTGGGGCGCCGGCGCGACCCTGCAGTTCATCGTCCTCGACTGGGCCCGCCACGCGCTCGGCCTGCCGCTCAGCCGCGCGGCGATCCTGCAGGGCGTGGTCGCGCTGGGCATCGCCTGCGGCGCGATGCTGGCGGCGCGGATCGTGCGGCTGCGCGATTCGCTGCGGGTGCTGCCGGTCGGCGTGGCGATGGGCCTGCTCGTGCCGGTGATGACGCTGGTGTCCTCCGAGCTGATGGCGTTCCCGGTGCTGGTGCTGGTCGGCGCGCTGGCGGGTTTCTTCGTGGTGCCGATGAACGCCCTGCTCCAGCATCGCGGCCACGTGCTGATGAGCGCCGGCCACTCGATCGCGGTGCAGAACTTCAACGAGAACCTGAACGTGCTGCTGATGCTCGGCCTCTACGCGCTGCTGCTGCGCCTGGAGCTGAGCGTGAACGCAGTGATCGTGGTCTTCGGCGTCTTCGTCGCGCTCACCATGGTCGCCGTGATCCGGCTCCATCGCGCCAACCAGCGCGTGTTCGACTCGGTCTCCCTGATCGGCCAGAGCAAGCACTGAGGGCCGGCCGTCACGGCGCCAGCGGCGTCTCCGCATCGTGCGCCCTGCGCGCGAGGCACAGGTCGGCCCAGGCGCGCGCCTTGTCGGGCAAGCTGCGCAGCAGGTACGCCGGATGGTAGGTGACCACGAGCGGGATCGCGCGCCCCGCGACCGTGTAGCGATGCACCCGTCCGCGCAGGCTGGCGATCGAGGCCTCGGTGCGCAGCAGCGACTGCGCCGCGATGCGCCCCACCACGACGATCACGCGCGGCGAGACCAGAGCGATCTGGCGCTGCAGGTACGGCTCGCAGCTCTGCATCTCCTGCGGCGACGGGTCGCGGTTGTTCGGCGGGCGACACTTGAGCACGTTGGCGATGAACACGTCGCGCTCCCGGCTCAGGCCGAGGGCCGCGAGCATCTGGTCGAGCAGCCGCCCCGCGTTGCCCACGAACGGCTCGCCGCGCCGGTCCTCCTCGGCGCCCGGCGCCTCGCCGACGATCATCCATCCGGCGTGCTCGTCGCCGACGCCGAACACCGTCCGGGTGCGCGTCCCGCACAGGCCGCAGGCCCTGCATCCCGCGACCGCTTCGCGCAGCGCCGCCCAGTCCATCGCGGCGACGCCGCCCGGCTCCGTCACCCTTGCATCCTCCGGAGCGGCGGCCGCGGCTTCGCGCGGGCCGGCCGCGCCCTGCGCCGCTTCCCCGCGCGGCCGCCAGGCCGGCCCGATCCCGAGCGCGACGTAGGCGCGACGCTGGGATTCATTCACGGCGCAAGGTCCTGAAGAGCACCCAGGCATCCTCCCGCGTGCCCCCTCCGGCCGGGTAGTAGCCCTTGCGCACCCCGAGCTGGGCGAAGCCGGCGCGGCGGTACAGCGCCAGCGCCGGAGCATTCGACGGACGCACCTCGAGCATCATCCCGAACGCGCCGCGCCGGCGCACGTCGTCGAGCAGCCAGTCGAGCATCCGGCCGCCGATCCCGCGCCCCTGCAGGGGGCCGGCGACGCTGAAGTTGAGCAGGTGGGCCTCTTCGGGCAGCCACATCACGATCGCGTAGCCGAGCGGCTCGCGCGACGCGCCCTCCGGGTCCTCGAAGATCCACCCGTCGTAACCCGCCTCCAGCGAATCCGAGAAGTTGCCGCGCGTCCAGGGGAACGGGTAGATGGCCCGCTCGATCGCGGCGACGGCATCGAGGTCGTCGGCGCGCATGCCGCGCGCCCGCGGCGCTCCGGGCGCCGCTTCGGGCCTGGGGACGGCGCTCACCGACCGGGCTCCGGCTCAGGCACCGACGCCATCCGCGCGCCGCCGCCGCAGCGCCTGCTGTTCGTCCCGGTCGAGCGCCACCTTGTCGCGCACGTAGCGCGGCGTCGCCGCCGCGGCGTCGAGCGCCCGCCCGGCGCGCCAGTCGCGCAGCGCGATCTCCGCGAGCGCGTCGGCGCGTACGTAGGCCTCGTCGGCGCCCGGCGCCAGCGGCGCGACCTGCGGCCGGTGTCGCGCGCACCAGGGCGCCAGCAGCGCCAGCGTTCGCCAGGCGTTGCCGCCGGGCAGCACCTGCGCCGGATCCGGCGCGGCTTCGCCCGCGGCAGCGCTCGACGGCCAGAGCGCGGCCAGCTCGTCGGTGAACCCGGTGCGCGACACCAGGCTCGGCCCGATCAGCGCGCGCCCCCAGTCCCGTGGCGCGTCGGTCCGCAGCCGGTACAGGCCGACGTAGACCTCGTCCATGCGCGCATCGGCGGCCACCAGCACGTCGCCCGCGGTGCGGCCGCTCGCGCGCAGCCGCTGCCAGGCGAGCGCGGCCAGCGACGCCACCGGCAGCAGCGGACGCCCGAGCGCGAGCCCGAGCCCCTGCGCGACCGCACAGGCGACCCGCAGCCCGGTGAACGACCCCGGCCCCGCATCGAAGGCGATCGCGTCGATTGCCCGGAGGCGCTCGGCCTCCGTGCCGGCGAGTTCGCGGACCAGCGCCAGGATGCGCTCCGACTGGCCCGCGCCGAGCCGCTCCGAGCGGCATTCGCTCTCGTCGATGCCCGCCTGGTGCTGCAGCATCGCCACCGAGCACCATTCGCCCGACGTCGCCAGCGCGAGCAGGCGCACCCGCTCCCCCGCCGCGGCGCCGGGAACGAGGGGATCGGAGGCATCCGGGCGGCCCGCGGGGCGCGGAGGATCGACAGGGGGGCGGTTCACCGGGGGGATTCTAGCGCCGCCCCGGACCGGTCCGCATTCCGTGCCAACCGGCCCTAGTCGCGACGCCGCCCACGCCCGCGGCGGTCGTCGGGGCGCGCTTCGCGGAGCTGTTGCCGCAACTGGTCGCGCTCGCCGGGCGACATGCGTTGGGGCCGCGGCCCGGCATCGCGCGCCGGGCCGCCCGGTCCCGGCGGCTGGCGCAGCTCGCGACGGAACCGCTCGCGCTCGTCCGGGCTCATGCGCCGGCCCTGGAACGGCTGGGCGAGCGTACTGCCCGCCGCGAAGGCCAGCGACGCCAGCAGCAGCGCCCGGCCCAGGCGCCGGCGCACCGTCGATGCCGGAGGCGCGAGCGCACCGGCCTCGGGCGGGCGTGGCCCGCCGGCTGCGGCAGGGATGAGGGTGTCGTCGGCCATGCCCGCATTCTAGGCGGCGCCATCGCCCGGTGCAGCCCCACGCACGGTAAACGCTGTAACCGCTGGTAAATCGCCCGGCGGAATCGCCCCGCCGGCAATCGGGCGGTGTCGCGTCCGGGCCGCTATCATTCCCGCCATGAACCAAGCCGCCCGCAAGCTGCTGGTCGTCGACGACGATCCGAAACTGCGCGAACTCCTGCGCCGGTACCTGAGCGAGAACCAGTTCGAGGTCAGCCTCGCGCAGGACGCGCCGTCGATGAACCGGCTGATGCTGCGCGAGCCCTTCGACCTGATCGTGCTCGACCTGATGCTGCCCGGCGAGGACGGCCTGTCGATCGTACGGCGACTGCGCGGCGCCAACGACCGTACCCCGATCGTGATGCTGACCGCGAAGGGCGACGACGTGGACCGGATCATCGGCCTCGAGGTGGGCGCCGACGACTACCTGCCCAAGCCTTTCAACCCGCGCGAATTGCTCGCGCGCATCCACGCGGTGCTGCGGCGCAAGCCGCCCGCCGAAGCGCCCGGCGCCCCGTCGGCCGAGCCGATCGAGGTCCGCTTCGGGCCGTTCCGGCTCGATCTCTCCACCCGGGCGCTCACCCGCGAGGGCGAACCGGTCCCGCTCACCACCGGCGAGTTCTCGGTGCTCAAGGTGCTGGTCCAGCATCCGCGCGCCCCGCTGTCGCGCGAGAAGCTGATGGCGCTCGCGCGCGGGCGCGAATACGGCGCCTACGACCGCAGCCTGGACGTCCAGGTGTCGCGGCTGCGCAAGCTGATCGAGGCCGACCCGCAGCAGCCGCGCTACATCCAGACCGTCTGGGGCGTCGGCTACGTGTTCGTCCCCGACGGCGCATGAAGTCCGCCGCGCCGGGGGCGGCGCGCCGCCCGCGCATCAGCCTCTTCTGGCGCACCTTCCTGCTGCTGGCGCTGCTGATCGGCAGCAGCCTCGGCGTCACGCTGGGGGTCGCGCGGCTGCTCGACCGGGTGCCGCCCGCGCAGCGACTCGCCTGGGAAGTCGCCTCGGTGGTGAACCTGACCCGCTCGGCGCTGGTCAGCGCCGAACCCGATCGGCGCCCCGACCTGATCGACCAGATCGCCCGCGAGGAGGAGGTGCGCGTGCTGCCCAAGGAGGCGGACGACCGGATCGACGACGGCGCCACCGGCGCGCGACTGCGCGCGCTCGAGCCGCGCCTGCGCCAGCTGCTCGGCGCCGGCACGCGCGTGGCCGCGCGCGTGAACGGCGTCGACGCGGTCTGGATCAGCTTCGAGATCGACGGCGACGACTACTGGCTGATCCTGCCGCGCGCGCGGGTCGAGCGGCAGTTCGGCCCCGGGATCGGGCTGCTCGGCCTGATCGCCGCGGGGCTGTCGCTGCTCGGCGCCCTGCTCATCTCGCGCCTGGTGAACCGCCCGCTCGCCGACCTGAGCCGCGCGATCGCCCGGCTCGCCCGCGGCGAGGCGCCGGCCCCGCTCGCCGACCAGGGCCCCACCGAGATCGCGGCCCTGAACCGCCGCTTCAACCGGCTGGCGCGCGACCTGGCGCGGCTCGATGCGGATCGCTCGCTGGCGCTGGCGGGCATCTCGCACGACATCCGCGGCCCGCTCGCCCGCCTGCGCATGGAGATCGAGCTGGCCGACCTGTCGGCGGCGCAGCGCGCCTCCATGGCCGAGGACATCGAACGGATCGACCTGATCGTCGGCCAGTTCATCCAGTACGCGCGCATCGGCGAGCCGCCGCGCGCCGAGCGCGTCGACGTCGCGGCGCTGCTCGCGGGGCTCGACCAGACCTACCGGGCCGCCCTCGACGAGGGCACGCTGCGGCTGCAGGTCGATCCCGGCAATGCCCGGCACTGGATCGGCGACCCGACCGACCTGCAACGCGCCGTCGGCAACCTGATCGACAACTCGATGCGCTACGGACGGGCCGCGCCGGGCGAACCGGCGCGGGTCGCGCTGCGCGCGCGGCGCACCGCCGACGGACTGTCGATCGAGGTCCGCGACCACGGACCCGGCGTTCCCGAAGCGGACCTCGAACGGCTGCTCCAGCCCTTCGTGCGCATCGACAGCGCGCGCAGCGACCGCGGCGGCTCGGGCCTGGGGCTGGCGATCGTCGAGCGCCTCGCGCGACGCTACGGCGGCGGCCTGAAGCTGGCGAACGCCGCCGACGGCGGGCTCACGGCGAGCCTCGCCCTGCCCGACTATGGCGGCCGCATCGAAGCGTCGCACTAGGGGCCGCCGCGCCAGGGCCGATAGCCAGTGACAATCAATCGCATTTGAATCGTCAATTGGAGTTTCCAATCGAACATTGATACAGTCGGGCGGGCCGGTCGGCGCATCGGCGCGCGGCCGAGAGCAATCCTTCGATCACCTCTTTCGACAGGAGACAGCCATGCCCAGCCTGCAAGGCACCAAGACCCACCAGAACCTGAAGGACGCGTTCGCCGGGGAAAGCCAGGCCAACCGCCGCTACCTCTACTTCGCGAACAAGGCCGACGTCGAAGGCCAGCCGGAAGTCGCGGCGCTGTTCCGCTCGACGGCCGAAGGCGAGACCGGCCATGCGCACGGCCACCTCGACTACCTCGCCGTGGTCGGCGATCCGGCCACCGACCTGCCGATCGGCAATTCGCAGAACAACCTGAAGTCCGCGGTGGCGGGCGAGACCCACGAATACACCGACATGTATCCGGGCATGGCCAAGACCGCCCGCGACGAAGGCTTCGACGAGATCGCCGACTGGTTCGAGACGCTCGCCAAGGCCGAGCGCTCGCACGCGAACAAGTTCGCCAGGGCCCTCGAGTCGCTGTCCTGACCGATCGGGCCGGCCGCCCGGGCGACCCGGCGGATCCGGCCCGCGACGTGCGCGAGGGGAGCTCCACGGCTCCCCTTTTCATTCCGCGGCGCACCGCGCCCCCGTTGAGCCGAGAACGACGATGACCGTACGCGAAGGTTCGCTCGAAGCCCCGACCCGCCACCCGCTCGACTGGCGCAACTCCGAGTTCCACGACGAGGCGAAGGCGCTCGACGAGATGGCGCGCGTCTTCGACATCTGCCACGGCTGCAGGCGCTGCCTGAGCCTGTGCAACGCCTTCCCGACGCTGTTCGACCTGGTCGACGAGTCCGCCAGCGGCGAGGTCGACGAGGTCGACCGCAAGGACTTCTGGAAGGTCGTCGACCAGTGCTACCTGTGCGACGTCTGCTACATGACCAAGTGCCCGTACGTGCCGCCGCACGTCTGGAACGTGGACTTCCCGCACCTGATGCTGCGCGGCAAGGCGATCCAGTTCCGCCGCGGCACGCCGACCCGGTTCCGCGACACGCAGCTCTCCGCGACCGACCGCAACGGCACCCTGGCCGGGATCCCGATCGTCGTCCAGGCGGTCAACGCGCTGAGTCGCAACAAGGCGGCCCGCAAAGCGGCCGAGCGGGCGCTGGGCGTGCATCGCGACGCCTGGCTGCCGCCGTTCACCAGCGACAAGTTCCGCGCCTATGCCGCGCCCTCGCCGAAGCACCCGGTGCGCGACGGGGAACGCACGCCGGGCAAGGTCGCGATCTACGCGACCTGTTACGTGAACTACAACGAACCCGGGATCGGGCACGACCTGGTCAAGGTGCTCGAGCACAACGCGATTCCCTACGTGCTGGCCGACAAGGAAGCCTGTTGCGGGATGCCCAAGCTCGAGTTGGGCGACCTCGACTCGGTCGCGACGCTGAAGGAGCGCAACATCCCCGCGCTGGCGAAGCTGGCGCGGGCCGGCTACGCGATCCTCGCGCCGATCCCCTCCTGTGCGTTGATGTACAAGCAGGAGCTGCCGATGATGTTCCCCGACGACGCCGAGGTCGCGCTGGTACGGAGCGCGATGTTCGACCCGTTCGAGTACCTCGTGCTGCGCGCCAAGGATGGGCTGCTCGAGACCGACTTCACGGCGTCGCTGGGCAACGTCTCCTACCATGTGGCCTGTCACCTGCGGGTCCAGAACGTCGGACAGAAGACCCGGGAGATGCTCGAGAAGGTCCCCGGCACCCGGGTCAGCACGATCGAGCGCTGCTCGGGCCATGCGGGCACCTGGGGCGTGAAGCGGGAGTTCCACGAGGTCGCGATGAAGATCGGCAAGCCGGTGTTCCGGCAGATGGGCGAGCATCCGGGCGGAGAGCCCGACTGGATCGCGTCCGACTGCCAGCTCGCGGGGCACCACATCGAGCAGGGCATGACCCAGGCCGGGCTCCCGGTCGAGGGCAAGCTGGCGCATCCGCTCACGCTGCTGCGCATCGCTTACGGACTGGCATAGGGCCGGCGGCCGAGGCCGGCGCTCCCGGGAGGACATCGATGGAAGCGACGAAGATGGGAAAAGTAAGCCGTGAATCGCTGATGACGCTCGAGGCCTACGCCAGGGCGCGCCCCGAGTTTCGCAACCGGGTGCTCGAGCACAAGAAGCTGCGCAAGGTCCCGCTGGGGGCGCACATGACGCTGCTGTTCGAGGACGAGCTGACGGTGCGCTACCAGATCCAGGAGATGCTGCGCATCGAGAAGATCTTCGAGGAGGACGGGATCGCGCACGAGCTCGAGGCCTACAACCCGCTGATCCCCGACGGGCGCAACCTGAAAGCGACGATGCTGATCGAGTACGAGGAGGTCGCGGCCCGCCGCCGCGAGCTGGCGCGGCTGCGCGGCGTCGAGGACCGCGTCTGGGTCCAGGTCGAGGGCGCGGCGCGGGTCTATGCGATCGCCGACGAGGACCTCGATCGCGAGAACGAGGAAAAGACATCGGCGGTACACTTCGTGCGGTTCGAGCTCACCGATGCGATGGCCGATGCGCTCAAGCGCGGCGCCGCCCTCTCGGTCGGCGTCGACCACGAGAACTACCAGGCCGAGGCGAGCCCGCTGCCGGGCGCGATACGCGCCGCGCTCGTCGCCGACCTCGACTGAAGCGCGCCCCTGCCTTCCACTCCGACGGAACGAGACATGCCCGGCCTACGCCCCGAAGTCGACCCAGACGGCCTGCTCGAGTATTCGGTCGTCTACACCGACCGAACGCTCAACCACATGTCCGCCCGCTTCCAGGGCGTGATGCGCGACATCGCCGCGACGCTGAAGGATACCTACCACGCGCGCTCCGCGATCGTGGTCCCGGGCAGCGGCACCTTCGGCATGGAGGCGGTGGCGCGCCAGTTCGCGACCGGACGCAAGGTGCTGGTGATCCGCAACGGCTGGTTCAGCTACCGCTGGACGCAGATCCTCGAGATGGGGCATATCGCCTCGGGATCGACCGTGCTCAAGGCGCGCCCGGACCGGGCCGGGCACCAGGCCCCGTTCGCGCCGCCGCCGGTCGACGAGGTGCTGGCGGCGATCGAGCGCGAGCGCCCCGACCTGGTGTTCGCGCCGCACGTCGAGACCTCCTCGGGCATCCTGCTGCCCGACGACTACCTGCGGACGGTCTCGGCCGCGGTGCGGGCGGTCAACGGCCTGTTCGTGCTCGACTGCATCGCCTCGGGAGCCCTCTGGGTCGACATGAACGCGCTGGGCGTCGACGTGCTGATCAGCGCCCCGCAGAAGGGCTGGAGCGGCCCGGCCTGCTGCGCGCTGGTGATGCTCGGCGAACGCGCGCGCGAGCGCATCGAGGGCACCCTCGCGACCAGCTACGCCTGCGACCTGCGCAAGTGGCTGCAGATCATCGAGGCGTACGAGGCCGGCGGCCACGCCTACCACGCGACGCTGCCCACCGAAGCGCTGGCGCGCGTGCGCGATGCGATGCAGGAGACGCGGCGCTTCGGCCTCGAGGCGGCGCGCGCCGCCCAGCAGGCGCTCGGCAACCGGGTCCGCGCGATGCTGGCCGGGCACGGCCTGCCAAGCGTCGCGGCAGCGGGCTATGCGGCCCCCGGCGTCGTCGTGGCCTACACGGACGATCCGGACATCCAGTCCGGGCGCAAGCTGGCTGCGCAGGGCCTGCAGATCGCGGCCGGCGTGCCGCTGCAATGCGACGAGCCGGCCGACTTCCGCAGTTTCCGCATCGGCCTGTTCGGCCTCGACAAGCTGCGGGACGTCGACGGGACGGTGCAGCGACTCGAGGCGGCCTTCGCGCGCGCGCTCTGACGCCCGCTCTGATCGCGCCCGCTCCGCGCCCAGCCGGCCGGGCGCGCCGGCCGCGCGGGCGCAG
>JBDHRX010000091.1:0-12629 GCA_039807785.1 Burkholderiaceae bacterium
GCTCGCCGGCGCCGGCGGCTGGTTCGACAACGCGCCGGGAATGCCCTGCGCGGTCGCGCCGGCCTCTCCGGACTGGAGCACCTGCTGGCTGCGCACCGCGGCGGGCTCACTGCCCTGGTTGGGTCGGTACTGCTCGGCGGTCGACTCGCTCTGCGTGAAATCGATGTCCGCCGTGACCTGCGCGCGCACGTTGCCGGCGCCGACGATCGGCTCGACGATGTCGAGCACGCGCTGGCTGAACCCCGACTCGAGGCGGCGCACGTAGTCGAGCTGGGTCGCGTCGAGCCCGTTGGGTCCCGCCTCGCCCTCGGACGAGAGCAGGGCGCCGGTCTGGTCGATCACGCTCACCTGGCGCGGCGCGAGGTCCGGGACCGACGAGGCGATCAGGTGGACGATGCCCGCGACCTGCCCGCGATCGAGCGCGCGGCCCGGATAGAGGCTGAGGAGCGCGGAGGCGGACGGCTTCTGCTGCTCGCGCAGGAAGCCGTTCTGCACCGGCAGCGCCAGGTGCACCCGCGCGCTCTGCACCGCGGCGAGCGACTGGATCGAGCGCGCCAGCTCGCCTTCCAGGCCGCGCTGGAAGTTCAGCCGCTCCTGGAACTGGGTGACGCCGAAGCGCTGGCTTTCCATCAGCTCGAACCCGACCGTGCCGCCGCGCGGCAGCCCCTGCGAGGCGAGCTTGAGTCGCGCGTCGTGCACCCGCTCCTCGGGGACCAGGATCGCTGCTCCGCCGGAGGCGAAGCGGTAGGGGACGTTCATCTGCGAGAGCGCGGCGATGACCGAGCCGCCGTCCTTGTCCGACAGGTTGGTGAACAGTACCCGGTAGTCCGGCTGGCGCGACCACGCGAGCGAGGCCACCACGATCGCCACCAGTGCCGCCAGGCCTGCGGCGGCGGCGAGCTTGCGGCGCAGCGGAATCGCCGCGAATCCGGTTGCCGGAGCGGACGGGGCGGGCAGGGTTTGGGCTTGTGCGTTCATGCGGCCGATTATTCGGAAACCCGGGCCCGCCGGATCGCGCAAATAGCGGGTGGGAATGCCGCTATTTCGCGCTTGATGCCGGGGGCCGCCGCGCGACCATGCGGCAGCGGGCGACGGACCGGGCTTCCGGACACCGGCACGCCCCGGATCGGCAGGAGGTCACGATGGACGTTCGCTTTCCGCCCCTGGCAAGTCCCCTCGCCGGCGCCGTGTCGCCGGCCGGCGCCGCGCCCGTCGCGGCGGGACGGGCCCCCGGGGCGACGGGCTTTTCGGGCGTGCTCGAGGAAGCCCTGCAAGGCGTGAGTCGTCTCCAGGACGAGACGGCGACGCTGCAGCGGCAGTTCCAGCTGGGCGAGGGCGGGGTCGGCCTCGAGCAGACGATGATGGCGATGCAGAGCTCGCAGATCGCCTTCCAGGCCGCGCTCACGGTGCGCAACCGGCTGGTCGCCGCCTACACCGACATCATGAACATGCCGGTCTGACTGTCGGTCTGGTTGTCGGTCTGGTTGTCGGTCTGGCTGCCGGTCTGGCTGCCGGTCTGAGGCCGGCACCGGGCTTCAGCGGCGCCGGCCGAGGCGTTTCTCGACGTCGATCACGTAGATCTGGATCCGGCGCAGCACTTCGCCCGGCATCGCGCGAAAGGCGGCGCCGACGCGATGCGCGCCATCACCGGCCGGCCGCGAGCCGTCGCCGGCGGGATACGGCTCCGCATGCTGCACCGACAGCTCGCAGGGCAGGACCCGGCCGTCGCCGGTCTCGATCCGGCAATGCGCCCAGATCGTGCCGATCGCGGGCGGGGCGATCCCGGCGTCGAGGAGGACCGACACGCCTCCGGCGCTCAGGTCGAGGAGACGGTGCCGGATCTCCCCGTCCGGCGGCACCCGCAGCACGCAGAACGCTTCCTCGCTGGCGGGAAGCGGCACGCGGAACGCATCGCGCCGCTGGATCCGGTGGACGGCTGCGGGCAGCGGCGCGCGCAACAGCGCTGCTTCGTGTTCGTGGACGACTGCGAAGCGATCGAGCCGGAACTGCGTCTTCACCTGTCCGGGGAATGCCACGCCGACCACCCGGCGCGCATGCCGGAGCGCCGCGGCGAACGCATCCTGTCCCGAGAGATCGAACGCGACCTCGGCGCCGGTCGCCCGGACGACCTGCGAGACCGCGAAGTCGTCGATGCGCTCGTCGGCGTACAGCGTCACCAGGGCATGGCGTTCGGCCAGCTCGCGCAGCACCGCGCGCACCGCCAGCGGCCCCTCGATCCTGAACGCCTCCGGCAGCGCGTCGACCGGGTCGGGGTGGACCGTGTCGGGCAGTGCGGGCGGCATGGCACCGGTCAGAGCGATCCGGCGAGCGATCCCCCGGCGGCGCGGGGCGCGAACAGGCGGTCGAGCCGCAGGCTTCCCGGATCGGCGAGATGCCGGACCTCGGCGTCGATCGACAGCAGCCGCCGGACGATCCGCAGGCGCTCGCGGCGCTGCCCGGCGTCGAGCCGGCGCTCCGGCGCGTCGTCGTCCAGGCGATCGGCCAGCTCCCGGATCGCGCGCTCGACCCGCGTCACGCGCGGCCAGTCGCCGGCGCGCGCGGCCTGCAGCATCACCGCGGCGGCGGCCTCGATCTCACGGTAGTGGCCGAGCACCAGGGCGCCCGGATCGGTGGTGTCTTCGAAGACCGGCATGGCTTCGCGTCCGTGCCGGGTTCAGGCAGCCGCCGGCGCGCGCCGCGCCGGGGCGGCGATGCCTTGCCAGGCTTCGCGCAGCTGCTGGAGCATGCCGGCGACCTCGGCGTAGGCGGCGTCGTCGGCGTGGCCATTCGCCGCGAGCAGCCGGACGATCATGTAGTCGTACAGCGCGCGCAGGTTCGCGGCGATCTCGCCGCCGCGCGAATCGAGCGCGGCCTTCAGGCCTTCCTCGAGGATGCGCAGCGCACGCGTGGTCGCCGTGCCGCGCCGCGCGGGATCGGCGTCGCGGCCCGCGTCGCGGGCCTGCGCGATCGCCGCCAGCGCTCCATCGTAGAGCAGGGCGACCAGCGCGTGCGGATCGGCCTGGGCGACCGCGGTCTCCAGGTCGAGCTTGCGGTACGCGGATGCGGCGGGACGGTGCGAGGCGAACATGTCGGAAGCGTTCCTGGAGGCTGGGTTCCTGTGAACCGATGGACTGTCTATCGACGCGCGGGGCCCGGTCTTGAGTCGGCGGCCGTCCCGGCGGCCGGACCGGCAGCCCGGCGGCGTCAGGTGTTCGTCGAGGCCTTCGTGCTGTCGAGCAGCATCTGGATGCTCGACAACGAGCTCGTCATGCGGGCGAGGTTCGCGTCCAGTGCGGTGTACTGGCGCAGCAGGCGCTTCTCGACCTCGCCGAGGCGCGCCTCGAGACGTTCCTGCTGCTGCCCGACCGATCGTTCGCGCGCCTGGAGCGATTCGGTGGCGCTGGTGACGGCGCCGTCGGTGCCCAGGATCGCGTCGAGCCGCGAGATCAGCCTGCGCGCGAGGCCGCCGCCGTCGCCGCCGATGTCCGCCCGGGCGAAGAACGCCTGCACGGCTGCCGGATCAGCCAGTGCCGCGTCGACCCGGGATGCGTTCAGCGTCAGCGATCCATCGCGCTGGAGCTCGATGCCGAGCGCGCTCAGGCTGTCCGGCGTTCCGGCACCGACCGTGCCACGCAGCACTTCGCGCATCTGCTGCTGGATACGCAGCACGTTCTGGTTGCCCTGGAGCGCGCCGGCGCTCTTGGTCGACGGGTCGTAGCGGAGCTGGTCCGACAACAGCGTGTTGGCCGCGTTCCAGGCGTCGACGAACGCCTGGAGCGAGTCGCGCAGCGATTCGCCGTCGCTGCCGACGCTGACCTCGACTGGCCCGCTGGTGACCCGGCCGAGCTCGATCGTCACGTTCTCGATCACGTTCGAGAGCCGGTTCGACGATGCGCTGATCTGCAGGCCGTTGACCGAGAGCAGCGCGTCCTGCGCCGACTGGGTCAGTTGCAGGTTGCGTCCGGCACCCGCGCCGGCGGCGGGATCGAACGCCAGCGCCGAGAGTCCGTTCGCATCGAGGCTGCCGCCATCGGCGTCGTCGACCGTGATGCCGAAGGCCTGCGCGGCGCCCGATTCGGCTCCGCGCAGCATCAGTCGCTGGCCGGTGCCGTCGGCGACCAGCGTCGCCGTGACCCCGGCGCCGGCCGCGTTGATCGCGTCCCGGACCTGGGCGAGCGTCGCGCCGGCCGGAATCGAGACCGCGACCTCGGGGCGGGCGGCGTCGGGCGTGAACGCGGTGCCGGAAGGATCCAGCGTGCCCATCTGGATCCGCAGGGTGCCTTCGCCGACCACGCTGTCGCTGCCCGCGAACGGGGCGCTCGCCAGCGTCTGCGGCCGGGCGAGCTGCGCGACCTCGATCGAGTATCCGCCCGGGATGGCGCCGCTGCCCGCGGTTGCCTTGACCGCGGCCGCATCGCTGCTGGTCGCGCTGGCTGCCTGCCAGGTGGTCGCGCGCGTGAGGTCGCGGGCCGCGTCCTGGAACTTCGACAGCGCCGACTGCAGCTTGCCGAACGCCGACAGCTTGGTCTGGATGCCCGACAGCGAGGTCTGCAGCGCCTGCAGCGGCCTGCGCTCGATCTGCATCAGCTGGGAGACGATGCTCTGGACGTCGATGTTGCTGCCGGTGGCGCTGATGGTGCTCATTCATGGTCTCCGGTTCGGGCCGGGCGTGCGGCATGCGCCCCGGCCGTCCGTATCGATGGTCTTCGGCGTCCGGCGCCCGGACTTGAGCCGCGGGCGTGTCCGCGGCGGCGTTTCCGGCTCAGCCGCGCAGCAGCCTCAGCAGCGCCTCGGGGTCGCGCGGCGCATGCGCCCGCAGCGCCTGGTCGGGCCGGCGCCGGATCCGGGCGCAGGCGATGGCGATCGCGCGCGCCGCCGCGCGGGGGTCGGCAAGGGGCGGAAGGCGTCGCGCGGACGCGGCATCGGGAAGGCTGGGGCTCCGGGCCATCGGCCGGCTCCTGCGAAAGCTTGACCGGACGCAGTGTGCCGTCGCGCCGCCCGGCAGGAAACGCCGAAAAGGCGAGCTCCGCCGGCGCTTATCCGGCGCCGGCGGAGCTCTTTCAGGAAACCGCCCGCGCACCGGCCGGGTTCGGCCGGCCGGGCGCGCGTCGTGCGATCAGCGCAGCAGCGCCAGCACGTTGTTGGGCAGCGAGTTGGCCTGCGACAGCATGGCCGTGCCGGCCTGCTGCAGCACCTGCGCACGGGTCAGCGCGGCGGTCTCGGCCGCGAAGTCGGCATCCATGATGCGGCTGCGCGCGGCGGTCTGGTTCTCGACCGCCACCTGCAGGCTGCCGACGACGGCTTCGAAGCGGTTCTGCGTCGCACCGTACAGCGCCCGCTCGCTGTTGAGCGTGGTCAGCGCCGTGTCGATGTTGCCCAGCGCCGTGGTGGCGTTGGCCACCGAGGTCAGGTCACCCGCGGTCACCGCCGTGATGTCGCCGTTGGTGGCCATGTTGCTGGTGGTGACGGTGATCGTCTCACCCGCATTGGCACCGACCTGGAACACTTGCGCGCCGGCGTTGGCGCCGAGGATCTTGAGGCCGTTGAACTGGGTGTCGGCGAGCGCACGGCCGATCTCGCTGGCGAGCGCCTGGTATTCCTCGTCGAGGTTGGAGCGGTCGCCGGCTCCGTTGGTGGCGTTGGCGGCCTGGACGGCGAGCTCGCGCATCCGCTGCAGCATGTCGCCGACCTTGCCCAGCGCGCCCTCGGCGGTCTGGGACAGCGAGATCGCGTCGTTGGCGTTGCGGATCGCGACGTTCATGCCGCGGACCTGGGCGTTCATCCGCTCGGCGATCGCCAGCCCGGCCGCGTCGTCCTTCGCGCTGTTCACGCGCAGGCCCGACGAGAGGCGCTGGACCGCCTGCGCCAGGACGCCCTGGGTGGTCGTCAGGTTGCGCTGGGTGTTCAGCGAAATCAGGTTGGTGTTGATGATCTGGGCCATGGACCGAACTCCTTGATCGGTGAAGTGGTGGATCCGGCAGGGCAGGTCCTAAGTCAGACCCTGGGCGGACGGCGGGGATTGCCCCGGCCCTTGCCTTATCGGCGGACCGTCCGGACATCTTTAGCGGGGGCAACGAACGGCGGATTCGGGGGGCTCCGCGGCGTCCCCGCTGCGCCTGGGAGACGGCGCGTAGGAATTCTTCCTATCGGGAGCCGGCATTCCGGCCGCCCGGATTCAGCCGATTTCGGATTCATGAAAGCGGCCGGCCGGCCGACACTGGCGCCATCCGAATACGACCGGCGCCGCCCTCGGGGCGGCGCACGATCGAAGCGCCAGGAGTGTCCGATGGAGTCCGCGATGCAGTTCGACGACAGGCTGATGAACGAGATCCGGGAGGCCAACCTCTCGTATCTGATCCTCGCGCAGCGCCTGATCCGCACCGACAAGGCGCAGGCGCTCTATCGGCTCGGCGTGTCCGAGGAAACCGCCGACGTGCTGGACGCGCTCACGCCGAGCCAGCTGATGAAGGTCGCGGCCGGGAACATGCTGATGTGCCGCTTCCGCTTCGACGACCGGATGCTCTGGTCGCTGCTCACCGAGCACGGCCGCACCGTCGAGGGCGATGCCGCGCGCAGCGCGGGCCGCCTGCACGCGAGCATCCTGATGGCCGGCAACTTCGACGAGGCGCTCGGGTCATGAGCGCGCGCAGCGTCCTCGAGGACACCCGCCAGGTGCAGCGGGCGGTCGAGCTGATCCGGCTCGGCGCGCGGTTGCAGATGCTCCAGGCCGAGACCGCGCTCCCCTACGAGCGCCTGCTGCGCCTGTACAAGGAGGTGGCCGGCCGCTCGCCGTCGAAGGGGCAACTGCCGTTCTCGACCGACTGGTTCACCTCCTGGCAGCCGAACATCCACGCCTCGCTGTTCTACAACGTCTACGCGTATCTGCTCAAGACCAGCCCGCTGGACGACGTCGAGGCGATCGTCAAGGCCTACCAGCTGTATACCGCCGAGGTATCGACGCTCGGCGTCGAGCCGCTGCTGTCGATCACGCGCGCCTGGCGGCTGGTGCGCTTCGTCGACGCCGGGATGCTCACGACCATCCGCTGCACCCGCTGCGGCGGCCACTTCGTCGGCCATGCCTACGAGCTCGAGCACGACTACGTCTGCGGCCTGTGCGAACCGCCCGCCCGGGCGGGCAAGGCGCGCCGCGCCGGCGCCATCCACTGACGGGGTTGCCCCGGAGGCGGCCGCCCGCGCGGCGATCGTCGCCCGGCGCATGCCGCCGGGCCGCCGCCAGCGACCGGATGGCGCGCCGTCCGGCCGTTCGTTCCCGGCGTCCGCCGGGGCGCTCAAGAAGCCGCCTGCGCGACCGAAAAGGCGAGGGTAGCCCCGCGGGGACGTCCCCGCAGATTCTCCCCGGACCTCGTCGCGCATGTTCGTTCTCCTCGGTTACCTGATCGTCATCGGCTCCGTCCTGGGTGGCTACCTGCTCGCCGGCGGGCACATGGGGGCGCTGTTCCAGCCGCTCGAGCTCCTGATCATCGGCGGCGCGGCGGTCGGCGCCTTCATCGTTTCCAACTCCGGCAAGGCGCTCAGGGCGGTGGTCCAGGCGCTGCCTTCGCTGTTCAAGGGCTCGAAGTACACGAAGGTGCGCTACATGGCGCTGATGGCGCTGCTCTACGACATCCTGTCGAAGGCCCGGAAGGAGGGCCTGATGTCGATCGAGAACGACGTCGACAACCCGCACGAGAGCGCGCTGTTCCAGCGCCATCCGACGGTGGCGAACGACCATCACCTGATCGAGTTCGTCACCGACTATCTCCGGATGATGGCCTCGGGGAACCTGAACGCGCTCGAGATCGAGAACCTGATGGACAACGAGATCGAGACCCATCATCACGAAGCGATGGCGCCCTCGCACGCGATCCAGAAGATGGCGGACGGGCTGCCCGCCTTCGGGATCGTCGCCGCGGTGATGGGCGTGGTGCATACGATGGGCTCGGTGGGCAAGCCCCCTTCCGAGCTCGGCCAGATGATCGCGCACGCGCTGGTCGGGACGTTCCTGGGCATCCTGCTCGCGTACGGCTTCGTGTCGCCGCTTGCGACGCTGCTCGAGCAGAAGGCCGACGAGAGCAGCAAGGAGCTGCAGTGCGTCAAGGTGACGCTGCTCGCGAGCATGCAGGGCTACGCGCCCTCGATCGCGGTGGAGTTCGGGCGCAAGGTGCTGTATTCCACCGAGCGCCCCAGCTTCAGCGAGCTCGAGGCGCACGTCAAGCAGAAGAAGGCCTGAGCGGCGGAGCGTTCGATGGCGGCTCCAGACAGGAAGGTCCAGCCGATCGTCGTCAGGCGCATCCGCAAGGTGAGCCACGGCGGGCACCACGGCGGGGCCTGGAAGATCGCGTACGCCGACTTCGTCACGGCGATGATGGCGTTCTTCCTGCTGATGTGGCTGCTCGGCTCGACCACCAGCGGCGACCTGCAGGGCATCGCCGAGTACTTCCGCACGCCGCTGAAGGTGGCGCTTTCGGGGGGCAGCGGCTCGGGCGACAGCTCGTCGGTGATCCGGGGCGGCGGCACCGACCTGACCCGGTCGATCGGCGCCGAGCGGCGCGGCGACATCGAGTCCCGGCGCAAGAAGGTGAACCTCCAGGCGTTGCGGGCCGAGCTCAGGCGCCTGGATGCCCAGCGCCTCACCCGGCTGAAGGCCCAGGTCGAGGAGGTGATCACCAACAACCCGCGGCTCGCCGAGGTCCGGTCTCAGATCCGGCTCGACCTGACGCCCGACGGCCTGCGGATCCAGATCGTCGACGACCAGAACCGGCCGATGTTCGACCTGGGCAGCGCGACGGTGAAGGACTACATGCGGGTGCTGCTGCACGAGATCGGCGGCGTGCTGAACGGGGTCGAGAACCGGGTGAGCCTGTCCGGGCACACCGATTCCGCGCCGTACGGCCACGGCGAGCGCGCCTACTCGAACTGGGAGCTGTCGGCGGACCGCGCGAACGCGTCGCGGCGCGAGCTGATCGCCGGCGGCATGAGCGAGTCGAAGGTGGTGCGGGTGATCGGGCTCGGGCCGACGCTGATGTACGACAAGGAGAACCCGCGCAACCCGATGAATCGCCGGATCGCGATCATGGTGCTCAACCACGAGGCCGAGGAGCGGGTGTTCAAGGGCACCGAGGTCGACGCGCCGGATGGCGCCGAGCTGGAATCGGTGCTCGGCGAAGCGGCCGGGGCGACCCCGCAGGGGGCGGGGGCGGATCCGGGCGAGGGCGCCGCTCCCCGCTGAACGCCGCCGGGCGAATTGGCCGGCCGGAGCCCCGCTTATCGGGGCTTGAGTTTTCCGGCCCCTGCGAATAATCGGCTTCGAATCCTCGAACCCGAGATCGTGCGCAGGCGCCATGGCCGACTCCGAAGCCAGTCGCGAAGACCGACAACTCCCAGCCTCCGAACGGCGGCTCCAGAAGGCCCGTGAGGACGGGCGGGTCGCGCGTTCGCGCGACCTGGGGCATTTCGCGGTGCTCGGCGCCGCGCTGATCGGCGCGGCCGCGATCGGCCCGTCGATGGCTCGCGAGACGATCTCGATGGTGCGCAGCGCACTCAGCTTCGAGCGCGATGCGGCGATGACCGTCCAGCGCCTGCCGGGCGTGGTGGCCGAGCTCGGCGCCGACGCGGCGCTCGCCACGCTGCCGCTGGTGGGGGGCCTGGCGATCGTGGCGATCGCCGCGACGCTGATCCCCGGCGGGCTGGTCCTGTCGACCAAGCCGCTGGACCTCGATCCATCCCGCCTGAGCCCGCTCAACGGGATCAAGCGGGTCTTCTCGGTGCGCGGCGCGTTCGACCTGGCGCGGCTGCTGGTGCTGTCGTGCGCGCTGGCCGCGATCGGGAGCTGGTTCGTCACGACCAGCCTGCCGGAGTTCGCGGGGCTGGCGGCGCGTCCGCTCGCGCAGGGCCTGTCCGGCGGCGCGGCGGTGATGGGCGCGGGGCTGGCGGCGCTGGTCGCCGTGCTCGCGGCGGTGGCGCTGGTCGACGTGCCGTTCCAGTGGTTCCGGCATCGCGCCGACCTGAAGATGACCCACCAGGAGGCGCGCCGGGAAGCCAAGGAATCGGATGGCGATCCGATGCTGCGCGGGCGGATGCGCGCGCGCCAGCGCGAGATCGCCGGCCGCAGGATGCTCGCCGCGGTGCCGACCGCCGACGTGGTGATCACCAACCCGACCCACTACGCGGTCGCGATCCGCTACGACGAGTCGGCCATGGGCGCGCCGCGGGTGGTGGCCAAGGGTGCCGACCTGCTGGCCGGACGGATCCGGGAGCTCGCCGCGCAGGCCGGGGTCCCGCTGCTCGAGGCGCCGCCGCTGGCGCGCGCGCTCTACGCGCACGTCGAGGTGGACCGGGAGATTCCGGCCGCCCTGTACAACGCGGTCGCGCAGGTGCTCGCCTGGGTCTACCAGCTGCGGCATCGCGCGGCGGCACCCGGCGCCGCCCCGTCCGCGCCGACCGGCATCGAGGTGCCGTCCGGCATGGATCCGGCCGCGCCCGCCGGGCCCGGCGCCGCGACCGGAGAGCGTCGATGAGCGGCGACGCGAAGGCGGCGGCCGTGTCGGGCGGCCAGCGGATCAGCGTCGGCGGCGTGATGCTGAACCTGCCGCCCTGGAAGGCGCTCGCCGCGCCGGTCGTCATCGTGCTCGTGCTGGCGATGATGATCCTGCCGCTGCCGGCGCCGCTGCTCGACCTGCTGTTCACCTTCAACATCGCGCTGGCGCTGCTGGTGCTGCTGGTGTCGGCCTACACCGTCAAGGCGCTCGACTTCGCGGTGTTCCCCTCGGTGCTGCTGGTGACGACGCTGCTGCGCCTGTCGCTGAACGTCGCCTCGACGCGCGCGGTGCTGATGCACGGCCATACCGGCACCGACGCGGCGGGCAAGGTCATCGAGTCGTTCGCGAACTTCCTGATCGGCGGCAACTTCGCGGTCGGGATCATCGTGTTCGCGATCATCACGGTGATCAACTTCGTCGTCGTCACCAAGGGCGCGGGGCGCATCGCCGAGGTGTCGGCGCGGTTCGCGCTCGATGCGCTGCCGGGCAAGCAGATGGCGATCGACGCCGACCTGAACGCGGGCCAGATCGACCAGGCCGAGGCGCGGCGGCGCCGCACCGACGTGTCGCGCGAGGCCGACTTCTACGGCTCGATGGACGGGGCCTCGAAGTTCGTGCGCGGCGATGCGATCGCCGGCATCCTCATCGTCTTCATCAACGTGATCGGCGGCCTGCTGATCGGCACCACCCAGCATTCGCTGTCGGTGAGCCAGGCCGCCAACAACTACATCCTGCTGGCGATCGGCGACGCGCTGGTGGCGCAGGTGCCGGCGCTGGTGATCTCGGTGGCCGCCGGCCTGATCGTGTCGCGCGTGGCCGACGACGACGACGTGGGCGGGCAGGTGATCAAGCAGCTCCTGTCGCTGCCGCGCGCGCTGGGCCTGACCGCCGGCGTGGTGGCGATGCTCGGCGTGGTGCCGGGGATGCCGCACCTCGCGTTCCTCGCGCTCGCCGCGCTGCTGGGCTACCTCGCGTGGTGGCTGTCCGAGCGCCAGGCGCGCGCGCCGGCCGAGGCCGGCCCGGTCGAGCCGGTCGCCGCCGACACCGAGGCGAGCTGGGACGACGTGCAGCCGGTCGACGTGCTCGGGCTCGAGGTGGGCTACCGGCTGATCCAGCTCGTCGACCGCGAGCAGGGCGGCGAGCTGCTGTCGCGGATCAAGGGCGTGCGCAAGAAGTTCGCGCAGGAGGTCGGCTTCCTGCCGCCGGCAGTGCACATCCGCGATCAGCTCGACCTGAAGCCGACCGCGTACCGGGTGACCCTGAAGGGCGTCGCGATCGGCGAGGCCGAGGTGTTCCCGGGCATGTTCATGGCGATCGATCCGGGCGGCGCCGCGCTGGCGCTCGCCGGCACCGCGACCAAGGATCCGGCCTTCGGCCTGGCCGCGGTGTGGATCGACGCGCGGCAGCGCGAGGGCGCGCAGGCGGCCGGCTACACCGTCGTCGATCCGGCGACCGTCGTCGCCACGCACCTGCACCACCTGATGCAGGTGCACGCCGGCCGGCTGCTCGGGCGCGCCGAGGCGCAGCAGTTGCTCGAGCACCTGGCGCGCTACGCGCCGAAGCTGGCCGAGGAGATCGTTCCCAAGCTGGTGCCGATGCCGGTGTTCCAGAAAGTGCTGCAGAACCTGCTCGAGGAGTCGGTGCACGTGCGCGACCTGCGCGGCATCGTCGAGACGCTGGGCGAGCACGCGACGCGCACCCAGGATCCGGCCGAGCTCACGCGCGAGGTGCGCATCGCGCTCGCCCCGGCGATCGTCCAGCAGGCCTGCGGCGCCTCGCGCGACCTCAGCGTGGTGGCGATCGAGCCGGAGCTGGAGAACCTCCTGGTGCAGGCCCTCGGGCAGGGCGGCGGTTCGCTCGAGCCGGGGGTCGCCGAGTACCTGATGGCCGCGGGCGCGCAGGCGACGCAGGCCCAGGAGGACGCCGGGCATGCCGCGTGCCTGCTGGTGCCCGACCGGATCCGCGTCCCGCTGGCGCGGCTGTTGCGCAAGGCGGCCCCGCGGCTGCGCGTGCTCGGGCACGCCGAGATCCCTGATACCCATTCGATTCGCATCGGACGCCTGATCGGAGAGAGCAAATGAACGTCAAACG
>JBDHRX010000004.1:0-56978 GCA_039807785.1 Burkholderiaceae bacterium
CCCCCCCGCCGGCCGCCGCAACCGCGACCGCGCTGGCGCCAGCGCCGGCGACCTCCCCAACCCGCCTCGGTTAGACTCTCGTCCTCATCGTTCGAGGACAGCCACCATGCGTCGAATCCTCCAGGCCCTGGGCGCGATCCTTGCCGCGGCCGTGCTGTCCGGCTGCGGCTACAACCAGATCCAGTCGACCGACGAGGCCATCAAGTCGGCCTGGTCGGAAGTGGTCAACCAGTACCAGCGCCGCGCCGACCTGATCCCGAACCTGGTCAACACCGTCAAGGGTTTCGCCGACCAGGAGCGCGAGGTGCTCACCGCGGTCACCGAGGCGCGCTCGCGGGTCGGGCAGGTCCAGGTCGATCCGTCGAACCCCGAGTCGCTGAAGCAGTTCGAGCAGGCGCAGGCCGGCCTGGGCAGCGCGCTGTCGCGGCTGCTGGTGGTTACCGAGAACTACCCGCAGCTGAAGTCGGACGCCAACTTCCGCGACCTCCAGGCGCAGCTCGAGGGCACCGAGAACCGCATCGCGGTCGCGCGCAAGCGCTACATCGATTCGGTCCAGCAGTACAACGTGCTGGTGCGGCAGTTCCCGGTCAACCTCACGGCGATGATGTTCGGCTACGCCGCCAAGCCGCAGTTCACGGTGGAGAACGAAGCCGCGATCGCGCGGCCGCCGGCGGTGAACTTCGACCGGCCGGCCGGCGCGACGAAGTGATCGCGCGGCCGGGGGCGGCGGGGCCGTCCCCGCGCGCCGCGGGCCGGAACCGATGACCGCCGCGCTGCGCCTCGTCGCCGGGCTCCTGCTGGGGCTCGGCCTGCTCGCCGCCGGGGTGGCGCAGGCGCCGCTGCCGGTCCCGCCGCTGACCGGGCGCGTGGTCGACCTCACCGGCACCCTGACCGCGGCGCAGCGCCAGGCCCTCGAGGGCGAGCTCGAGGCGATCGAGCGGCGCAAGGGCGCGCAGGTCGCGGTGCTGATGGTCTCCACCACGCAGCCCGAGGCGCTCGAGCAGTTCGGCATCCGTGTCGCCGAGGCCTGGAAGCTCGGTCGCGGCGCGGTCGACGGCAAGCGCGTCGACGACGGCGTGCTGCTGCTGGTGGCCAAGGACGATCGCAGGGTGCGCATCGAGGTCGGCTACGGGCTCGAGGGCGCGATCCCCGACGCCTATGCGCGCCGCATCATCGCCGAGGCCGTCGCGCCGCGCTTCCGCCAGGGCGACTACGCCGGCGGCCTGCAGGCCGCGGTGGCCGACATCGGGCGCCTGATCGACGGCGAGGCGCTGCCGCCGGCCTGGTCCGGCACGCAGGCGCGGCGCGACGGCGAGTCGCCCGACTGGCTCGCGATCGGGCTCGGCGTGTTCATCGCCGCCACGGTCCTGCGGCAGGTCCTCGGGCGCGTGCTCGGCTCGACCGCCGGCGGCGCGCTGGGCGGCGCCGCCGCCTGGATGCTCGGGGCGCCGCTGGCGCTGGCCGGCCTCGGCGGGTTCCTGCTGTTCCTGCTGCTGCTCTCGATGTCCGGCGGCGGCGGGATGGGGCAGGTCGGGCGCCACACCTGGCGCACCGGCCCCGGCGGCTTCCCGGGCGGCTTCGGCGGCGGCGGCGGATTCGGCCGCGGCGGCGGCGGATTCCGCGGCGGCGGCGGCGGCTTCGGGGGCGGCGGCGCCTCGGGAGGCTGGTGATGAAGGGCCGGTTCGCGCGTACCTGGTCACATGCCGCCTGCGAAGGGCGCGCGCTGCGGCGCGTCTTCGACGACGCGCTGCTCGCGCGCGTCGAGGACGCGATCACGCGCGGCGAGCGCACCCACTCGGGCGAACTGCGCGTGGCCTTCGAGGCGGCGCTGCCGCTGCGCGAGGCCTGGCGCGGCCGCACGCCGCGCGAGCGCGCGCTCGAGGTCTTCGGCACGCTGGGCGTCTGGGACACCGCGGCCAACAACGGCGTCCTGCTCTACGTGCTGTGGGCCGATCACGCGGTCGAGATCGTCGCCGACCGCGCCGCCGCCGCGGCGATCGCGCCCGAGCGCTGGCACGCGGTCTGCGAGGCGCTCGCCGCCGCGTACCGCGAGGGCCGCTACGAGGCCGGCACGCTGGCCGCGGTCGAACGCATCCACGCATTGCTCGCCGCGGCGTTCCCGCCGGTCGAAGGCGACCTGGACGAGCTGCCGAACCGGCCGGCGATGCTCTGAGGGTGGGCGAGAGCGTCTACCGGACCCCGCCCCGATCGACCCTTCGCCGCCGCAAGGGGATTTTCCGAGGTGGTATAAGACCGGGACATGAGCGACGCGCCATCGAGAAACGTGCTGGGCGGCCCGCTGCAGGCCTGCTCCTTCGATCCGCTCACCGGGTTCGAGCGCACCGGCTGCTGCGAGACCGGCCCCGACGATCCCGGGCAGCACACGGTCTGCGCGCGCGTCACCGAGGCGTTCCTCGCGTTCTCGCTGGCGCGCGGCAACGACCTCGTCACGCCGCAGCCGCAGTGGCGCTTCCCCGGCCTGAAGCCGGGCGACCGCTGGTGCCTGTGCGCGACGCGCTGGCTCGAGGCCCGGGAGGCGGGCGTCGCGCCGCCGGTGGTGCTGGAGGCCACGCACGAGGCCGCGCTGCGCGTGGTGTCGCTCGAGACGCTGCGCCGCCATGCCTGGGCCGCGCGGAACACCGGGCCGGCCGGGCGATAATGCGCGGATGAAGCTCCTGATCGTCCCCGTCACGCCGTTCATGCAGAACTGTTCGGTGCTGGTGTGCGAGCGCACCGGCAAGGCCGTCGCGATCGATCCCGGCGGCGACCTCGACCGCGTGGATGCCGCGCTGCGCAGCGAAGGCGCCGCGCTGGAGAAGGTGTTCCTCACCCATGGCCACATCGACCACTGCGGCCAGGCGGGCGAGTTCGCGCGTCGCCACGGCGTGCCGATCGAGGGCCCGCAGCGCGAGGACCGCTTCTGGATCGAGCAGTTGCCGAACCAGGGCCGGATGTTCGGCTTTCCGAAGCTGGAGGCGTTCGAGCCCGACCGCTGGCTCGAGGACGGCGACACGGTCTCGTTCGGCGAGCAGACGCTCGAGGTGCGCCACTGCCCGGGCCACACGCCCGGGCACGTGGTGTTCTTTCACGCGCCGAGCCGGCTGGCGATCGTCGGCGACGTGCTGTTCCAGGGGTCGATCGGGCGCACCGACTTTCCGCGCGGCGACCACGCCACGCTGATCGCGTCGATCACCGGCAAGCTGTGGCCGCTGGGCGACGACGTCGCGTTCGTGCCCGGGCACGGCCCGATGTCCACCTTCGGCGACGAGCGCGCCGGCAACCCGTTCGTCGGCGACGCGGCGCTCGGGCGCTGAGCCCGAAGGGGCGGAGCCGCCGAGCGTTCGGCCGCCGCCCTCGGGCTCAGCGGCCGCCGCCCCAGGAGTCCTTCAGCGTCGCGACGCGGTTGAACACCGGCGCGCCCGGCTTCGAGTCGTGGCGGTCGGCGACGAAGTAGCCGTGCCGCTCGAACTGGAAGCGCGCCTCGGGGGCCGCGGCGGCCAGCGAGGGCTCGAGCTTGGCGCGGATCACGCGCCGCGAGTCCGGGTTCAGCGCCTCGCGGTAGTCGCGGCCGCCGGCGTCCGGATGCGGCTGGTCGAACAGCCGGTCGTACAGGCGCACCTCGGCGTCGACCGCGGCCTCGGCCGCGACCCAGTGCAGGTTGCCCTTGACCTTGTACGCGTCCGAGCCCGGCGTGCCCGACTTCGAGTCTTCGAACACCTCGGCATGGACCTCGGTCACGCGGCCCTGGGCGTCCTGCTCGAAGCCGGTGCAGGCGACGACGTAGCCGTAGCGCAGGCGCACGCGGTTGCCCGGGAACAGCCGGAAGTAGCCCTTCGGCGGCTGCGCGGCGAAGTCCTCGCGCTCGATCCAGAGCTCGCGCGCGAATGGGAACCGGCGCCGGCCGAGCTCGGGGTGGCGCGGGTGCGCCGGCGCCTCGCAGGGCTCGGTGCGGCCGGCCGGCCAGTTGGTGATGACGAGCTTGAGCGGGTCGAGGACTGCGATCGCGCGCGGCGCCTTGTCCTCGAGGTCGTCGCGCAGCGCCTGCTCGAGCGCGCCCATGTCGATCCAGGAGTTGGCTTTCGAGACCCCAGCGCGCTCGCAGAACAGCCGGATCGCCTCGGGCGTGTAGCCGCGGCGGCGCAGTCCGGCGAGCGTGGGCATGCGCGGGTCGTCCCAGCCGTCGACCAGGCCCTCCGCGACCAGCTGCTTGAGCTTGCGCTTGCTGGTGACCGTGTAGGTCGGGTTGAGCCGCGCGAACTCGATCTGCTGCGGCAGCGGCCGGTCGAAGAACCCGCCCTCGGCGAGCCGCTCGAGGAGCCAGTCGTAGAGCGGGCGATGGTCCTCGAACTCGAGCGTGCAGATCGAGTGCGTGATGTTCTCGAGCGCATCCTCGATCGGGTGCGCGTAGTCGTACATCGGGTACAGGCACCAGGCGTCGCCGGTGCGGTGGTGGGTCGCGAAGCGGATCCGGTACAGCGCCGGGTCGCGCAGGTTCATGTTCGGCGCGGCCATGTCGATCCGGGCGCGCAGGACGTGCGTGCCCTCGGCATGCCTGCCGTCGCGCATCTCGCGCAGCAGGCGCAGGTTCTCCTGCGGGCTGCGGTCACGGAACGGCGAGTCGCGTCCCGGCTCGGTGAGGGTGCCGCGCGCCGCGCGCATCGCCTCGGCGCTCTGCGAGTCGACGTAGGCGTGGCCGGCCTCGACCAGCCATTCGGCCATCCGGTACAGCGCGTCGAAATAGTCGCTCGCGTAGTAGAGGTTGTCCTCCCGGTCGTCGCGCCAGTCGAAGCCCAGCCAGCGCACCGCGTCGAGGATCGCGTCGACGTACTCCTGCTCCTCCTTCTCCGGGTTGGTGTCGTCGAAGCGCAGGTGGCAGCGCCCGCCGTAGTCGCGCGCCAGGCCGAAGTTCAGGCAGATCGACTTGGCGTGGCCGATGTGCAGGTAGCCGTTGGGCTCGGGCGGGAAGCGGGTGCGGATCGCCGCCGGGTCGGGCGGCGCGTCGCGGTGGCGCCCGGCCGTGCCCGGTGCGCCGCCCCACCGGCGCGGCGCGTACTTGCCCGTCTGCAGATCCTCGTCGACGATGGTGCGGATGAAATTGCCCGGATTCGGGGGCGATGCAGGGGGCGGCGGGCGGCCGGAAGCGGGGTCGGTCATGGGGCCGGTTCGGGGTCTCGGACCGGAGATTGTAAGGGTGGGGGATGGGGGCTTTCGGTCGATCCCGCGGATGCGGTACGATTTCCTGTCGGCCCACCTGACAGATCGGCAACAGGGCAACGGTAAGTCATTGATTCATATAACTGGCACGGAAACTGCTTAGAAACGACCGGAGCCGTATGGCGTATGCGGTTCGATTCTTCCGATAACTTTTGCGAGGTACAGGCATGAGAGCGGCAACCAAGCTGATGCTGGGAGCGGGGGCAGCCCTGCTGGCCGGTGCGGCGTTTGCTACCCCGGTCGCCACGTCGGGCAGTTTCGACGGTGACGGCAAGACCCTGCAGGACTACCTGCAGTCGTGGGCGGCGCCGGGCACGGTCATTCCCAACAATTTCGTCAACACGAACCAGTACTCGCCCGACGAGATGTGGACGATCGGCAGCACCGGCACGTCCGCGGTGACCTTCGTCTTCGAGCTGACCTCCAACAGCGGCAACAACAGCTTCGGCATCTACAACCTGGCCGACCCGACCCAGCGCCTGACGATCTACAACGGCGCCGTGGCCTCGACCGGCCAGCGCGCGGTGCTGAGCGAGTCGTTCAGCACGCCGGGCATGTTCTCGACCTACCTGGTCGACAGCAACGGGCTGCCGGTCGGTGGCGCCACCTCGGTCACCTGGAGCTCGTCGAGCTTCGGCCTGTTCATGGAAGCCGGCGGCACCACGTACTACTCGCAGTCGGTCCTGAACGCCAACGGCGCCGATCAGCTGGTCGCCTACCAGGGCGAAGGGCAGAACATGAAGTGGCCGTTCCTCAACGGCAACTCCAAGCCCTGGCTCGCCAACGAGATCCTGCTCGCCTGGGAAGACATCAACACCTACAACGGTGGCGGCGACCGGGACTACAACGACATGGTCATCCTGATGGAATCGATCAAGTCGGTGCCGGTGCCGGCTCCGCTGGCCCTGCTGGCCGTCGGCGCCCTCGGGATCGGCCTCGCGCGTCGTCGTCGCACGGCCTGAGCCGCATCTTCGATGCCCGGTTCGCCGGGCTCGAGGAACCAGGGCAGCCTACCGGCTGCCCTTTTTTTATCGACGCCGGTTTTACCGGCGCCGGCCGGTACCCGGCCAGGTCCACCCGGCTGTAGCCGGGGCGGGTGGAGAAAAGGGCGTCGATGGCGCCGTCGGCGCGGGCGCGCAGCGGGGATTCGGGTCGTGCATCGACGGGCTCCTTCGGTTCGCGATTCCGGGGATGGTTCGCCAAGCAACGTGGTGGGCCAGGTCAGCTCGCCATGGCCCAGCCTGCCGCTCCGGCCGACAGCACGACCAGCGCGGGTGGCGCCCGGCCGAAGACCAGCAGTCCGAACGCGGTGAGCGCCAGCCCGAAATCTCCCCGGCCATGGATGGCGCCGGTCCACACCGGGTCGTAGAGCGCCGACAGCAGGATGCCGACCACGCCGGCGTTGACGCCCGCGATCGTGGTCTGGATGCCCGTGCGGTGACGCAAGCTTTCCCAGAACGGCAGTGCCGCGACGAGCACGAGGAGCGCGGGCAGGAAGATCGTGCCCAGCAGCACCAGACCGCCGGTCCAGCCACTCAGCGGCCCATCGGCGATGGCGCCGAGGTACGCCGCAAAGGTGAACAGCGGCCCCGGCACGGCCTGTGTCGCGCCGTAACCCGCGAGGAAATCGGCGTTGCTCACTACGCCGCCGGGCACGACCGTCGCCTGCAGCAGCGGCAGCACGACATGCCCGCCGCCGAAGACCAGCGCGCCGGAGCGGTACACGCCTTCCAGCAGGGCGGCTGCGGCCGATCCGCTGGCCGTCGCCCACCAGGGCAGCCCGACGAGCAGCGCCGCGAACAGCAGCAAGGTCACGATGCCGAGCGTGCGCGAGACGGGATAGGCGTGGGCGTTGCCGCCAGCCGGTCGCGCGATCTTCAATCCCCAGCGGCCGATCAGCCCCGCGATGGCGATGGCCGCCATCTGCCCCGCGGCCGAAGGCAGGGCCAAGGTCAGCAGTGCCGCCAGGATCGCCAAGGCGGCGCGCGGCCGGTCCGGGCACAGCGATCTGGCCATGCCCCATACGGCTTGCGCCACGATAGCCACGGCCGCGACCTCGAGGCCGTGGACCCAGCCGGAATCGGCCAGGTTCTGGTACCGGGCCATGCCGAGGGCGAACAGGATCAGCGCGATCGCCGACGGCAGGGTGAAGCCGGCCCAGGCGGCCAGCAGCGCCGGCCAGCCCGCGCGACCCAGTCCCAGCGCCATGCCGACCTGGCTGCTGGCAGGCCCCGGCAGAAACTGGCACAGGGCCACCAGATCGGAGTAGCCGCGATCGTCCAGCCAGCGACGGCGTTCGACGAACTCCGTGCGAAAGTAACCCAGGTGGGCAATCGGGCCGCCGAACGAGGTCAGACCCAGGCGCAGGAACGCGGTGAAGACCTGCCATGCGCCATCGCGCCGGCCGGCGGACGGCTCCGACATCAGGCGCCCGCCCGCGGCGCCGGCAGGATGTCCAGCACGGCCTCCGGTGGCCGGCACAGGCGCGTGCCCAGCGAGGTGACGACGATCGGCCGATTGATGAGGATGGGGTGCTGGAGCATGAAGCCGATCAACTGTTCGTCGCTCCATCCCGGATCGTCGAGGCCGAGCTCGGCATAGGGCGTGCCCTTCTCGCGCAACACCGCGCGCACCGGCACGCCCATGGCGGCGATCAGCGCCTTCAGCGTCTCGCGCCCGGGCGGCGTCTTCAGGTACTCGATGACCAGGGGCTCCTCGCCGCTGTCGCGGATCAGCCCCAGCACCTTGCGCGACGTGCCGCAGGCAGGGTTGTGATAGATGGTGATCGAGCTCATGTCATGGCTTCGCTTCAAGGGGGGGCAGGATGAGCACCGGCACTTCCACCGGCGGACCGATCGTTCACGGCCGGGCATCCGCCCGGGTCGCGAGGCGCTCTTGCACGCGCACCCGGCCGGGCTCGCCGCCCGGGTACAGGTGCGTGTCGTCGATCGAGAAACGCCAGAGCATGGGAGCCTTCCGTCGTATCCGGGACATACTCGTCACCGTAGCCGATCGACGACCTGAAATGAAGCCGGCATGACGCGGAACTGGTTCGAGCAGGGCGGCAGGGCCTACGCGCGCTTTCGCCCGGAGTATCCCCCCGGGCTGGCGCAGTTCCTGGCCTCCGTGTCCTCCGACACCGCGCTGGCGGTCGATGTCGGTTGCGGCAGCGGCCAGCTGACCTGCCAGTTGGCCCGGCACTTCGACCGGGTGCTGGGCGTCGACCCGAGCGCCGACCAGATCGCCAATGCCGCGGCGCATCCGCGCGTGGCATACGTCTGCGCAGCGGCGGAAGGACTGCCGGTCGCCGACCGCAGCGCCGGGCTCGTCACGGCCGCGCAGGCCGCGCACTGGTTCGACCTGCCGCGCTTCTACGAGGAGGTGCGGCGCATCGGCGTCCGGCATGCGGTCCTGGCCCTGGTCAGCTACGGGATGCTCCGGCTGGATGCGGAACCGGGTTCGCGCTTCGAGCGCTTCTACCGGGAGGAGATCGGCCCGTACTGGCCTGCGGAGCGCCGGCTCGTCGATCGCGGCTATGCGGACCTGCCGTTTCCTTTCGCCGAGCGGCGCGCGCCGCCGCTGGAGATCCGCAAGGCGTGGAACCTGGAGGAGCTGCTGGGCTACGTATCGACCTGGTCCGCGGTCCGTCGCGTGCGTGAAGCAGGGCGCGAGGACATCCTGCAACGCTTCGCCTCGGACCTGTCGGCTCGATGGGGCGACCCGGCGCGCCGCCGGGAGCTGCGCTGGCCCGTGAACCTGCGCTGGGGGACGATCGGGAGGTCGGCCGGCGCGCCGCGGGCACCCTGAGCCAGGGCGCGCCCGCGGGCAGGAGGCCTCCCCCTCGCCCCGAGGCCGCCGCGGGGCGGCGGCCGTCTCAGACGCCCAGCAGCTCGACCTCGAACAGCAGGGTCGCGTTCGGCGGAATCACGCCGCCGGCGCCGCGCGCGCCGTAGCCGAGCTCGGGCGGAATCACCAGGCGGCGCGTGCCGCCGACCCGCATTCCGGCCACGCCTTCGTCCCAGCCCCGGATCACGTGCCCCGCGCCCAGCGGGAACGAGAACGGCTCGCCCCGGTCCTTGCTCGAATCGAATTTCCGTCCGGCCTGGCCGTTCTCGTAGAGCCAGCCGGTGTAGTGCACGCGCACGTGCCGCCCGCTGGCGGCCTGCTCGCCGTCTCCGGGCGTGATGTCGTCGTACTGCAGCCCGGAGGCGGTGGTCTGGTAGGCCATGGGAGTCCTTGGTCGGAGGTCGGGGTGTGCGGCGCGCGTCGTGCGCACCGGTGGTTCCGGTTCAGCGGGCGGCGGGCCGCAGGCGGCGGATCAGGCTGGAGGTGTCCCAGCGTCCGCCGCCCATGCGCTGGACGTCGCCGTAGAACTGGTCGACCAGCGCGGTGACCGGCAGCGCCGCGCCGTTGCGCTTGGCTTCGTCGAGGCACAGGCCGAGGTCCTTGCGCATCCAGTCGACAGCGAAGCCGAAGTCGAACTGGTCGTCCACCATCGTGCCGCCGCGATTGTCCATCTGCCACGATTGGGCGGCACCCTTGCCGATCACGTCGAGCACCTGCTTCATGTCGAGCCCGGAGGCCAGGCCGAAGGCGATCGCCTCGGAGAGCCCCTGCACCAGTCCCGCGATGCAGATCTGGTTGACCATCTTGGCGAGCTGTCCCGCGCCCGGCCCGCCGACGAGCGTGCAGGCGCGCGCGAACGCCATCGCGACCGGCCGGATGCGCTCGAACGTGGCCGGGACCCCGCCGCACATCACGGTGAGCAGCCCGTTGACCGCGCCGGCCTGTCCGCCGGAGACCGGCGCATCGACGAAGTCGAGGCCGCGCTCGCGCGCCGCGGCTTGCAGCTCGCGCGCCACCGCCGCCGAGGCGGTGGTGTGGTCGACGAACACGGCGCCGGGCCGCATGCCCGCGAAGGCGCCGTCCTCGCCCAGCACCACCGAGCGCAGGTCGTCGTCGTTGCCGACGCAGGCGAAGACGATGTCGGCGCCCTGTGCGGCCTGCCCCGGCGTCGGCGCCGTCGAGCCGCCGTACTCGCCGGCCCATTGCGCGGCCTTGGCGGCGGTCCGGTTGTACACGGTGACGGCGTGGCCGGCGCGCCGGAGGTGTCCGGCCATCGGGTAGCCCATGACGCCCAGGCCGAGGAAGGCGACCTGGTGCGGCGCGACGGGTTCGTAGGATCTCTGGGTCATCGTTGGCTTCCTTGATCGGGTCGCGACGGCCGGCGCGGAAACACCTGCCCGGGCGCGAGCGCGGCTGCGCGGCAGACGTGACGATAAAGGAAATCGCCGCCGGTTGCCCGGAGCGGCCGTCCCGTCGACAGGGACGTGCCGGCGGGGGACCGGCTCAGAAACCGACGGCCGCGCCGTCGCGCCGGCTGTCGCTGGCGGCGACGTAACCGTCGGGCACGGGAACGGACGCGTCCGCGGGCGCGGCGTCGTCGGCGAGCCGCCAGATGAACTGGCCGGCGCCGAAGTCCATGTAGGCGTCGGTCGCGCGCTCGATGCGGTGGCCGAGCCGGCGCAGCGCATCGACGGTGTGCGCCGGGATCGTGGGCTCGAGGTCGAGCGTGCTGCCGGGGCCGACCTTCCAGCGCGGGGCGTCGCAGGCGGCCTGCGGCTGCTGATGATGGTCGATCATTCTCGACAGGGTCTGGACATGACCCTGCGGCTGCATGTTGCCGCCCATCACGCCGAAACTCATCTGCGGGCGGCCGTCCTTCATCAGGAAGGCCGGGATGATGGTGTGGAACGGGCGCTTGCCCGGCGCCACCTGGTTCGGGTGGCCGTCGCGCAGCGTGAAGCCATGGCCGCGGTTCTGCAGCGACACGCCGATGCCCGGCACCACGACCCCGGAACCGAAGCCCATGTAGTTGGACTGGATGAACGAGACCATCATGCCGCTTTCGTCGGCGGCGCTCAGGTAGATGGTGCCGCCGTCGGGCGGCAGGCCGTGTCCGAAGTCGGTGGCGCGGTCGCGGCGGATGCGCGCGGCGCGGCGCGCGAGGTAGCCGTCGTCGAGCAGTTGCGCGGCGCCGACCGCGGTCATCGCGGCGGGGTCTCCGACCCAGCGATAGACGTCGGCGAAGGCCGCCTTCATCGCCTCGATCTGGAGATGCCGGGCCTCGGTGGAATCGGGGTCGAGCGCCGCGAGATCGAAATGCGAGAGGATGCCGAGCGCCATCAGCGCCGCGATGCCCTGGCCGTTGGGCGGGATCTCGTGCAGCACGTAGCCGCGATAGGTCTTCGAGATCGTGCCGCACCACTCGGGCGCGAAGTCGCGCAGGTCCGCCGTCGAGAGCGCGCCGCCGTGCGCCCCGGCATGCGCGACCAGCGCCGCGGCGGTCTCGCCCTCGTAGAAGTCGCGTCCCCGGGTCCGGGCGATGCGGCGCAGCGTGCGCGCGGCATCCGGGAAGGCGAAGCGTTCGCCGATCCCCGGGGCGCGTCCGCGCGGCAGGAACGCCTGCGCGAATCCCGGGAGGTCTTTCAGCAACGGAACCTGCGCGGCCCACTTGCGTTGGACCACGGGCGTCACCGCGAAGCCGCGCTCGGCCATCGTCGCGGCGGGCTCGAGCAGGTCGGAGAAGGGCAACCGGCCGAGCTTCTCGTGCAGCGCGGCCCAGCCGGCGACGGCGCCCGGCACGGTGACGCTGCCCCAGCCGCGCATCGGGATCTCCGCGCCGTGGTGGCGCCGGAACCACGCCGGGTCCCAGGCGGCGGGCGCGGGGCCCGAGGCGTTCAGTCCGTGCAGCGCCGCGCCGTCCCACACGATCGCGAAGGCATCGCTGCCCAGGCCGCAGGAGACCGGCTCGACGATCGTGAGTGCGGCCGCCGCCGCGATCGCGGCGTCGACCGCGTTGCCGCCGGCGGCCAGCATGCGCAGCCCGGCCTGCGCGGCCAGCGGTTGCGAGGTGGCGACGACGTTGCGCGCGAACAAGGGCGTGCGCGCGCAGGCATAGCCGGCCGACCAGTCGAACATGGCGCCTCCGTCCTCAGCACCCGAGTCGATCGGCGAGGTCGCGCAGGTCCCGGGCGTGCAGGTCGTTCCCGGGGCGCGGCGAGACGTCCTTGGGCACGTTCGGGCCGAACTCCAGCGGCCGCTCGATGTGCGCGGTGCGGCAGCCGCATGCGCGCGCCGCGGCGAGATCGTCGTGATGCGCGGCGACCAGCATCAGTTGCTCCGGCGCGATGCCGAGGACATCGCAGGCGCCCAGATAGACCTCCGGATCGGGCTTGTAGTGCCGGAACACCTCGGCCGAGAGGATCAGGTCCCAGGGCAGCGCGGCGTGCCGCGCCATGTCGGCCAGCAGGCGCAGGTTGCCGTTGGAGAGCGTGCACAGCATGAAGCGCCGGCGCAGCCGGCCCAGGCCGTCGAGCACGTCGGGCCACGGGTCGAGCCGGTGCCAGGCGAGATTGAGCTCGCGCCGCGCGGCTTCGTCGAGCCGGTCGGCGACACCGAAGCGCTCGAGGACCTGGTCGAGGATCATCCGGTGCAGCGCGTCGATCCGGGTCCAGCCGAGCTCGCCGCTGCGCACGCGGGCCATGGCCGGCCGGTAGCCGTCGCGCCAGGCGAGGGCGAAGGCGCCGGCATCGATGTCGAGGCCGAGCGCCGCGACCTCACGTTCGATGGAGCCGTACCAGTCGACGACGGTGCCGAAGACGTCGAACGCGAGGACGGCCGGCATGGGGTCCGACAGGCTCAGGTTTCCCTCAGGTTTCCTCTTCCGCGAAGGCCTCGCTGCGTTTCTTCGCGACGGCGGGCATGAAGACGATGACGAGCAGGATGGCGGCGATGGCCAGCAGGGTGGCCGACAGGGGCCGGGTGACGAAGACCGACCAGTCGCCGCGCGAGATGGTCATGGCGCGGCGCAGGTACTCCTCCATCAGCTTGCCCAGCACCAGCCCGAGCAGCAGCGGGGCGGGTTCGCAGTCGAGCTTGCGGAAGATGTAGCCCAGGAGCGCGAACGGGATCGTCACGAACACGTCGAACACGTTGTTGTTGATCGAGTACGCGCCCACGCAGCAGAACAGCAGGATCGCCGGGTACAGGATCCGGTACGGCACCGTGAGCAGCCGGATCCACAGTCCGATCAGCGGCAGGTTCAGGATCACCAGCATCAGGTTGCCGATCCACATCGAGGCGATCAGCCCCCAGAACAGGTCCGGGTTGCTGGTCATCACCTGCGGGCCGGGCTGGATGTTGTGGATCATCATCCCGGCCACCATCAGCGCCATCACCGCGTTGGTCGGGATCCCCAGCGTGAGCATCGGGATGAACGAGGTCTGCGCCCCGGCGTTGTTGGCCGACTCGGGCCCGGCCACCCCTTCGATCGCCCCCTTGCCGAAGCGCTCCGGCGTCTTGGAGATCTTCTTCTCGATCGCGTACGAGGTGAACGAGGACAGCACCGCCCCGCCCCCGGGCAGGATGCCCAGGAACGAGCCCAGCGCCGTGCCGCGCAGGATCGGCGCGATGGATGCCTTGAACTCGGGCATCGTCGGCAGCAGCCGCCCCACCTTGCGCGTGAACACTTCCCGGTTCTCGCGCTGCTCCAGGTTGCAGATGATCTCGCCGAACCCGAAGATCCCCATCGCCACCGCGGCGAACTCGATCCCGTCGGTGAGTTCCGGAATGTCGAACGAGAACCGCGCCACCCCCGAGTTCACGTCCGTGCCCACCATCCCGATCAGCAGGCCGAACACCACCATCGCCAGCGCCTTCAGGATCGAGCCGTGCGCCAGCACCACCGCGGCGATCAGGCCCAGCACCATCAGCGAGAAGTACTCGGCCGGCCCGAACTTGAACGCCACCTCCGCCAGCGGCGGGGCGAAGCCCGCGATCAGCAGCGTCGCCACCGTTCCGGCGAAGAAAGAGCCGATCGCCGCGATCGCCAGCGCCGGCCCGGGGCGGCCCTGGCGCGCCATCTGGTAGCCGTCCAGCGTCGTGACCACCGACGAGGTCTCGCCCGGCAGGTTCACCAGGATCGCCGTCGTCGACCCTCCGTACTGCGCCCCGTAGTAGATGCCCGCCAGCATGATCAGCGCCGTCGTCGGGTCGCTCAGCTTGTACGTGATCGGCAGCAGCATCGCGATCGTCGCCAGCGGGCCCAGCCCCGGCAGCACCCCCACCAGCGTGCCCAGCAACACCCCGATGAAGCAGTAGAACACGTTCGTCAGGGTCAGCGCCGTCGCGAACCCCAGGCCCAGATTCGTCAGCAGTTCCATCGTCGCGGCTCCCGGCTCAGTTCGTCAGAAACTTCGGCCAAACCGGAAACTGCAGTTCCAGCCCCTTTACGAACACCAGCTCCGACATCACCAGCAGCACCACGATCGAGATCACCGTCTCTTTCCAGTTGAACTCGTGGCTGGCCACCGCCGAGATGCCGATCAGCAGCGTCACCGCCACCACCATGCCCAGGTACGGCAATCCCACCGCGAACAACGCCACCGCCGCCAGCACCAGGATCAGCTCGCGCCAGCCCACCTTGGTGAGCTCGCCCTCGCCCGCCGAGGGCGCCGTCGCGCGCCAGCTGGTGAGCACCCCCAGCAGTGCCATCAGGACCCCCAGCATCGTCGGAAAGAACCCGGGGCCCATCCGCGCCGGCGTTCCCAGCTGGTAGGCCTGCGAGAACGCCACGAAGAATATCCCCAGGCCGAAAAACATCGCTCCCGACCAAAAATCCTGCCGGTTCCTGATCCGCATCGGTTTCGTCTCCGTGATCTTCGATGAATGGGACTGCGGGCCGCGCCGGTGTCTCCCGGGGTCGGCCGTGCAAAATTTTCCCGATGATAGTGCGGCCGGCATGGCTCGGCCATGCGTGAATTCCACAATCGGCGCGGCCGGCCGGTTCCGGGGCGGGCCGCCCCGGGGGCCAGGGCTCTAGTCGATCCGCGCGCCGGACGCCTTGACGATGCGCTGGTACTTGGCCTGCTCGGCGTGCACGAAGCGCGTGAAGGCTTCCGGGCTCATCGGCGCCGGCTCGGCGCCCATCCGCGCGAGCCGCTGGCGCAGCTCGTCCGAGGCGAGCGCCCGGGTGAACTCGGCGTTGAGGCGGTCGACGATCGCCGCCGGCGTGCCGGCCGGCGCGAAGACCCCGAACCAGGTGCTGATGTCGAAGTCCTTCAGTCCGCTTTCCGAAACAGTGGGCAGTTCCGGGAAGAAACTGCTGCGCTGCGTCGTGGTGACGGCGAAGGCCTTCAGCTTGCCGGCGCGGATCTGCGGCGTCGCGGAAGCCAGGTTGTCGAACATCAGGTCGGTCTGCTCGGCGAGCAGCCCCAGCTGCGCCGGGGCCGCGCCGCCGTAGGGAATGTGCACCATCGCGATGCCGGCCTGGGCTTCGAGCAGCTCCCCCGCCAGGTGGCCGGCGCTGCCGTTGCCGCCCGAACCGTAGTTCAGCTTGCCGGGATGCGCGCGCGCATACGCGATCAGGTCGCCCAGGTTGCGCACCCCGAGCCGCTCGGCGGTGCGCGGGTTCATCACCAGCACGTTGGGCACCGTCGCGATCCGCGTGACCGGCGCGAAGTCGCGGTTGGCGTCGTACGGCATCCGGGCATAGAGGTACGGGTTGATCGCATGAGTGGCGACCGCGCCCATCACGACCGAGTAGCCGTCGGGCGCGGCCTTCGCCACCAGGTCGGCCCCGATGTTGCCGCCGGCGCCGGGACGGTTCTCGACCACGACCGGCTGCCCCAGCGGGTCGCGCAGCTGCTCGGCCAGCGCACGCGCGACCTGGTCGAGCGGCCCCGACGGCGGATAGGGCACGACGAAGCGGATCGGGCGGTTCGGCCAGGACTGCGCGAGCGCCGGGGCCGCGGCGGTGCCGAGCAGGGCGGCCGCGAGGCCCGCGGCCAGGCCGGAGACGGCGATGCGGCGTCGATGCGATGCGCCGGAGACGGAAGCTTGGCGGGTCATGGTTCCCCCTCGGTTTTTTCGGGTGCCGATGATACTCGCTGAGGCGCGGCCGGCGAACCGGGGAGCAGGGCCAGTTCGACCGCGCTGCGGACCCCCATCTTGGCGAACAGGCTGGCGCGATGCACCTCGACGGTACGCATGCTGATGCCGAGCTCGTCGGCGATCAGCTTGTTGCGCTTGCCTGCGAGCACGAGCAGCATCACGTCGCGCTCGCGCGCGCTCAGCCGCTCGATCCGCGCCTGCACGTCGGCCACCTGCAGCGCCGACTGCCGACGCGTGCGCGATTCGTCCAGCGCCTCGATCACCCGGTCGGCCAGCCGGTTGTCGCTGAACGGCTTCTCGAGGAAGTCGAACGCGCCGCGCTTGAGCACTTCCACCGCCATGCCGATGTCGCCGTGCCCGGTCAGGAACACCACCGGCGTGCGGTGCTCGGGGTCGAGCTCGCAGAGCCGGTCGAACAGCTCGATGCCGGACATGGCGTGCATGCGCACGTCGAGCAGCAGGCAGGTGGGCTCGTCGGTGCAGCCAGCGCCCGGCCGGGCGAAGGCGAGATACGACTCGGCATCGCGGAAGCGGCGGTTGCGCAGCCCGCGGGAGTCGAACAGGAACTGCAGCGCATCGGCCAGCACGTCGTCGTCCTCGACGAGGTGGACGATGCCCGGGACCTGGCGTGCCGCGCGACGGTTCATGGTCCGGGCGGAAGCGCTTCGGAGGCGAGCCCGGCCATCTCGCGTCGCGCCGGCGCCGGGCGATGCAGCGGCAGCAGGATCGAGAACACCGAGCCGGGCCCGTCGCGGCGTTCGCGGCGCAACTGCCCGCCGTGCGCCTCGATCACGGAGCGGCTCAGGCTGAGCCCGATGCCCAGGCCCTCGGGCTTGGTCGTGAAGAACGGCTGGAACAGCTGCGGCTCGGCTTCCGGCGCGACGCCGCAGCCGAGGTCGGAGACCGAGACGCGCACCCAGTCGCGCTCCGCCTCGCGGTGCGCGCCGGACTCGACCGTCAGCATGCGCTGCAGGGGCGGGATCCCGTCCATCGCCTCGGCGCCGTTGCGCGTGAGGTTCAGCAGCGCCTGCTCGAGCATCGTGCGGTCGCCGCAGACGAGCGGCGAGCCGTCGATGCGGAAGACCAGCTGCGCGTTCCACTTGCGCGCCTGGAGCCGCACCAGCGGCTCGATGTCGCGCAGCAGCGCATCGATCGCGATCGGCTCGCGCTCGATGCGGCGCCGGCGCACGAACGCCTGCACGCCGTGGATCACCTGTCCGGCGCGCTCGGACTGGGAGCGGATGCGCTCGAGCGCCGAGCGCAGGATGGTGCGCTGCGCGGCGCGATCGCGCGCCCGGGGATCGGGCTCGAAGTCCTCGAGCAGCAGGTTCTCGCACGCGGTGGCATAGCTGGTGATCGCCGCGAGCGGCTGGTTCAGCTCGTGCGACAGCGCGGTCGCGACCTCGCCGAGCATCGCCATGCGCGCGTGGGCCTGCAGCTTCTCCTGCTGCCGCCGGTTCAGCTCTTCCACCCGCCGCCGTTCGCCGATGTCGAGGATCGACCCCATCCATCCGGTCTGGCGGCCCGATTCGTCGATCAGGGCGGCTTCGAAGACCAGCGCCGGAAAGCGCTCGCCGTCGCGGCGCTGCAGCTCGATCTCGAACCCCTGCCGGCCGGTGCCGATGCCCTGGCCGGGGCGGTGCGGCGGCTCGTCCGTGCCCGTGTCGGCCGGCGCGATCGGCGGAGCGGCGCCGAGGAGCGCCTCGGCGCGGTAGCCGGTCATCTCGCAGAACGCCGGGTTGACGTAGGTGATCCGCCCTTCGAGATCGTAGGCGTACAGGCCGGTGACGAGCGAATCCTCCATCGCCTTGCGGAACGCCTGCTGCTCGCGCAGCGCCTGCTCGGCCGCGAGGCGCCGTCGCGTGTCGCGCCACAGCAGCAGGCCGCTGGACGCGAGCCCCAGCACCAGCGCCACGAGGCTCGCGGCGAGCATGCCCGGTACCAGGCCCGGCGACCGCTCGAGGCTGTTCACCCGCAGCAGCAGGGTCACGCCGGGGAGCTCGAGCGGCGCGCTGACGACGTAGACGCCGGCGCCGATCAGTCCGCTGGAGGTGCGGGCGACCAGGGTTCCGTCGGACTCGATCAGCGTGATCTGGTGGGCGCGCTCGAAATCGGCGGGCAACAGCCGGTCGAGCATCCTCGGCAGCGAGCGGATCGCGAGCAGGGAACCGCTCTCGGCCGCGGTGTCCCAGGGCACCGCGAGGTCGGTGACCTCGAAGCCGAGGCCGCCGGAAGCGCTGACGTAGTAGGGCCGGGAATAGACCGCGCGCGAGAAGGTCATCGCCGAATGCTTGGCCAGCGTGGTCTCGAAGCCGAGCGTGCCGCGCTGGTCGGCCGCGATGCGCGGCCGCGGGTCGACGGGATCGGCCGCCGCGATCAGGGCGCCGTCGCTGTTGCGCATCTCGATGCGCAGCAACGACGGGTCGTCGGCCAGCAGTCGCGCTGCCCCGGCCTCGAAGCGGGCGGCCGGCGCGGCCGGATCGATCTCGTGGGCGATCTGGCCGAGGGCGCGCTCGGCCGCGCCGAGGCGTCCGCGCAGGGCGGCGATGGCGGTCTCGGTGGCCGCCATCAGCGCTTCCTCGCGCTCGTTGCGCTGGTAGTCGGCCGCCAGCCATACGGTCGCCCCCAGGACCGCGACGACGAACAGGACCACCAGCGCGGCGAGCAGACCGATGCGGGTCGGGGACCGCTGGGCGGGCCGCGCCGGGTCGGGGGGCTTCGGAAACATCGGGTCGGGGTTCTGGCGCCGGGGAGGTCGGGGGCGCGCCGGCCGGCGCGCGGAAAGCCCGATGATCGCGATTGTACGGGTGCCTCCGCCGGGCGCGACGCGCCCGCGGAGTGCCATTTTTCCGCCCGCATTTCGGTAGAATTGCAAATTCTGCTGAAAAATCAAATCGCTGCATACCCCCACGCAGGACCTGGCATCCCATGAAGTCGGCCGAGATCAGAGAGAAATTCCTGCGCTTCTTCGAGTCGAAGGGCCATACGATCGTTGCGTCGAGCCCGCTGGTGCCGGCGAACGACCCGACGCTGCTGTTCACCAACAGCGGCATGGTCCAGTTCAAGGACGTGTTCACGGGACGCGAGCACCGCGCGTACACGCGCGCGACCAGCGCGCAGCGCAGCCTGCGCGCCGGCGGCAAGCACAACGACCTCGAGAACGTCGGCTATACCGCGCGGCACCACACGTTCTTCGAGATGCTCGGCAACTTCTCGTTCGGCGACTACTTCAAGCGCGAGGCGATCGGCTTCGCCTGGGAGCTGCTGACGCAGGCGTACCGCCTGCCGCCGGAGCGGCTCTGGGTCACCGTCTACCACGAGGACGACGCCGCCTACGACATCTGGGCGGAAGAGATCGGCGTGCCGCGCGAGCGGATCGTGCGCATCGGCGACAACAAGGGCGCGCGCTACGCCTCGGACAACTTCTGGCAGATGGCGGACACCGGCCCCTGCGGGCCGTGCTCCGAGATCTTCTACGACCACGGCCCCGAGGTCGAGGGCGGGCCGCCCGGATCGCCCGACGCGGAAGGCGATCGCTACATCGAGATCTGGAACCTCGTGTTCATGCAGTACGACCGCGACGCCTCGGGAACGCTGACGCCGCTGCCGCATCCCTGCGTCGACACGGGCATGGGCCTGGAGCGGATCGCGGCCGTGCTGCAGCACGTGCACAGCAACTACGAGATCGACCTGTTCCAGGACCTGATCCGCGCGGCCGCGCGCGAAACCGGCGTGGCCGACCTCGCGACGCCGTCGCTGCGGGTGATCGCCGACCACATCCGCGCCTGCGCGTTCCTGATCGTCGACGGCGTGATCCCGGGCAACGAGGGACGGGGCTACGTGCTGCGGCGGATCGTGCGCCGGGCGCTGCGGCACGGCTACAAGCTCGGATGCCGGCACCCGTTCTTCTACCGGCTGGTCGACGACCTCGCCAGGGTGATGGGCGGGGCCTATCCCGAGCTCGCCGGGGCGCGCGAGCGGGTGGCGCGGGTGCTGCTGCAGGAGGAGGAGCGTTTCGGCGAGACGCTCGAGCACGGCATGGGCATCCTCGAGCAGGCGCTGGCCGGCGGCGGGGCGGTCCTCGACGGCGAGACCGCGTTCCGCCTGTACGACACCTTCGGGTTCCCGCTGGACCTGACCGCCGACGTCTGCCGCGAGCGCGGCGTGGCGGTCGACGAGGCGGGCTTCGAGGCGGCGATGAACCGCCAGCGCGAGCAGGCGCGCGCGGCGGGCAAGTTCCGCGCCGCCGCCGGGCTCGACTACGCGGGCGAGGCGACGGTCTTCCGCGGCTACGACCACCTCGTCGTCGCGCAGGCGCGCGTCGTCGCGCTGTACGTCGACGGCACCTCGGTCGCGGCGATCCACCCCGGCCAGGAAGGGGTTGTCGTGCTGGACGGCACGCCGTTCTACGCGGAGTCCGGCGGCCAGGTCGGGGATGCCGGCGAGCTGGTGGCGGTCGGGGGCGCGGTGCACTTCGAGGTCTCGGACACGCAGAAGATCCAGGCCGAGGTCTTCGGCCACCACGGCAGGATGCGGCACGGCACGCTCGAAGTGGGCGACGCGGTCGAGGCGATCGTCGACGCCCCGCGCCGCGCGCGCACGATGCGCAACCACTCGGCCACCCACCTGATGCACAAGGCGCTGCGCGAGGTGCTCGGCCCGCACGTGCAGCAGAAGGGGTCGCTGGTCGATGCCGCCCGCACGCGCTTCGACTTCGCGCACCATGCGCCGATGAGCGCCGACGAGATCCGGCGCGTCGAGGCGATCGTGAACCGCGAGATCCTCGAGAACGCGGCGACCGGGGCCCGCGTCATGGCCTTCGACGATGCGGTGAAGGGCGGCGCCATGGCCCTGTTCGGCGAGAAGTACGGCGACACGGTGCGCGTGCTCGACATCGGGTCCTCGCGCGAGCTGTGCGGCGGCACGCACGTGGCGCGCACCGGCGACATCGGCCTGTTCAAGATCGTCGCCGAGAGCGGGGTGGCCGCGGGCGTGCGTCGCGTCGAGGCGGTGACCGGCGAGAACGCGCTCGCCTGGGTCCAGGACCTCGACCAGCGGATCGTCGAGGCCGCGGCCGCGCTGAAGGCGCCGCCGGTCGAGCTGGGCGCGAAGATCGGCCAGATGATCGAGCACGCCAGGTCGCTCGAGAAGGAGCTCGCGCGGCTGAAGTCGAAGCTCGCCGCGTCGCAGGGCGACGACCTCGCCGGGCAGGCGGTCGACGTGAACGGCCTCAAGGTGCTGGCCGCCACGCTCGAGGGGGCCGACGTCGCGAGCCTGCGCGAGACGATGGACAAGCTGAAGGACCGCCTCCGCAGCGCCGCGATCGTGCTGGCCGCCGTCGACGGCGCGAAGGTGAGCCTGATCGCCGGGGTGACGTCCGACGCAACCGGCAAGGTCAAGGCGGGCGACCTGGTCAACTTCGTCGCGCGCCAGGTCGGCGGCAAGGGGGGGGGGCGCCCCGACATGGCCCAGGCCGGCGGCAGCGAGCCGGCGCGCCTGCCCGCCGCGCTGGCCGGCGTCGCCGACTGGGTCCGGGAGCGCGCCTGAGCGTCGACCCCGGACCGGACGGATCGATGCAGGATCGCGCCGCCAGCGGCTCGATGCGCGCGCTGGTCGTCTGCACGATCGGCAATCACTCGGTCCTCACCGGCGGCCGGGTGGCGGCGTCGCTGGCCGCGCTCGAGATGGGCGTGTCCACGTTCTCGATCGGGCTGCTGCTCTCGTTCTACGCGCTGCTGCCGATGTTCCTGTCGGTACCGGGCGGGCGCTGGGTGGACCGCGTCGGGATGCGCCTGCCGATGCTCGCCGGCACCGGCCTGCTGGTGTTCGCGGCGATGGTGCCCCTGCTCGCGTGGGACATCGGCGGCCTGTACCTGTCCAGCATCACGATGGGCCTGGGCTTCATGATGTTCCACCTGGCGATCCAGAAGGCCACCGGCGTGATCGGCGGAGAGGCGGCGCGCAAGAGCAACTTCAGCCTGCTCGCGCTGGGCTTCTCGGTATCGGGCTTCATCGGCCCGGTCCTGATCGGCGTGGCGATCGACCTGTTCGGCCACCGGCTCGCCTTCGGCTTCCTGGCGCTCGCGCCGCTGGCCGCCTGGATCGGCCTGCATCGCTTCCCGTTCGCCCGGCTGCTGCCGCACGAGCCGCCGCCCGTACCCGACCCCGCCGGCGCGCCGGCCCGCCTGGTCGACCTGGTCGCCACGCCGGAGCTGCGGCGCCTGTACCTGTCGGTGGTGCTGCTGTCGTCGGTCTGGGACGTCCACCAGTTCATGGTGCCGCTCTACGGCGCGAAGATCGGGCTGTCGGCCTCGAAGATCGGGCTGGTGCTGAGCGCCTTCGCCCTGGCGACCTTCCTGGTGCGCATGGCCCTGCCGGTGCTGGCGCGCCGTATCGCCGAGTGGCCCCTGATCCTGAGCGCGATGAGCGTTTCCGCCGTGATCTACCTGCTCTATCCGTTCTTCCCGTCGCACGGCGCCATGGTCGCCCTCTCGTTCACGCTCGGCCTGGGGCTGGGCGTCGCGCAGCCGATGGTGATGGTGGTGCTGCACCATGCCTCGCCGCCCGACCGGGTGGGCGAGGCGGCCGGCCTGCGGCTGACGCTGATCAACGGCACGCAGACTTTCCTGCCGACCGCGTTCGGCGCCTTCGGCGGCGCGTTCGGCCTCTCGGTGATCTTCTGGGGCGTGGCGGCGATGGTCGGGAGCGGCGCCTGGCACACCGGGCGCGGCCTGTACCGCGAGGGTCGTCTCGGGCACGGGTCGATGCGGCCGGCCGATCCCGAGGCGGATCGCGACCACGACGACGGCCCCCCGCGCCCCTGATGCGGCCCCTGCCGCCGGTCCGGGGCGCGGCCTGTCCCGGCGGCGGCCTGTCCCCGCGGCAGCCTATACTTCCCGGGATGCTGCATCCCGACTATCGCTTCTGCCCGCGCTGCGCGCGGGCGCTCGCGACCAGCGCAGTCGCGGGCCGCGAGCGCATGGCATGCCCGGCCTGCGGTTTCACGCACTGGAACAATCCGGCGCCGGTGGTCGCGGGGCTGGTCCAGGTCGGCGATCACATCCTGCTCGCGCGCAACGCCGCATGGCCGCCGAAGACGTTCGCGCTCATCACGGGCTTCCTCGAGGCCGGCGAGACGCCGCTGGAGGGCATCGCGCGCGAGGTCAAGGAGGAAACCAATCTCGACGTCGAGCGCAGCACGCTCATCGGCGTCTACGATTTCACGCGCAAGAACGAGCTGATCGTCGCCTACCACGTGATCGCCTCGGGCGAGGTGCGGCTGTCCGAGGAACTGGTCGAGTACCGGATGGTGGCGCCCGAGCGGCTCAGGCCATGGCGCGCGGGAACCGGCCTGGCCGTCGCCGACTGGATGCGCGCGCGCGACCTGCCGTTCGAGTTCGTCGACCTGCCGGTCCGGTCGTTGCCGGAGCAGGGCAGCGCCTGAGGGCGGCCGCGCGCGCCGGTCCGCCGCCCGGCGCGGCGGCGGCCGCCTGCCCGGGGAGCCAGGCCGGGCCCGGCAGCCTCAGGCCAGGCCCAGTTTCGCGGCGAGCCCGATGCGCTGCAGCTTGCCGGTCGCGCCTTTCGGGATCTCGGTCATGAACAGCAGCTTGCGCGGCACCTTGAAGTCGGCCAGCCGGGCGGCGGCGAACTCGCGCAGCGCTTTCTCGGTGAGCTCCGCGCCTTCGCGCAGGACGACCGCGGCCGCCACGTCCTCGCCGAGCTTGTCGTGCGGAACCGCGAAGGTGACGACCTGCGCCACCGCCGGGTGATCCATCAGGACTTCGTCGACCTCGCGCGGCGACACCTTCTCGCCGCCGCGGTTGATGATCTCCTTCAGCCGGCCGGTGATCGCGAGGTAGCCTTCGGCGTCGAGCGTCCCCTGGTCGCCGGTCCGGAACCAGCCGTTCGTGAACGCCTCGCCATTGGCCTTCGGGTTGTTCTCGTAGCCACGCGTCACGTTCTCGCCCCGGATCACGATCTCGCCGACCTCGCCGGCCCCGAGCAGGCGACCGGCATCGTCCATGATCGCGACCTCCGGGCCCGCCGCGACGCCGACCGTGCCCGGCTTGCGGGCGCGCGGCGGCAGCGGGTTGGCAGCCATCTGGTGGGCGGCTTCGGTCATGCCGTAGGCCTCGACCAGCGGCGCGCCGAACGCCGCCTCGATCTCGCGGATCACCTGCGGCGGCATCGCCGAGGACGACGAGCGGATGAAGCGCAGCGGGTTGGCCGCGATCACCGTCCGGTTGTGCGTCGCGCGGCCGAGGATCGCCTGGTGCATCGTCGGCACCGCCGTGTACCAGGTCGGGCGGAATTCCTCCATCCAGCCGAAGAACTTGAGCGCGTTGAACCCGGGCGTGCAGCAGACCTGCCCGCCCGCCGACAGCGGCGCCAGCACGCCGGCGACCAGGCCGTGGATGTGGAACAGCGGCATGATGTTCAGCCCGCGATCGGTCGCCGACAGCGAAAGGAATCCGCGGATGTTGCGCGCCGACGCGCAGACGTTGCGCTGGGACAGCGGCACGATCTTGGGCCGCGAGGTGGTGCCCGAGGTGTGCAGCACCAGCGCGATGTCGTCTTCGTGCGCGAACCCGCCCTCGGCGGCGGGGCGCGCGGGCGTGTCGGTGGCGTCGCGCAGCTCGAAGCTGCCGGCGCCGCGCTGCGGGAACGGGTGCAGCTCGACCACGCGCACGCCGAGCCGGCGCGCCACCTCGATCGCCGGCGAGGTGCTGCCGGCTTCGACGACCAGCGCCCGCGCGCCGAGGTCGGCGAGATAGAACTCGAACTCGTCGGTCCGGTAGGCCGGGTTGAGCGGCGCCGAGGTGGTTCCGGCGGCGATCGACAGGAACGCGGTGGCCATTTCGGGGCCGTTGGGGAGCACGATCGCCACGCGGTCGTTGCGACCGATCCCGAGCGCGTTGAGCGTCGCGACGGCCGAGGCCATCAGGGCGCGCAGCGCCCCGAACGTCAGCGGCACGCCGCCGGGGGCGGTCAGGGCGACCGCGTCGTCGGCGCCCGCGGCGATTGCATCCTTCAGTGTTCGGCTCATGCGTTCCTCGTTCCGGAATCGGCGGCGGATCGTGCACCGCGGCGGGCGCGCCGCTCGCGCCCGCGCGCTTTCTTCATTCGAGCGGCTGCAGCCGCAGTCGTCCCTTGCCCGCCGCGAGCGTCGCGCCCAGCAGCGACGTGCAGGCGTAGACCGCGTCGCAGTGCGGCGTCGGCGTGCCGGTGATGCGCGCGAGCTCGATCACCGACCCGAGCAGCGCGTCGAGCTCCAGCGGCCGTCCGTGCTCGACGTCCTGCAGCATCGAGGTCTTGTGCTCGCCCACCGCCTCGGCGCCGGCGATGCGCTTGTCGATCGTGATGCGGAAACGCACGCCGAGCTTCTCGGCGACGCTCCGGGCCTCGGCCATCATCTCGGCGGCCAGCGCGCGCGTGGCCGGGAAGCGGCAGATCGCCGCCAGCGACGCGTGCGTGAGCGCGCTCACCGGGTTGAAGGTCAGGTTGCCCCACAGCTTGAGCCAGATTTCCGAGCGCAGGTCCGACGAGACCGGCGCCTTGAAGCCCGCGCGCGTCAGCGCGTCGGAGATGCGCTGCGCGCGCTCCGACTTGCCGTTGTCGGGCTCGCCCAGCGAGAAGCGGTTGCCCTCGATGACCCTGACGACACCCGGCGCGACCAGCTCCGAGGCCGGGTAGACGACCGAGCCGATGATCCGCTCGCTGGGAATCGCCGCGGCGATCGCGCCGTCGGGATCGACCGACTTCACCGGGCGTCCGTCGAACTCGCCGCCCAGCTTGTGGAAGTACCACCACGGGATGCCGTTCTGCAGCGTGACCACCGCGGTGTCGGGCCCGAACATCGCCGGCAGGTCGGCGGCCAGCGCGCCGACCTGCTGTGCCTTCAGCGCCAGCAGCACGAAGTCCTGCGGTCCGGCGTCGGTCGTCTTCTGCACCGCGCGCACCTCGCGCGCGACCCGCTCGGTCCCGTCTTCCTCGATCAGCCGGAAGCCCTGCGCGTCGATCGCCTGGAGGTTGGCGCCGCGCGCGATGAAGGTCACTTCCTCACCGGCGAGCGCCAGCCGCGCTCCGAGGTAACCGCCGATCGAGCCGGCTCCCACCACCGCGATTCTCATTCGCTCGGCCTCATCCCTGCCGGTATTCGTTGCGCAGCACGCCGATGCCGTCGATCGACACCTCGACGACGTTTCCCGCCTTCATCGGCAGCACCCCCAGCGAGGTCCCGCAGGCGATCAGGTCGCCGGGCTCGAGCGTCATGTCGCGCGAGATCAGGCTGACCAGCTGCGCGGGCGGGAAGATCATGTCGGCCACCGGGAAGTTCTGGCGCTCCCGTCCGCCGAGCAGCGTGCGCACCGAGAGCCCGGACGGATCGATCCCGGTCGCGACCACCGGCCCGAACACGCCGAAGGTGTCGAAGCTCTTTGCGCGCGTCCATTGCGCGAACGCCGCGTCGCGGCCGACGATCTCGATCGCGGTGACGTCGTTGACGCAGGTGTAGCCGAAGATCGCTCGCGCCGCCTCGTCGGGCGCGGCGTTCGCGCAGCGCCGGCCGATCACGATGCCGAGCTCGCCTTCGTAGACGACCCGGCCGTCGTACGAGGCCGGCACGCGGATCGGTTGCCCGTGGGCGCAATAGGCATTGGCGCCCTTGATCAGGTACAGCGGCTCCGCGGGAATCGCCAGCCCCTGCTTCGCCGCGGCCGCGTGGAAGTTGTTCCAGATGCAGATGAACTTCGACGGCTGGCTCGGCGCAAGCCACTCGATCGAGTCGGCGCGCAACCGTTCCCCGGTCGGTCGGCAGGCGCCGAACATGTCGCCGTCGTGCACGGCGACATGTTCGCCGTCGAGCAGGCCAAAACCGGCGCGTCCATCATGCCGGAAGCGCATCCAGAGATTCGAATCGCGTGCCATCCGGGCGGATTTTAACATCCGCGCGCCGCGATCGATCGGTTCGGTTCCGTATATCGATATCCGCGTACCGATATCCGGATCCGGTCGGGCATCCGGGCGCCGTCAGCAGCCCACGGCCTGTCCGTCGCGCCGGTGGTCCGATCCGGCCGCATAGACCGCATCGGCGCTTCCGGTCGTTGCGGCATCGAGCCGCAGCGCCAGCTGCGCGCTGCCGAAATCGAGGCTGTCGGGCGCGGCGACGCGCGGCTGGTGACCCATCGCCGCGAGGGCCTGCACGACCTCGGGCGCGAGGCTCGACTCGACCAGCAGGTCGCCGGCCTCGTCGATGCGCCAGCGCGGGGCGTCGGAGCATGCCTGGGGATGCAGCCCTTCCGCGAGATGGCGAACCGCCATCTGCACGTGGCCCTGCGCCTGCATGTTGCCCCCCATGACGCCGAAGGCCATGACCGGCGCGCCGGCACGCGTGATGAAGGCCGGGATGATGCTGTGGAGCGGTTTCTTGCCGCCCCCGACCTGGTTCGGATGACCCGGCGTCGTCACGAAACCCATGCCGCGATTGTGCAGGGCGATGCCCGTGCCGGGCACGACCACGCCCGAGCCGAAGCCCTTGTAGTTCGACTGGATGAAGGAAACCATGCGTCCCCGGGCATCGCCGGTGCACAGGTACACGGTGCCGCCGCCGGCGGGCAGGCCCGCGGGATAGCGGCCCGCGGCGCGAAGCTCGATGCCTTGCGCGCGCCGGTCCAGGTAGGCCGGATCGAGCAGCATCGCGGGGTCGGTCCGCATGTGCCCGGGGTCGCCGACGTGCGCGTACAGGTCGGAGAACGCCATGCGCATCGCCTCGATCTCCAGGTGCATGCGTTCCGCGGAGCCGGGCCGGGTCTCGCGATGAGGCAGGCGCGCGAGCAGGCCCAGCGCGATCAGCGCCGCGATGCCCTGGCCGTTGGGCGGGATCTCGTGGATCCGGTACCCGAGGTAATCGACCGCGATCGGCGTCACCCATTCGCAGCGGTGGGCCGCGAGGTCGTCGGCGCCGAGCGCCGCGCCGTGCGTCGCCGAGAACCCGGCGATGGCCTGGGCGAGCCGGCCCCGGTAGAAGCTCTCGCCCCGGGTTCGCGCGATGTCCGCCAGCGTGTCGGCCTGCTCGGGCATGCGCCACAGTTCGCCGACGCGCGGGGCCCGGCCCTGCAACAGGAACGCGCCGAAGCCGGGCTGGTCGCCCAGCGCCGGGACCGCCTGCGCCCACTGCCGGGCAATCACCGGGCTGACCGGGAATCCGTCGCGCGCATGGCGTATCGCATCGACGAACAGGTCTTCGAACGGCAATGCGCCGAAGCGCTCGGACAGGGCGATCCATGCCGACACGCCGCCCGGGACGGTGACGCTGTCCCAGCCGGTCGTGGGCATCGCGGGCCGGCCGGCGAACCGGTCCGGATGCCAAGCCGCCGGTGCGCGTCCCGAGGCGTTCAGCCCGTGCAACGCGTGGCCGTCCCAGACCAGCGCGAACGCATCGCCGCCGATGCCGTTCATGGTCGGTTCGACGACCGTCAGCGTGATCGCCGCCGCCAGCGCTGCGTCGATGGCGTTGCCGCCGCGGGCGTACGCGGCCGCGCCGGCCTGCGCCGCCAGCGGTTGCGAGGTCGCGACGACGTTGCGGGCCAGCACCGGCTGGCGCCCGGAAACGGAAAGTGAGGTCCAGTTCATGGAATGGCACGTTGATCGACGGCGGGACTCAAGATAGATTCAGGGTGGCAACACCCTCATGTGCCGGCCCCGTCATCCGCGATCGTTCGATTGTAGACGAGCCGGCCGAACCGTCGTGATACGAGCGCGCCATCCGTGACCGGCGCGGAAGGAGTCGAGATGATTCGCCGTTTGCACCTGCTCGCACTGGGACTGGTCGCCGCCCTGCTGGTTCCGGCCGCGTGGGCACAGACCTATCCGACCAAGCCGGTACGCATGGTCGTCGGCTTTCCCCCGGGCGGTCCCAACGACATCGTCGCGCGCGCCGTCGCCGAGAGCCTGGGGAGCGTGCTGGGCCAGCCGGTCGTGGTGGAGAATCGCCCCGGCGCCGGCGGCAACATCGGCACCGAGGTCACCGCCAAGGCCGAGCCCGACGGCTACACGCTGTTGATGGGCTCCACCGGTCCGCAGGCGATGAATCCCGCGGTCTATGCCCGCCTGCCGTTCGATGTGCTGCGCGACCTGGCGCCGGTTTCCATGGTGGCGATGGTTCCCAGCGCGCTGGTGGTGAACCCGCAATTGCCGGCGCGCAGCGTGACGGAGCTGATCGCCTACGGCAAGCAGCGCCCCAACGCATTGCAGTACGGCTCCGGCGGCTACGGCACGACCCTGCACCTGTCCGGAGAGCTCTTCAAGTCGCTCGCCGGGATCGACATGCTGCACGTTCCGTACAAGGGCACCGCCCCGGCCGTCGCCGACCTGGCCGGCGGACAGATCCAGCTGATGTTCGCCGCCGTTCCGTCCGTCATGCCGATGGTCAAGGCGGGCAAGCTGCGGGTCCTCGCGGTGACGACGCGCCAGCGCTCGCAAGCGCTGCCCGACGTGCCGACCATCGCCGAATCCGGGCTGCCGGACTACGAGATGGCGCCCTGGTTCGGCGTGTTCACCACGGCAGGCACGCCCCAGCCGGTGGTGCAGCGGCTGAGCGAGGCCATCCATCAGGTGGTGGCCATGCCCGCGGTGCGCGAGGCGCTCCAGAAACAGGGCGCCGAACCCCTCACCAATACCCCGCAGGAATTCGCCGTGCTGTTGCGTGCGGAGATCGACAAGTGGTCTCGCATCGTCAAGGCGGCGAAGATCACGATCGACTGAAGCCGCTCCGGCACGAGAGGGACGAGATGAGCACCAGCGCCGCCGAACCGGCCGCAGCCCTGCAGTTCACCCACCTGGGGGCCGCCGGCTGGAAGATCACCGACGGCAAGACCACGCTGCTCCTGGATCCGTATTTCTCACGGCTCCGGACGGTGCATGTCTTCGCGAAGTCGTTCCCGCCCCCGACCGACGATCCGCGGCCGGTCTACGGGATGGACGACGTCCTGCCGTCCGACACGGCCACCATCGACCGGCACGTCGACGCCGCCGATTTCATCCTGGTCTCGCACACCCATTTCAACCATTGCATGGACATGCCGTACATCGCGACGAGGACGGGCGCGATCGTGGTCGGCAGCGAGAGCACGACCAACGTCGCCCGCGCGAGCGGCGTGCCGGAGCGCCAGCTGGTCCCGGTGAAGGGCGGCGAGGACTACGAGTTCGGCGCGCTGTCGGTCAAGGCGCTCCCGAGCCTGCATTCGTCGCTGAACATTCCCAGCCCGTACTCGACGCTGGACAACTGCCGCTACTTCAGTTCCGCCACCGTGCCCCGCGACGTGAAGGCCCCCCTGCGCCTGCGCGACTACAACGAGGGCGGCACCTTCGGCTACCTGGTCCGCTTCCGCGGGCACCGGATCCTGGCGCTGTGCTCGATGAACTACATCGAGCTCGAGATGGCGGCCCTGCGCCCGAGCGTCGCGTTGATCCCGTCGGCCCATTGGCGCACGCAGGTCTACGACTACACCGGACGCCTGATGCGCGCGCTCGGGCTGCCCGGGGTCGTCCTGGCGACGCACTGGGATGCCCAGTCGGTCCCCTACGGCGCGCCGCAGGACGAGCAGCTCCGGCAGGCGGAAGCCTTCGTGCAGGAAGTGAAAACCGCGGCGCCGGGAAGCCGCGTCTTCGTTCCGCGTCACTTCGAGACGATCCGGATCGAACCGGCCCCTGAATCGGCCCCTGAATCGGCCCCTTAGCCGAGCCGCGCCCGCTGCTCGCGCAGCCTCTCGAGCGTCGCGGCGAAGGCGGCGACGCGGCCGCGCTCCTGCTCGACCACGGCGGCCGGCGCGCGCTCGACGAAGCTGGCGTTGCCCAGCTTCGCCTCGGCCTTGCGGATCTCGCCCTCGACGCGCGCGATCTCCTTGTCGATGCGCTGGCGTTCGGCGCCGACGTCGATCTCGATCTTCAGCATCAGGCGCGTGTCGCCGACGATCTGCACCGGCGCCACCGAGCCGGCGGGCAGCTCGGCCACGATCTCGACGGCATCGAGGCGGGCCAGCGCGCGCAGGTACGGGGCGTGGTCGGCGAGCCGCGCGGCGTCGCCGGCCGCGACCAGCGGCAGCCGCTGCGCCGGCGAGATGCCCATCTCGCCGCGCAGCGCGCGGCAGGCGTCGACCATCGCCTTCAGCTCCGCGGCCCAGCGCTCGGCGGCTTCGTCGATGCGGTCGGGCTCGGAGCGCGGGTAGCGCTGCGTCATGATCGAGTGGCGTCGCTGCGCGAGCGCCTCGTCCAGCGCCGCGCCCGAGAGCGTCTGCGCGCCGCGCTCGCCGTAGCGCAGCGTGAGCGGCGCGACCTTCTGCCACAGCTCCTCGGTGATGAACGGGATGATCGGATGCGCCAGGCGCAGGACCGCCTCGAGCACGCGCAGCAGCGTGCGTCGCGTGGCGCGCGCCCGCGCCGCGGCGGCCGGATCGGCGGCGGCCTCCTGCATCCGCACCTTGGCCAGCTCGAGGTACCAGTCGCAGTACTCGTTCCAGACGAACTCGTAGATCGCGCGCGCGGCGAGGTCGAAGCGATAGTCGTCGAAGTGCCGCTCCACCTCGGCCTCGGTCCGCTGCATCAGCGAGACGATCCAGCGATCGGGCGCCCCGAAGTCGAGAGACCCGCCCGGCCCGCACTCGTCGGCCCGGTGCGGGCCGAAGCCGCAGTCGTGCCCCTCGCAGTTCATCAGCACGAAGCGCGTGGCGTTCCACAGCTTGTTGCAGAAGTTGCGGTATCCCTCGCAGCGGTTCAGGTCGAAATTGATGTTGCGCCCGGGGCCCGCCAGGGACGCGAAGGTGAAGCGCAGCGCGTCGGCGCCGAACGCCGGGATGCCGTCCGGATACTCCTTGCGGGTGCGCTTCTCGATCGACGACGCCTGTTTCGGGTTCATCAGCCCGTAGGTGCGCTTGGCCACCAGCGCGTCGAGCGCGATGCCGTCGATCAGGTCGATCGGGTCGAGCGTGTTTCCCTTGCTCTTGGACATCTTCTGGCCTTCGGCGTCGCGCACCAGCGCGTGCACGTAGACGTGCCGGAACGGCACCTGGCCGGTGAACGCGAGGGTCATCATGACCATGCGCGCGACCCAGAAGAAGATGATGTCGAAGCCGGTGACCAGCACCGACGAGGGCAGGAACTGCGCGAGCCGCGGCAGCAGGTTCGGCTGCCCGTCGCGGAACGGCTGCCGCGGGTCGACCAGGCTGGAGAACGGCACCAGCGCCGACGAGAACCAGGTGTCGAGGACGTCGGCGTCGCGTACCAGCGGGCCGGGCCAGCCGGCGGCGGCGGCCTGCGCGCGCGCGTCGGCGTCGTCGCGGGCGACGAACACCGTGCCGTCGTGGATCGGCTGCCCGTCGGCGCCGGCCTTGTACCAGGCCGGGATCTGGTGACCCCACCAGAGCTGGCGCGAGATGCACCAGTCCTGGATGTGGGTGAGCCAGTGGTTGTAGGTCGCGGTCCAGCTCTCGGGGATGAAGCGGATCGAGCCGTCGGCGACGACCTCGAGGGAGCGCTGCGCGATGCTTCGGCCCGCCAGCAGCGAGCCGGCCGGCGCCGGCTTGCTCATCGCGACGAACCACTGGTCGGTGAGCATCGGCTCGATGATCGCGTTGGTGCGGTCGCCCCGCGGGACCATCATCCGGTGGGCCTTGACCGAGTCGAGCAGGCCGAGCGCCTCGAGGTCGGCGACGATCGCGCGGCGCGCGTCGAAGCGGTCCTGTCCGCGGTACTTCGGCGGCGCGTTCTCGTTGATGCGGGCGTCGAGCGTCAGCACGCCGATCATCGGCAGCCCGTGGCGCTGGCCCACCGCGTAGTCGTTGAAATCGTGCGCCGGCGTCACCTTGACCGCGCCGGTGCCGAACTCGCGCTCGACGTAGGCGTCGGCGACGATCGGGATCTCGCGCCAGCCGAGCGCCTTGCCGCGCCGGGCAATCGCGCCGATCGGGAGGCCGGCGCCGTCGAAAGCCGGGTCGGCCGCCTCGCCCGAGAGCGGCAGCAGCACCGACTTGCCCACCAGTGACGCGTAGCGCTCGTCCTCGGGATGGACCATCACCGCGGTGTCGCCGAGCAGGGTCTCGGGGCGCGTGGTGGCCACGGTGATCGCGCCGCTGCCGTCGGCGAGCGGGTAGCGGATCTGCCAGAGCTGGCCTTCCTCCTCCTCGCTCACGACCTCGAGGTCGGAGACCGCGGTGAGCAGGGCCGGGTCCCAGTTCACCAGGCGCTTGCCGCGGTAGATCAGCCCCTGCTCGTGCAGCCGCACGAACACCTCCTTCACGACCTCGGACAGCTTCGGGTCCATCGTGAAGTACTCGAGCGACCAGTCGGTCGAGGCGCCCATGCGGCGCATCTGGCCGGTGATCGTCGAGCCGGATTGCTGCTTCCATTCCCAGACCCGCTCGACGAAGCGCTCGCGGCCCAGGTCGTGCCGCGAGATGCCCTGGGCGTCGAGCTGGCGCTCGACCACGATCTGCGTCGCGATGCCCGCGTGATCGGTGCCCGGCAGCCACAGGGTGTTCGCGCCGCGCATCCGGTGGTAGCGGGTCAGCGCGTCCATCACCGTCTGGTTGAACGCATGGCCCATGTGGAGCGTGCCGGTAACGTTCGGCGGCGGGAGCTGGATCGAGAACGGCTCGGCGCCGGGCGCAGCGCCGGCGCCGAAGTGGCCGCGTGACTCCCAGATCGGGTACCAGCGCGCCTCGATGCCGGCGGGCTCGAAGCTCTTCGCGAGCGCGTCGGAGGCGTCCGGCGAGCCGGCGGGGGAGTTCGCAGCGGTCATGTTCGCAAGTCTTCGAAGGGGCTGGGAAGTATAGCGGTGCGCCCGGGCCTGCTGCTGCTGCCGCCGCCGCCGCTCAGCCGGCGTCCGGCGCGGCGCCGCCGCGCACGCGGACGACCTCGTCGTGGACCCGCGTGATTTCCTCCTCGACCGCGCGCGCGACCAGGTCGCGGATCGCGTGCTCGAGCACCGCGCCGAGGTCGGCCGCCAGCGATTCGGTGGCGCGCCCGATCACCGCCTGCAGGCTGGCGCGCAACTGGGGGTCGAGCAGCGCGTCGGGGCGCCCCAGCAGGCCCTCGAGCACGTTCTCGCGTACTCGCATCGCCAGCTGAGCCCAGTCGAGCTCGGACAGCGAGCGCGGCAGCTCGCTGCGGTCGTAGCGGGGAACCTCGAGCACCTCGGTGAGCATCGGGATCGCGTCGTCGTTCGGGTCCGCCGGCCCGGGTGTCCCGGCGGCGGCCGCACGCAGCTGTCCCGCCAGCCGTTCGAGATCGTCGTCCATGCTGGTCTCGCCGTCCCTCATCCGGCCGTCCTTCATCCGGCCGCTCCGTCGGCCGCCAGGTCGTGGCGCTCGAGCGGGTAGCCGCGGTCGCGGTAGAAGCGCCAGCGCTCGCGCGCCGCGCCGCGATCGGCCGCGTCGGCGGCCACCACCTCGATCAGGCGGTCGAAGCGGCTGAACATCGGTGGCGTCGCGCTGCCGAGGTTGACCAGCACCTCGTGGAACGGCGTCTCGGCGGACTGGGCCGCGAGCAGCACCGGGGTGTCGGCCGCCAGCGGGTCAGCGGCGCCCACGTGCGGGATGAAGTCGTGCTGCGAGAAGGTCCAGAGCATGCGGTCGAACTCGGCCAGCCGGACCGCGTCGTCGCACCACACGAGCACCCTGCGGCGCGCCCGGTAGATCTTGCGCACCAGCCGGCACCCGTAGCGCAGCTTGTCGGGCGCGTTGAAGTGGAAGTCGACGCGGGTCAAGGGCTCAGCCCTTGGCGCGCGCCAGCAGGAAGCTGGCGAGCAGCGGCACCGGCCGCCCGGTGGCGCCCTTGGCGGCGCCCGACCGCCAGGCGGTGCCGGCGATGTCGAGGTGGGCCCAGTCGTAGCCCTTGGCGAAGCGCGACAGGAAGCAGGCGGCCGTGACCGATCCCGCCGGCCGGCCGCCGATGTTCGCCATGTCGGCGAACGGCGACTTGAGCTGGTCCTGGTAGGCGTCGTCGAGCGGCATGCGCCAGCAGCTGTCGCCGATCTCGCGGCCGGCCTGCTGCAGCTCGGCCGCCAGCGCGTCGTCGGGCGAGAACAGGCCGGAATGATGGTGCCCGAGCGCGATCACGCAGGCGCCGGTCAGCGTCGCCACGTCGATCACCGTGCCGGGCTTGAAGCGCTGCACGTAGGTGAGGGCGTCGCAGAGGATCAGCCGGCCCTCGGCGTCGGTGTTCAGGATCTCGATGGTCTGCCCCGACATGCTCGTGACCACGTCGCCCGGCTTCGTGGCGCGTCCGCTCGGCATGTTCTCGGTGGTGGGCACCACCACCACGAGGTTGATCTTCAGCCCGAGCTCGGCGACCGCGCGCATCGTGCCCAGCACCGAGGCTGCGCCGCACATGTCGTACTTCATCTCGTCCATCTCGGGTGCGGGCTTGAGCGAGATGCCGCCGGTGTCGAAGGTGATGCCCTTGCCGATCAGCGCGACCGGCGGCTGCCTGGCGCCGGCGCCACGGTAGCGCAGCACGATCAGCTTCGGGGGCTGCTCCGAGCCGCGCGCGACCGACAGCAGGGCGCCCATCTTCAGCGCCTGCATCTGGCGCGCATCGAGCACCTCGACCTGGAGCCCGAGCTCGCGCGCCATCTTGCGCGCGACGTCGGCCAGATGCGTCGGGGTGCAATGGTTGGCCGGCAGGTTGCCGAGATCCTTCGCCATGTCGACGCCGTTGGCGATCGCCGTGGCCTGGGCCACCGCCGCCGACACGCCGGCGGCCGCCGCCAGGACGACCCGCTTCGGGCGCACCGCCTCGTTCTTGCCGGAGGTCTTGAGCACGTCGAAGCGATAGGCGATCTCACGGCCGATCAGCACCTGCGCCCGCAGTTTCCAGGCGAGGTCGCGCCCGGCGACCGGTGCTTCGTGGAGCAGCGAGACCACTTCGTCGGCGGCCAGTTGCCCCGCCGCCCTGAGCGCGCCGCGCGTGGCCTCGGCGAACGCGCGTTCGCCGAGCTCCGGCGCCTCGCCGGTGGCCACCAGGAGCACCCGCGGCAGCGCGCCGTCGAGCCCCACCAGCAGCGTCGCCCCGGCCTTCGCCGGGAGGTCGCCGGACCGGATGGCCCGGGCGAGCCGTCCGCCGTGCGCGGCGTCGAGCTCCTTGCCGCCGGCGGTGAGTTCCTTGCCCGAGATGACCGGCACCAATGCGCATCCCGCGCGCATGCGTCCGGGGGAGGTGGTCCTTGTGCTAAATTGCATCGCTCGCTCTTTCCGGTATCGATCCGGCCGATTATACGAGGCTATGCTCTTCCAGAAGGCGCTCCGGCGCGACCTCGTCAACCTCGCCGGCACCGTTTTCGCGACCCTGTTCGTCATCATGCTGACGACGTCGCTGATCCGGCTCCTCGGGCGCGCGGCCGGCGGGCGCGTCGATACCGGCAGCGTCCTGCCGCTGATCGCCTTCAACGCGATCACCGTCCTCCCGGTCCTGCTGGTGCTCACGATCTACATCGCGGTGCTGATGTCGCTCACCCGCGCCTATCGCGATTCGGAGATGGTGATCTGGTTCGCGAGCGGGCAGAGCCTCGGCGCCTGGGTGCGCCCGGTGCTGGGCTTCGCCGGCCCGGTCGCGCTGGCGGTGGCGCTGATCGCGCTCCTCGTCTCGCCGTGGGCCGAGCGCCAGGCGAGCGAGTACCAGCAGCGCTTCGCCCAGCGCGAGGACATCTCCCAGGTCTCGGCCGGGCGGTTCCGGGAGTCGGTGTCGGCCAACCGGGTGTTCTTCGTCGAGGAGCTGAACGACACCCAGACCGAGGTGCGCAACGTGTTCGTGACGCAGCGGCGCGGCGACGACCTCACGGTGGTCGTGTCGCGCAGCGGTCGCGTCGAGAACGACCGCGACGGCGGGCGCTTCCTGGTGCTCGAGGACGGGCGCCGCTACGACGGCACCGAAGGGCGGCCGGACTTCCGCCTGATGGAGTTCGAGCGCTACGGGCTGCGGCTCGAGCCGCGCAACCCGACGCTTTCCGACCAGCGGGCCAAGGCGAAGTCGACCCTGGACCTGCTTCGCGACCCCATTCCGCGACACCTGGGCGAGCTCGCCTGGCGGATCGGACTGCCGGTCTCGGCGGTGCTGCTCGCGTTGCTGGCGATCCCGCTGTCGGCGATCAACCCGCGCATCGGCCGCTCGATCAACCTGTTGCTGGCGCTGCTGCTGTACGTCACCTACAGCAACCTGAGCTCGCTGATGCAGGCCTGGATCGCCAGCGGCCGGCTCTCGTTCTCGGTCGGCGCCTGGGTGCTGCACGCGGTGGTCCTCGTGCTGACGGGCGTGCTGTTCTGGCGCCGCATGACGCTGCCGCGCTGGACGCTGCGCCGCCTGGTGTTGCGGGCATGAGGACGCTGCGCGCCTATCTCGGGCGGCAGATCGTGGCCGCGCTGGTGTTCGTGCTGTTCGGGTTCCTGGCGCTGTTCGCCTTCTTCGATTTCATCAACGAGCTCGACGACATCGGCCGCGGCGGCTACCGCCTGCAGCACGCGTTCGCGTTCGTGCTGCTCGGGCTGCCGGCGCACGTCTACGAGCTGATGCCGATCGTGGCGCTGATCGGCACCATCTACGCGCTGGCGCAGTTCGCCGCCAGCTCGGAGTTCACCGCGATGCGCGCGGCCGGGCTCGGGCGCCGCCAGGCCCTCGCGACGGTGGCTCGCATCGGCCTGGTGATCGCGGTCCTGACCGCGGCGGTGGGCGAGGGCCTGTCGCCGGCGGCCGAGCGGCTGGCGCAGCAGTTGCGGCTGTCGGCCATCGGCGCCTCGGTGGCCGGGCAGTTCCGGTCGGGCCTGTGGTTGAAGGACTCGGTGCGCGGCGCCGGAGGCGGGGTCGAGCGGCTGCGCTTCGTCAACATCGGCGAGCTGCTGCCCGACGGCACGCTGCGCGACGTGCGCGTCTACGAGTTCGATGCCGAGATGCGGCTGTCCGAGATCGTCCATGCGCGCACGGCGCGCTACGCCCCGCCCGATGCCTGGCGCCTCGCCGGAGTCGATGCGACGCGCTTCGTCGAGGCGCTGGCCGGCGCCGACGCCGACGCGCCGATGCTGCGCGCCGAGCAGGCGCGTCCGGACGAGCGTCTCTGGCGCAGCGATCTCACGCCGGCGCTGCTCGGGGTGCTGCTGGTCCAGCCGGACCGGATGTCGGCGCTCAACCTGTATCGCTACGTGCGGCACCTGCAGGAGAACCGCCAGAACTCCGGGCAGTACGAGATCGCCCTGGCGAAGAAACTGATCTATCCGCTGGCCGTGGTCGTCATGATGGCGCTCGCGCTGCCGTTCGCGTACCTGCAGGCGCGCGCCGGCGGGATCGGCTACAAGGTCTTCGCCGGCATCATGCTCGGGATCGCGTTCCATTTCCTCAACGGGCTGTTCTCGCATCTCGGCCTGCTGAACACCTGGCCGCCGCTGCTGTCGGTCAGCATCCCGAGCCTCGGCGTCTTCGTGCTGGCGCTCGGCATGCTGGTCTGGGTCGACCGGGCGCGCTGAGCGTGGCCGCGAGCGCCCCGCCGCCCCGGCGCCGGCCCCGGCGCGATGCGGCTGGCCGCCCGGCAGGGAAGATTCCGATGGACGCGACCGCCCCGACTGCATTAGGATGGCCCCCGATCCGCGGGCGTCGGCGCCGGGGTGCTTCGACGCGGCCGGCCAGGAAGAATCGAGGAGGAGGGGCAGCGATGCTGCCGTTTCGGGGCGCACAGCGATGTGCGCCGTTTTTTTTGCCGGTGCGCCGCGGGCCGGCCGCTTCCGCATGATCGCTGCCGTCGAACGCCTGTCGGCCGACGCGCCGGCCGCCCGGCGCGGCTTCCTCGCCGTCCTGGTGGTGCTGACCGCGCTGCGGGCATGGTTCGCCGCCGCGCTGCCGTTCACCAGCGACGAGGCCTATTTCCTGATGTGGGGCCGTCATCCCGCCTGGGGCTTCTACGATCATCCGCCGATGATCGGCTGGTGGCTCGCGGCGCTCGATGCGATCTCCGGCCACCCGTTCGTGCTGCGCCTGCCGGCGCTGGCGGCGCCGCCGCTGGTGGCCGCGATCGGCTGGCGGCTGCTGCGCCGGCACGGCGAGGCGCTGGCCTGGAACGGGGCCACCCTGCTGCTGCTGGTGCCGTTGAACGCGTGGAACGTCGCGATCACGACCGACATCCCGCTGATGCTCTTCGCCGCGTTGACCGTGGCGTCGTACCTGCGCGCCCGGCGCACCGGGCGCGCGGCCGATTTCCTGCTGGCCGGCCTGGCGCTGGGCGGCGCGCTGCTGTCGAAGTATTTCGCCGGCCTGCTCGCGATCGCGATCTGCCTCGACCTGCTGCGCCGCCCCGACCGCCGCGCGCTGGCGGGGCTCGCCTGGGTGGTGATCGGCTCGCTGCCGGCCGCGGCGATCCAGGTCGCGTGGAACGCCCAGAACTGCTGGCCCAACCTGATGTTCAACCTGGTGAATCGCCACGGCGATGCCGGGCTCTCCTGGCGCACCCCGCTGCTGTACCTGCTCAGCGTGTCGTACGTGCTCACGCCGACGGTGGCCTGGCGTCTCGTGACCGGCCGTGGCGACGGGACGCCGGCGGCGGGGATGACGCCGGCGGTGGGGACGGCGGCGGTGGGGACGGCGGCGGCCGGCGCGGGGCGGGGGCCGGGAGATGCGCCGGGCGCGCCGGACCCGCGCGGCAGCCTGCGCTGGCTGGCCCTGGTGCCGCTCGCGATCTTCGCGCTGCTGTCGCTGGCGAAGACGATCGGCCTGCACTGGCTCGCCAGCTTCGTGCTGCCGGCGATCGTCTGGTTCATGCTGTCGGCGGGGGCGCGCGCCCGCGCCGTCGCGACCGTGGTCGCGGGCCTGATCGCGGCGGCGCACTGGCTGCTGATCGGCGTGCTGGCGCTGGTGCCGACCGAGGCCTTCCGGTCCTCGGACAGCTACCAGGGCATCGTGATGACGGTTCACGGCGACGAGCTGGCCCGTGCGCTCGCTCCCTGGCGCGGCCGCTATGCGATCGCCTCCGACGGCTACTCCCCGGCGGCCACGATCGGCTACGCGCTCGGCGAGCACGTCCTCGTGTTCGGCCCGGGGACCAGCCATGCGCGCCACGACGACATCCTGACCGACTTCCGCGCGCTGGACGGGCGCGACATCCTGATCGTCCGGCGCAAGGAGGTGTCGACGGACGACTACGCGCCGTTCTTCGAGCGCCTGGCGGTGCGCGAGGTCGTGATCCGGGGCGCGGTGTTCCGGCTGGTGGAAGGGCAGGGCTTTCGCTATCCGGCATACCGCGATCGCGTGCTCGAAGCCGTGCGCGAGCGCTACTATGCGGTGCCGCGCTGGCTGCCCTCGGGGCCGTGCTACTTTTGCGACCGGTACTTTCCGGAACGATCCTGCCACCGCTGACGCGATGAACCTCCAGCAGCTGCGCTTCCTGCGCGAGACCGCGCACCATCACTTCAGCCTGACGCGCGCCGCGCAGGCGATCGGTACCTCGCAGCCCGCGGTGTCGCGCGGGATCCTGGAGCTCGAGGCCGAGCTCGGCGTGGACGTCTTCGTGCGGCACGGCAAGCGCATCCTCGGGCTGACCGAGCCCGGCAAGGAGGTGCTGGCGCGCGCCGAGCGCGTGCTGGCCGAGCTCGACGGCATCGAGCGGGTGACCGCGGATTTCCGCGCCCGCGACGCCGGGGAGCTGCGCGTCGCGACCACGCACACGCAGGCCCGCTACGTGCTGCCCGCCGTCGTCGCCGAGTTCCGCAAGCGCTATCCGGCGGTGCGCCTGACGCTGCTCCAGGGCAGCCCGAACCAGATCATCCGCTCGGTGCTGTCGCGCGAGGTCGATTTCGCGATCGCCACCGAGGTGCCCGAAGAGGCCGAGGGGCTGGTGTCGATCCCGGCGTTCGAGTGGGAGCACATCGCGCTGGTGCCGTCGAAGCATCCGCTGGCCGGGCAGCCGCTGTCGTTGCAGGCGCTGGTGAAGTATCCGCTGGTGACCTACGTCGAGGAATTCGCGGGCCGGCGGCGCATCGATCGCGCCTTCGCCGACGCCGGGCTGCGGCCCGACGTCGTGCTCGCCGCGATCGACTCGGACGTGATCAAGACCTACGTGAAGCTCGGCCTCGGGGTCGGCATCATGACCGGGCTCGGCTACGACGCGAGCCAGGATCGCGGCCTGGTCGCGATGTCGGCGGGCGGGCTGTTCGGCATGAACCACGTGCGGCTCGCAGTGCGTCGCGACGCGTTCCTGCGCGGCTTCGCGCTCAGCTTCATCGAGCTGTTCGTTCCGGATGTCGATCGCCGCACGCTCGAGCGGCTGATGCAGCGCCGCTGAGGGGCGGCGGGCTGGGGAAAATCCCGATGCCCCCGGGCCGTTCCGGGGCGGTCCCCGGCTGCCTGCTCCGCTTATCCTTGCCCGATGGGGATCGTCGCGCCACCGGGAGCACTTTCGCGTCGCGCCGCGCGCGTCGCGCTCGCGTTCGCGCTGGCCGTGTCCGCGCTCGCCGGCCTCGCCGGCGCGCCGGGCATCGCGCAGGCGCAGCCGGTCACGCTGCGCACCTCGAGCTGGCTGCCGTCCGCGCATCCGCTGTCGCAATCGCAGACCCGGTGGTGCGCCGAGGTCGAGCGCGCGACCTTCGAGCGGGTGCGCTGCGCGGCGCTGCCCAAGCCCGTGAGCCCGCCACCGGGAACCTTCGACGCGGTGCGGGATGGCCAGGCCGACCTGTCGTTCTCGGTGCACGGCTACACGCCCGGCCGCTATCCGCTGGCCCAGGTGGCGGAACTGCCCTTCGCCGGCGATTCGGCCGAGATCGCGTCGGTCGCCTACCAGCGCGTCTTCGTGCGTCATCTCGCGGCGCTCAACGAGCATCGCGGCCTGAAGGTGATCGCGGTGTTCACGCACGGCCCGGGGCAGATCCTGAACGTGCGCAGGCCGGTCGCGTCGCTCGGGGACCTCGCGGGCCTGCGCTTCCGGGTCGACGGCGGGACGGTGAGCGAGATCGGCAAGGCGATCGGCGCGGCCGTGGTGATGAAGCCGGCCTCGGAGACGCTCGACCTGCTCGCGGCCGGGGCGATCGACGGCAGCTTCTCGCCCGCCGAGTCGGTGTCGTCGCTGCGCCTGGAGAAGGCGGTCAGCCACCGCACCGTGGTTCCGGGCGGCTTGTACAACACCAGCTTCGCCTTCGTGATGAACCAGGCCGCGTGGGAGCGCATCTCGAAGAACGACCAGGCCGCGATCGAGCGACTCTCGGGCGAGTATGCCGCGATGCTGTTCGGCCGCGCCTGGGACCAGGCCGATCGCCGCGGCAGCGCGCTGATGCAGGCCACCGGCGTGCGCACCACGGTCGCGGGGAAGGGCTTCCTCGACGAGTTGCGCGCCAGGGTGGCTCCGCTCGAGCGCAAGTGGACCGTCGACGCCCGGGCGCGCGGGCTGCCGAACGCCGAGCAGGTGCTGCGCGAGTTTCGCGCCGAGGTGGCGCGGCTGCGGTAGGCGGGCGCCGGCCCGGCGCGCCGGAAGCGCTATGCTGCGCCCGCGGATCCCGTTCCAGGAGGAGGACAGCCATGGCGAAGATCGGATTCATCGGCGCGGGCGCGATGGGCGCGCCGATGATCGGGCACCTGCTCGACGCGGGCCACGAGATCGCGGTGCACGTGCGCCGGCGCGAAGCCGTGGAGGCCCTGGTCGCGCGCGGCGCGCGCTACGCGGCCACGCCGGCCGAAGCGGCGACGGGGGCCGGGTTCGTCTGCACCAACGTGACCGCCACCGCCGACGTCGAGTCGGTGCTGTTCGGCGCGCATGGCGCGGCGGGCGCGGCGGCCGGCGGCAGCATCGTCATCGACTTCTCCACGATCTCGGCGACCGCGACCCGCGAGTTCGCGCAGCGCCTGGCGCAGCGGCGCGTCGAGATGCTCGACTGCCCGGTCTCGGGCGGCGCGGCGGGCGCCCGGCAGGCGACGCTGTCGATCATCGTCGGCGGAGACGCGGCGGTGCTCGAGCGGGCCCGCCCGCTGCTCGAGAGGCTGGGCCGGACGATCACGCACGTGGGCGGCCACGGCGCCGGGCAGGTCGTGAAGGCCTGCAACCAGATCGTGCAGGTGGTCAACATCGAGGGCATCGCCGAGGCGATGCTGTTCGCCGCGGCCAACGGCGTCGATCCCGGACGGATGCTGCCGGCGCTGCAGGCCGGCATGGCGGGCAGCCGGATGCTCGACCTGATGGGCCCGAAGATGGTCGCGCGCGACTTCGCGGCCGGGATCGAGGCGCGGCTGCACCAGAAGGATTTCGGCCTGGTGGTCCAGGCGACCCAGGCGCTGGGCCTGTCGCTGCCGGCGGCGGCGGCGGTCTCGCAGCAGCTGAATGCGCTGGTCGGCCGCGGCTGGGGGCGCGACGATACCTCGTCGCTGCTGCGGGTGCTCGAGGGCGCCTGCGGCGCGCGCGCCGCGAACGACGCCTGAAGGCCCGGCCCGGCCAACCCGTGTATAATTCGCGCTCTTCGGGGCGGTAGCTCAGCTGGGAGAGCGTCGCGTTCGCAATGCGAAGGTCGGGAGTTCGATCCTCCTCCGCTCCACCATCGTTTTGAAAGCCAGGCCTCCCGCCTGGCTTTTTTCTTGCCGGCCGGGTCTCCGGCCGTCGATCGCGCTGGCCGCCGGGCTGCCGCCGGACATCCCCGGGTTCCTCAGTCCCCCGTGGCCGCCAGCCGGAACTGCCGGACGGCCGGGTCGGCGCTCAGGCGGCGGCTGAGCGCCTGGGCGTCGAGCGCGCGGCTCGAGCGGATCGTCATCCGGTACTCGAAGTAGTCCTCGTCGGCGTCGAGGCGATAGCTCAGGTTGGCGATGCTGAAGCCGTGCTCGGCCAGCAGTCGCCGCATCGCCTGCTCGTCCATCGGCTCCCCGGCGCCGAAGCGCACGTGGAACTGCGCGTAGAACTGGGCCGGCATCCGGTTCTCGATCCAGCGGAACAGCGACAGCGTGCCGAGCGTGAGCGCGGTGGCGAGCAACGCGGGGAAGAGGAAGCCGATGCCGACCAGGATGCCGATCGCGGCGGTGGTCCAGATCGACGCCGCGGTGGTCAGGCCGCGCACCGACAGGCCCTCCTTCATGATGGTGCCGGCGCCGAGGAAGCCGATCCCGGTCATGATGCCCTGCGCCATGCGCGTCGGGTCCAGCGCCACGCGGCCCTGGGCCAGGCCGGGGAACCAGCGCGTCTCGTAGACGCTGACCAGCACCAGCAGCGCGGTCGACATGCAGACCAGCGCGTGGGTGCGAAAGCCCGCGGGACGGCCGTGGAAGCTGCGCTCGATGCCGATCAGCCCGCCGATCACCAGCGCGGCGACCAGCCGGAAGCCGATCTCGAGATGGACCGGATCCGCGAGCAGCGCGCGCAGGCCGATGCCGGGGAGCCGCAGGTCCTGGAACACGTGGGGCGGTCAGCGCGCGGCGGCGTCGCGGCCGTGCCGGCCATCGGCGATCCATGCGGTGAGCAGGCGGAAGAACGCGGCCCGCCGCGTGCGTTGCGCCTCGTCGAGGTCGGCGAGCAGCTCGAGCTTGCGCGCGGCGATATCCTCGTCGGCCGGGTACTCGCGGATCGGGGTCGCCGCCAGGATCGTGTCGCGATCGCCGTTCCAGCCGGTGTTCACCGGAAACCCGAACGCGCGCAGCGGGTCGTGCCAGGTCGCGTCGAGCTTCAGCCAGCCGGCCTCGCCGCGCGTGCGCACGTAGTGGTGGAAATCGACCACCGGCTCGCCCCGCAGCAGCGCCTGCAGCGGCCCGGGCATGCTTTCGTGCAGCGGAATGCCGTCGTTGAAGTGGGTGAAGATCGTGATCACCTCGGCGTCGATGCCCGAGGCGCGCAGCAGGTCGCGCAGCAGGATGTGCTTGCCCGAGCAGGAGCCGACGTCGTTGACGATCACCTGCAGCGGATCGCGCTCCCCGGTGGAGCCGTACGGGATGTTCCGCACCGCGTGGTACAGGCGGGTCATGACGGCCGTGCGGCCGCCCTCCGGCCGGCCGTGCCGGCGGAGGAAGTCATCGAAAGCGTTCTCGCGCATCGTCGCAGTCCGGAGCCCAGTCATCGTCGTTCGCGCCGCCCGCCTCACCGGATCCCGGCTCGCATGAAGCTCTGGATGAACTGGCGCTGGAACAGCAGGAATGCGATCAGCAGCGGCGCGGAGGTCATGAGCGTCGCCGCAGTGATGACCGCCCAGTCGATCCCCTGGTCGCTCGACGAGAATACCTGGAGACCGACGGTGAGCGGGCGCGACTCGACGCTGTTGGTGATGATCAGCGGCCACAGGAAGTTGTTCCACTGGTAGCTGACCGTGACCAGGCTGTACGCGATGTAGGTGGACCGGGCCAGCGGCACGTAGACCTTCCACAGGATCTGGAGCGAGCTCGCGCCCTCGATGCGCGCCGCTTCCTCGAGCTCGGCGGGCACCGTCTTGAAGGTCTGGCGCAGCAGGAAGATCGCGAACGCGGAGGCCACGTACGGCAGGCCGACCGCGGCGATCGTGTCGGCCAGGCCGAGATTCGACATGGTCCGGTAGTTCTCGACCAGCAGCATGTCGGGGGTGATCATCAGCTGCGCCAGGACCAGCGCGAACGCGATGCGCGCCCCGGTGAAGTCGTAGCGCGCGAACGCATACGCCGCCAGCGTGCACAGCACGAGCTGGCCGATCAGCACGCCGGTGACCAGGATCGTCGTGTTGAGGAAGTAGCGGGCGAACGGCGCCGCGTGCCAGGCGGTCGCGAAGTTCTCGAGCGTGAGCGGGGCGTCGAGGACGAACCGGACCGAGTACTCCGGCGGGTGGAAGGCGGTCCAGACCGCGTAGAGGAGCGGGGCGAGCCAGAGGATCGCCAGGACCCACGCGCCGATCCACTCGATGTCGCGCCAGGCGCGACTCGCCTGCGGCGCGATCATCGGTAGTGGACCCTGCGCCCGAGCACGCCGAACTGCAGCATCGCCAGGCCGCCGAGGAGCGCGACCAGGACCACGGTGAGCGCCGAGGCGTAGCCGGTATCCCAGTACTTGAAGCCCACGTTGTAGATGTAGTAGAGGAGCACCAGGCTCGCGTTGTTGGGGCCGCCCCCGGTCATGACCACGATGTGGTCGATCAGGCGGAAGGCGTTGATGATCGCGTTCACCAGGACGAACAGCGTGGTCGGCATCAGCAGGGGAAGCACCACGCGCCGCAGGTAGTACAGGCGGCTCGCGCCCTCGAGTTCCGCGGCCTCGGCGAGGCTGGGCGACAGGCTTTGCAGCGCGGCCAGGTAGAAGATCATGAAGAAGCCGGCTTCCTTCCAGATCGCGACCGCCATCAGCGACGGCAGGGCCGTGTCCGGATCGCCGAGCCAGTTGCGGTCTCCCAGGCCCAGCGCCCCGGCCAGCTGGTTGATCAGCCCGTACTCGGGCGTGAAGAAGAACAGCCAGACGTTGGCCACCGCGATCATCGGCAGCACCGTCGGCGTGAAGTACGCCATGCGAACCAGCGCCCGGCCGGGAATCCGCTGGTTCACCCAGAGCGCCATGGCGAGCGCGAGCGCGATCGACGCCGGGATCGTGCCGAGCGCGTAGATCGCGTTGTTCGACAGCGCGGTCCAGAACACCGGATCCTCGTACGCCGCGCGATAGTTCTCGAGGCCGGAGAAGAACGGATCCTGGCCGGCGCGTGCCTCGGTGAACAGGCTGTGATACACCGTGCCCACGGTCGGATAGTGCGTGAACAGGACGAGCAGCACCATGGACGGCAGCAGGAGCAGCCATCCATGGATGTTCGCGGTCGACTTGCTCATGTCCGCATGCTCGCGCCGGGAGGATCCGTCGCGGCCTCAGCGATACCGCCTCAGGATCCGCTCGGCCTGCGCCTGCGCCTCCTGCATCGCCTGGGCGGCGCTCTTCTGGTTGGTGAGCGCGGCCTGGATGCTGTCCCCGAGGATCTTGGTGACGCGCTCGTTCTCGTGGGTGGACAGCGTGGCGGTGGCGTGCTGGAGCTGGTCGCGCGCCACGGCGACCTCGGGGAACTCGGCGGCGTAGCGCTTCATGGCGGGCGTCTCCCAGGCGGCCGGCGTCACCGCGACGTAGCCGGTGGCGATGCTCCATTCGGCGGCGCGCTCCGGCGAGGTCATCCACTTCATGAACGTCAGCGCCGCCGCCTTCTGCGCGGCCGACTGCCCCTTGAACAGGTAGAAGTTGCCGCCGCCGGTCGGCGTGCCGCGCTGCGCCTTGCCAGGGATCATCGCGACGCCGAACGGGAACTGCGCGTTCTTGCGGACGTTGGTCAGGTTGCCGCTGGTGGTCCACATGATCGCGATCCGGCGCTCGAAGAAGTCGCGCGGCGTCGTGCCCCATTCGATGATCCCGGGCGCCATCACCTGGTGCTTGCGGCCGAGATCGACCCAGAACTGCAGGGCCTCGACGACCTTCGGGTCGGTGAAGAAGGTGCGGTTGCCGGCATCGTTCATGATCACGGTGCCGTTGGTGGTGGTGAAGCACTGGAACAGCCACTCGGGGAAGCTGGTCGACGGGATGCCGACGCCCCACTGGTTCACGTTGCCGGAGCCGTCGCGCCGGACCAGCTTGCGGCCCATCTCGACCAGCTCGTTCCAGGTCTGGGGCGGCTTGTCCGGATCGAGGCCGGCGTCCTTGAAGGCCGCCTTGTTCCAGTACATCACCGGGGTCGAGCGCTGGAACGGGATCCCGTAGACCTTGCCGCCGACGCCGTTGTTCATCAGGTAGGCCGGATAGAAGCCGCGCAGCCAGGCGCGGTCCGCATCGGTCGAGACGAGGTCGTCGATCGGCTCGATCACGTCCGCGTCGAGCATCGTGTAGAAGTCATTGGGAAGCAGCACCGACACCGAGGGCGGCTGGCCCCCCTTGGCCGCGGTCAGCGACTTCAGCAGCGTCTGCGCGTAGGTGCCGGCGTAGATCGGCTTGACCTGGATGCCGGGGTTCGCGGCATGGAAATCCGCGACCATGCGGTCCACGAGGCCGGTGATCGGGCCCCCGACCGCGATCGGGTAGTACATGGTCAGCTCCACCGGCGCGTTCGCACGCGCCTTGCCGCCGGCCAGGGCCAGCGTCAATCCGCCCGTGCTGGCGCGGAGGAAGTTGCGACGGCCCCGGCGGGGCGATTGTGCTGGGTTGCTCATTGGCTCCTCCTCGGATCCCGGTGGTGGGTCACTGCTGGATGCGCTTTCCGGTGCCGCCGTCGAACCAGTGCAGCGCCTCGGGCGACCAGCCGATGCGGGCGTGCCCGCCCGGCGACAGCGTCGTGCGGCCCTTGACCCGGCACAGGAGCGCGGCTGCCCCGATCGCGCAGGTGAGCAGGGAATCGGCGCCGAGATACTCGACGGCGTCGACGCGCGCCTCGATGCCGCGTTCCTCGTCGAGGCGGATGTCCTCGGGGCGGATGCCGGCGAACGCGTCGCCGCGCCCGCCGGGGAACAGGCGCCCGATCGCGTCGCCGGGCAGTCCCTCGCGCGGCACGATGTTCATCGGCGGGGCGCCGACGAAGCGTGCCGCGAAGACCGACGCCGGCCTGGCGTACAGGTCGGCCGGGCTCGCGTCCTGCTCGATCGCGCCGGCGTTGAGCAGCACCACCTGGTCGGCCATCGTCATGGCCTCGGTCTGGTCGTGCGTCACGTAGACCATCGTGATCCCCAGCTTCTGCTGCAGCGAGCGGATTTCCCGGCGCATGTCGGCGCGCAGCTGCGCGTCGAGGTTCGACAGCGGTTCGTCCATCAGGCAGATGGGCTTGCGCGCGACGATCGCGCGCCCGAGCGCGACGCGCTGCTGCTGGCCGCCCGAGATCTGGGACGGCTTGCGCTCGAGCAGCGGGCCCAGCCCGAGCAGCTCGGCCGTCTCCGAGAGGCGGCGACGCCGCTCGTCCGCCGAGACCTTCCGGACCCTGAGCCCGAAAGTGATGTTCTCGGCGACCGAAAGGTGGGGGAACAGCGCGTAGGACTGGAACACCATCGACACGTCGCGCTTGCTGGGGGGCAGGCCCGTCACGTCGCGCGCGCCGATCAGGATGCGCCCCGAACCGACCTGCTCGAGCCCCGCGATCAGGCGCAGCGTGGTCGACTTCCCGCAGCCCGACGGACCCAGCAGGACCGTCAGCGCGCCGCGCTCGACGGTGAAGTCGATGCCGCGCAGCACCGCGTGCGCACCCCAGTGCTTGGTGACGCCTTCGATCGAGATCGTGCTCATCGGGCCGGGTGCCTCATGCGAGCGCCAGCAGCGCGCGGGCCAGCTCGGCGTCGACGATCAGCGTGTTGATGAACCCCCCGCGGACCGCCGCGAGCGCGGCCTTCGCCTTGGCCGGGGAGGTCGCGATGCCGATCGACGTCGGGATGCGCCGGATCTCCTCGAGCCCGATGGTGATCAGCCGGTCGTGGAGCTCGGTGCGGACGACCGAGCCGTCCTCGTCGACGAAGTAGGAGAACACGTCGCCGATCGCGCCGGCGCCCTGGAGCGCGGCGAGCTCGGGTCGCGAGACGTAGCCGCTGTCGACCAGCATCGAGCGCGAGGACGGCCCCAGCGAGCCGATGCCGACGATCGCGATGTCGAGGTCGCGGAACAGCCGGAAGGTCGCCTGGATGGCGCTTTCTCCCATCAGCACCTCGCGCGTCGACGCCTTGTCGACGATCCCGGGCGCGTGGAGCAGGTCGGGCGTCACCCGGAGCTTCTGCGCGAGCTGCCGGGTGACCTCGTGGCAGTCGAAGTGCCCCGAGGGGACCTGGTTGCCGCCGGTGATCTGCACCACTCGCGCGCCGGCGAGCTCCAGCGGGTCGAGCTGGTTGACCAGCTCGAAGGTGGTGCTGCCCCAGCCGATGCCGATCGTCGCCGGCTCGTCGAGCAGGTCGCGGACGAACTCGGCGCCGGCGCGGCAGGTCTGCTGCTTGACCGCATCCGGGCCCAGGCCCGGATCGGTCTCGACGACGACCGACGAGCGCAGGCCGAGCCGGGCTTCGAGCGTCCGCTCCAGCTCGGCGCTGGTATTGAACGGCGAGCGGATCTCGATCCGGACCACGCCGGTGTCCACGGCTTCCTTGAGGAGCCGCCCGACCCGGTGGCGCGAGATCCCGAGCAGGCGGCCGATCTCCGCCATGGTCAGGTGGTCGCGGTAGTAGCAGTGGCAGACCTTCGCCATCAGGGAGCTGGACTGGGACATACCATATGAGCAGAGTATGCTCATATGGTATTAACCGGCCCGAGCGACGTCAACCCCGGGGCGCGGGTACGGTGCAGGTGGGAGGGGAGCGACGGTCGCGCGGCGGCCGGGGGCGAGGTCGGACCGGGCCGCCCGGCCCGTCAGCCGTGCCCGGGCGGTTCGGCCAGGTGCAGGCCGAGGCTTTCCTTGATTTCTTCCATCACGATGTAGCTGCGCGACTCGTGCGCCTGGGGCAGCGCGAGGAGCATGTCGCCGAGCAGCCTCCGATAGGCTGCCATCTCGGGGATGCGCGCCTTGATCAGGTAGTCGAACTCGCCCGAGACCAGATGGCACTCGAGCACGCAGGGCAGGCGGAGCACCTCGCGACGGAACTCGTCGAAGATCGGGCCCGACTTCGCGGTGAGCTTGAGCTCCACGAAGACCAGCAGGGGCTGGCCGAGCGCCTGCGGGTTCAGTCGCGCGTGATAGCCGAGGATGAAGCCGTCGCGCTCGAGGCGTTTGACCCGCTCGCTGCACGGCGTCACCGAAAGGCCGACCCGTTCCGCCAGGTCGGTCATCGAGAGGCGTCCCTCGGCCTGCAGCGCGCGCAGGATCGCGCGGTCGATCCGGTCGAGGTCGCGGACCTGCTGGGTGCGTGTTCTCAATCGAATTACCTGGAATATTGGTTATTACTAGATAAATTCTAGCTCAGAAAGAAAATTCAGCGAAAAAATCTCCTGCTCTCACCGGACAATGTCGGCATCGATCCATGTGATTTCCCGGCGGAGAGCAACCATGCGCGTGATGATCCTCGGCGGCGGCGTGATCGGCGTCGCCACGGCCTGGTCGCTGGCCCGGGCGGGGATGGAAGTGGTGGTGGTCGACCGGCAGCCCGGCGTCGCGCTGGAGACGAGTTTCGCGAACGCGGGCCAGGTCTCGCCGGGCTACTCGGCGCCCTGGGCCGCGCCGGGCCTTCCGCTGAAGGCGCTGAAGTGGCTGTTCCAGCGCCATGCGCCGCTCGCGCTGCGTCCCGACGGCAGCCTGTTCCAGCTGCGCTGGCTGGCGCAGATGCTGGCCAACTGCTCGGCGTCGCGCTACGCGGTGAACAAGGCGCGCATGCTGCGGCTGGCCGAGTACAGCCGCGACTGCCTCGGCGCGCTGCGCGACGAGACCGGCATCCGGTACGAGGGGCGCAGGCTGGGCACCCTGCAGGTGTTCCGCACCGCGCGGCAGGTCGACGCGGCGGCGCGCGACGTCGAGATCCTGCGCGAGGCGGGCGTGTCGTTCGAGCTGCTGGCGCCGGCGCAACTGGCCGGCGTCGAGCCCGCCCTGGGCCGCGCCGCCGGCAGGCTGGCCGGGGCGCTGCGGCTCCCGGGCGACGAGACCGGGGACTGCCAGCTCTTCACGGCGCGCCTGGCCGAGCGGTGTCGCGCGCTCGGCGTGCGCTTCGAGCTCGGCGCGACCGTCGAGTCGCTGCGTCCCGACGGCGGGCGCATCACGGGCGCTGTCGTCGACGGCCGGCTGCGCGAGGCCGACCAGTACGTGCTCGCGCTGGGCAGCTACTCGCGCGCGCTCGCCGCCTCGGTCGGGTTGTCGCTGCCGGTCTATCCGCTGAAGGGTTACTCGCTCACCATTCCGATCGTCGATGCCGATGCGGCGCCGGTATCGACGGTGATGGACGAGAGTTACAAGGTCGCGATCACGCGCTTCGACGCGCGCATCCGCGTCGGCGGCATGGCCGAGGTCGCGGGCTTCGACCTGAGGCTGAACCCGCGCCGCCGGGCGACGCTGGAGAAAGTCGTCGGCGACCTGTTCCCGAAGGCCGGCGACCTGTCGGCGGCGAGCTTCTGGACCGGCCTGCGCCCGATGACGCCCGACGGCACGCCGATCGTGGGCCGGGGCGTGCCGCGCAACCTCTGGCTGAATACCGGCCATGGCACGCTCGGCTGGACCATGGCCTGCGGATCGGCGCAACTGCTGGCGGACCTGATCGCGGGCCGCGCGCCGGAGATCGATCCGGCCGGGCTCGGTCCCGAGCGCTACCGGCGCTCGCCCGCGCCGGTGCCGGGCCGGTGGCGCACGCGCGACGCGCTGTCCTGAAGCCGCGATGCCGCGCCGGCGCGGCGGGCCCCGTCCGGGCCGCTCGCGGCCTGCTCGATTATCATCCCCGCATGCCGGCGGACGCGGGGAAGGCGACCGGCCCGGCGCGCGCGAGGTCCGGCTGCGCCGCCATCAAGGGGACGCCCATGGCCGCCGAAGGCAGCGCAGGACAACTGGCCGGCATCGTGACGCTGCTGGGCGCGGCCGTGCTGGCCGTGCCGCTGTTCCGGCGCGTCGGCCTGGGATCGGTCCTGGGCTATCTGGCGGCCGGGCTGGCCATCGGCCCGTTCGGGCTCGGGCTGATGAACGATGCGCAGACCATCATCCACGTGGCCGAGCTCGGCGTGGTGATGTTCCTGTTCGTGATCGGGCTGGAGATGAAGCCCTCGCACCTGTGGAGCCTGCGCGGCCAGATCTTCGGGCTGGGCAGCCTCCAGGTGGTGGTGTGCGCGATCCTGCTCACCGGCGTCGGCATCGCCTTCGGCTTCCCGTGGCAGGTGTCGTTCATCAGCGCGTCCGGCTTCGTGCTCACCTCCACCGCCATCGTCATGCAGGTGCTGAGCGAACGCGGCGACATCGCCGCGCCGCGCGGGCAGCGCATCGTCTCGATCCTGCTGCTCGAGGACCTGCTCATCGTTCCGCTGCTGGCGATCGTCGCGTTCCTCGCGCCGGCCGATGCCGTCCACGCGCCCGCCACGCCGCTGTGGCAGCGGGTCGCGTTGGCGGCGGCCGCGTTCGGCGCGCTGGTGGCCGCCGGCATCTGGCTGCTCAATCCGATGTTCCGTGCGCTGGCCCGGGCGCGGGCGCGCGAAGTGATGACCGCCGCCGCGCTGCTGGTGGTGCTGGGCGCCGCCCTGCTGATGGAGCTCGGCGGCCTGTCGATGGCGATGGGTGCATTCGTCGCCGGCGTCCTGCTGTCGGAATCGTCGTTTCGCCACCAGCTCGAGGCCGACATCGAACCGTTCCGCGGCCTGTTGCTCGGCCTGTTCTTCCTGGGCGTGGGCATGGCGCTGGACCTGGACGTGGTGGCGGCGAACTGGCCGCTGGTGGTGTCCGGCGTGCTGGCGCTGATGTCGGTGAAGGCGCTCTGCATCTACGCGGTGGCCCGCTTCGCCGGGAGCAGTCGTGCCGATGCGGTCGATCGCGCGATCCTGATGGCGCAGGGCGGGGAGTTCGCTTTCGTGCTGTTCTCGGCGGCGCTGGCGCAGAGGGTGATCGGGCCCGGGGTCAACGCGAGCATGACGGCCGTCATCGTGCTGTCGATGGCGATCACGCCGCTGGTGGTGGCGCTGCACGCGCGCTTCGCGCGCGCGCCGGCCGCCTCGATGGACGGCGTCGAAGCGGCGCACGACCTGGACGGCAACGTGCTGGTGATCGGTTTCGGCCGGGTGGGCCAGATCGCGAGCCAGGGGCCGCTCGCGCGCGGGGCGCGGCTATCGATCATCGACCACGATCCGGACGTGATTCGCGCCGCCGAACGCTACGGGTTCAAGGTCTATTACGGCGACGGCGCGCGCGCCGACGTCCTGCATGCCGCCGGCGCGCATCATGCGCGCGTCATCGTGGTATGCGTGGACGATCGGGCGGCCGCGCTGCGGATCGTCGAGAACGCGCGCCGCGAATGCCCGGCGGCGAAACTGCTGGTGCGCGCCTTCGACCGCGAGCACGCGCTCGAGCTGGTGCAGCACGATGCCGACTACGTGGTACGCGAGACCTTCGAGTCGGCGCTCCTGCTGGGGCGCCGGGCCGCGCTCGAGCTGGGCGCCTCCGAGCATGACGCCGACGAGCTGGTCGAGGTGATCCGCAATCGCGACGCCGAGCGCTTCGCGCTCGAGACCGCGGGCGGCCTGTTCGCGGGGCGGGCGCTGGTGCTCGGCAACATCGAGCAGATCGATCCGCCGCGGCGTGCCCGCCCGCCCGCCGCGGAGCCTGCGGCCCCGGACGGCGGCGCCTGAACCGCGGCACCTGAACCGCGGCGTCTGGATCGCGGCGTCTGGATCGCGGCGCGGCGGCGGCGCGGTCCAGGGTGCGCTCAGGCCTCGTCGCCGGCGATCGACCGGTAGGCGATCGCGCCCAGCACCGCGCCGACGATCGGTGCCAGCCAGAACAGCCAGAGCTGCGCCACCGCCCAGTCGCCGACGAAGAGGGCGACCCCGGTGCTGCGCGCCGGATTCACCGAGGTGTTGGTGACCGGGATGGAGATGAGGTGGATGAGCGTGAGCGCGAGGCCGATCGCGATCGGCGCGAAGCCGGCCGGCGCGCGCCGGTCGGTCGCGCCGAGGATGACGATCAGGAAGAACATCGTCATCACGACTTCGGCGACCAGCGCCGCGGTGAGCGAATAGCCGCCCGGCGAGTGGGCGCCGTAGCCGTTCGACGCGAAGCCCTTCGAGACGTCGAAGCCCGGCGCGCCGCTGGCGATCAGGTACAGGATCGCGCCGGCGGCGATGGCGCCGAGCACCTGGGCGACGATGTAGGGCACGAGCTTGGAGGCCGGGAAGCGGCCGCCGGCCCACAGGCCCACCGAGACCGCCGGATTGAGGTGGCAGCCCGAGATGTGGCCAATGGCGAACGCCATCGTGAGCACCGTCAGGCCGAAGGCGAGCGCCACGCCGTGCAGGCCGATGCCGACCTCGGGGAACGTCGCGGCCAGCACCGCGCTGCCGCATCCGCCCAGCACCAGCCAGAAGGTGCCCAGGAACTCCGCTCCGTATTGCCTCATGTCGTGAACCTCGCGTGTGGGATCGATGGCGAACCGCAAGGATAGACTGCAATCGTTCCGTTTCGGTTTCGTCTGGTGAAACGACGTCGACATGCCACATCGATCGACATGCCACATCGATGATCTGGCGCAATCACCGCCCGCGGTGTTCGTGACACCATCACGGCTCGGCGCGCTCCGGTCGCGCTGTCTCGACCATGGACGACCCGACGATCCGATGACTTCCGGTAGCGACGATCCGCGCGCGGCGCTGCGCAGCGCCGCAGCGCTCGCGCTGGCGGCCGCGGTGTCGCTCGGGCTGGCGAGGTTCTCGTACGCGCTGCTGCTGGCCCCGATGCGCGAGGACCTCGGCTGGAGCTACCTGACCGCGGGCGCGATGAACACGGTCAACGCCGGCGGCTACCTGCTGGGCGCGCTGTTCGCTCCGCGCTGGCTGGCCCGCTTCGACGCCCGCGTCGCGCTGCTCGCCGGCAGCGCCGGAGCGGCGCTGTGCCTGGCCGCGCACGGCCTGGCGTCGAGCGACACCGCGCTGTACCTGCTGCGCCTGGCCACCGGCACGGCGAGCGCGGCGACCTTCGTGTCCGGGGGGCTGCTCGCGGCGCGGGTCGCGGCCACGCGCCCCCAGGCCTCCGGCCTGATCCTGGGCATCTACTACGGCGGCACCGGCCTCGGCCTCGTCGCGGCGGCGCTGTTCGTGCCGCCGCTGGTGGCGCTGCCCGCCGCGCAGGGCTGGCGCTGGGCCTGGGGCGCGCTCGGCATCGCGGCGGCGGCCTGCACCGCGCTGATCGCGGCCGGCACGCGCGGGCTCTCGTCGGCGCCGGCGCGCACCGACGGCCACGGGCCGTTCGACTGGCGCCCGTTCCTGCCCGGCCTGCTCGCCTACTTCATGTTCGGGCTCGGCTACATCGGCTACATGACGTTCGTGATCACGCTGTTGCGCGAGCAGCAGCTCGCGACCGACCAGATCGTGGTCTTCTTCGTGCTGCTCGGCGTGGGCGTGGTCGCCTCGTCCTGGTTGTGGGCGGGGCTGCTGCAGCGTTGCCACGGGGGCGAGGCGCTCACGCTGCTGAACGGGCTGCTGGCGGTGGCGACGGTGCTGCCGGTGTTCGCCGCGCACCCGCTGGCGGTCTACGCGTCGGGGCTGCTGTTCGGCGCCGTGTTCCTCTCGGTCGTCGCGTCGACCACGGCGCTGGTCCGGCACAACCTGCCCGCGCCGTTGTGGCCCGGGGGCATCGCGGCGTTCACCATCGTCTTCGCGGCCGGGCAGATCATCGGGCCGAGCGTGGTGGGCTGGATCGCCGACGGGCCGGGCGGGCTGTCCCTGGGGCTGGCGTGCTCGGCGCTGGTGCTCGCCGCGGGCGCGGCCTGCGCCTGGCTTCAGAGGCCGCCGGCGGCGCTCCGCTCGATCCGGTAGACCCAGAAGCCGCCGACCTGGTGCACCAGCGTCACGCCGGGCAGGGGCTCGACCGGTTTCTTCGGATCGTGGAACGGCAGCAGGTCGGCGATCAGCGTGCCGGCCGAGGTTTCGTCGGTGAGCGCCACCACCCGGATGCGTCCGGGCTCCGGTGCATACGCGGAATAGGCGGCGTAGTGCTGCGCGCGCATCCAGTCGCGGGCGCCGCTGATCGCGCCGTGCAGGTTGCCGGTGTCCGACTGCTCGCGGAACGCGACGCCGAACCGGTCGGGGGCCATCGCGCCAAGCATCAGCGCGTCGCGCACGTGCACCACCAGGTAGGCGTCGCGCCCGCCGGCGAGCGCGCGGAGCCGCGCCGGGCCGTCGGCGCGCGGCGCGAGCATCGCGTCGACCCAGGCTGCGAACGGCGGCGCGGAAGCCTCGGCAGCGGCGTCGCGCGTTCCGTCGCCGCCGCGCC
>JBDHRX010000092.1:0-12211 GCA_039807785.1 Burkholderiaceae bacterium
CCGCCCGGATCCGGTCCCGGCCGCGGCGTCGCGGCGCGGCGCTCCGGCCGCGGAGGCCCTCGGCGCGGCGCCGCGGATCACGTTCGGCGCCGACGCCCCGCAGGCGGCCGGGGACTTCGGCCTGCTGCGGGAAGGAACCCTGACCTGGCTCGCCCAGGCGGTGGCCGACGACGATGCGGGCGCCGGACGGCGCCGCCGCGAGCCGGCCGCGTTCACCGTGCGGCGGCTCATGCCCGCCGACGCGCTGCGCATCCGCGGCGTGCACAACCAGCTCAACGCGCTGGCCGCGCTCGCGCTGTGCAGCGCGATCGGAGTATCGATGGCCCGAATGCTCCATGCCCTGCGCGACTATGCGGGTGAGCCGCACCGCTGCCAGCTCCTGGCGACGATCGACGGCGTCGAGTACTACGACGACAGCAAGGGCACCAACGTCGGCGCCACGGTCGCGGCGCTGAACGGGCTCGGGCGGCGCTGCCGGCTGATCGCCGGCGGCGACGGGAAGGGGCAGGATTTCGGGCCGCTGGTCGCCGCGGTCCGCGCGCACGCGGCCGGCGTCTACCTGATCGGCCGCGACGCGCCGCGGCTGCGCGCGGCGCTCGAGGGCACCGGCGTCGCGCTGGCGGATTGCGCGAGCCTCGAGGAGGCGGTCGAGCGCGCGGCGGCCGACGCACGGTTCGGCGAGGCGGTGCTGCTGTCGCCGGCCTGCGCCAGCCTCGACATGTTCCGCAACTACGAGCACCGGGCGCAGGCGTTCGCCGCCGCGGTCCGCGCGCGCGCCGAGGCGCGCGGCGTCGTGATGGAGGGCGCCGCATGCTGAGCCTTCGCCTGCCCGGGCGCGGCAGGGGCGCCGACCAGCCGCTGCGCCGCGCGGCGACGCGCCCCGTCTCCCCGGCGAGCGCGCAGAGCGCCGACTTCGCGATGCTCTGGGTCGTGTCGGCGCTGCTGCTGACCGGGCTGGTGATGGTCTATTCGGCCTCGATCGCGCTGCCCGACTCGCCGCGCTTCGCCAACTACGCGCAGACCCACTTCCTGGTGCGCCACCTGATGGCGGTGACGCTCGGCATCGTCGCCGGGCTGGTCGTGTTCGCGCTTCCGGTGCGCGAGTGGCAGGCCTGGTCGAAGTGGCTGTTCCTGCTCGGCCTGGTGCTGCTCGTGATCGTCCTGATCCCGGGCATCGGCAAGTCCGTCTACGGCGCGCGCCGGTGGCTGTCGCTGTACGTGTTCAATCTCCAGCCGTCGGAGCTGATGAAGCTGTTCGTCGTGCTCTACGTCGCCGACTACACGGTGCGCAAGCAGGACTCGATGCAGGACATCCGCAAGGGCTTCCTGCCGATGGGCGCCGCGGTGGTGCTGGTCGGGTTGCTGCTCCTGCTCGAGCCGGACATGGGCGCGTTCGTCGTGATCGCGGCGATCGCGATGGGGCTGCTGTTCCTCGGCGGCGTCAACGGCAAGCTGTTCGCCGCGCTGGTGGTGATCGCCGGCACCACCTTCTCGCTGCTGATCTGGCTGTCGCCGTGGCGGCGCGAGCGCATCTTCGCCTACCTGGCCCCGTTCGACGAGGCGAACACGCTGGGCAAGGGCTACCAGCTGTCGCATTCGCTGATCGCGTTCGGGCGCGGCGAGCTGTTCGGCGTGGGGCTGGGCGGATCGGTCGAGAAGCTGCACTACCTGCCCGAGGCGCATACCGATTTCCTGCTCGCGGTCATCGGCGAGGAACTGGGGCTCGTGGGCGTGATGGTGGTCGTGGTGCTGTTCTTCTGGCTGACGCGCCGCGCCTTCGAGATCGGGCGCCAGTCGATCAAGCTCGAGCGCACCTTCGCCGGGCTGGTCGCGAAGGGCGTCGGCCTGTGGATCGGCCTGCAGGCGTTCATCAACATGGGGGTGAACACCGGCCTGCTGCCCACCAAGGGGCTGACGCTGCCGCTGATGAGCTACGGCGGCAGCGGCGTGCTGGTCAACTGCATGGCGATCGCGATCCTGCTGCGCGTGGACTACGAGAACCGGCAACTCATGCGGGGCGCCGCATGAACGGGCGCACCATCATGATCATGGCCGGCGGCACCGGCGGGCACGTCATGCCCGGGCTGGCGGTCGCCGCGGAGATGCAGGCCCGCGACTGGCGCGTCGTCTGGCTCGGCAACCCGACCGGCATGGAGGCGACGCTGGTGCCGAAGCACGGCATCGCGATGCAGTGGGTGCGAATGGGCGGCGTGCGCGGCAAGGGGCTGGCGACGAAGCTGCTGTTGCCGCTGCGGCTGCTCGGCGCCTTCCGCGACAGCCTGCGCGCGCTGCGCGCCTGCCGGCCCGCCGTCGTCCTGGGGATGGGCGGCTACGTCGCGTTCCCGGGCGGGGTGATGGCCGCGCTGCTGCAGCGGCCGCTGGTGGTCCACGAGCAGAACTCGGTCGCCGGGCTGACCAACCGCCTGCTCGCGCGCCTGGCCGACCGCGTGCTCGAGGCCTTCCCCGGCACCCTCGGCGGCGCGCAGTGCACCGGCAACCCGTTGCGCGCCCAGATGCTGCGCGCCGACCCTCCGCAGCCGCGCTACGCGGCGCGCAGCGGGCCGCTGCGGCTGCTCGTGGTCGGAGGCAGCCTCGGCGCGCAGGCGCTCAACGAAGCGGTGCCGGCGGCGCTCGCGCTGCTGCCCGCGCCGGCGCGACCGCGGGTGCTGCACCAGTGCGGGCGCGGCCGGCGCGAGGCGCTCGAGGTCCGCTATCGCGAGCTCGGCGTCGAGGCGACGGTGCGCGAGTTCATCGACGACATGGCCGATGCCTACCGGGATGCCGACCTGCTGGTCAGCCGCGCCGGCGCGATGACCGTCGCCGAGATCGCCGCGATCGGGGTCGCCAGCCTGCTGGTGCCGTTTCCGCACGCGGTCGACGACCACCAGACCGGCAACGCGCGCTTCCTGGCGGGACGGGAGGCGGCGCTTCTGGTCCCGCAGCCGGAGCTGACGCCCCGGCGCCTGGCGGACGCGCTCGGCGACCTCGATCGCCCCGCGCTCGCGGCCATGGCGGCCCGCGCCCATGCCCTGGCGCGGCCCGACGCGGCGCGCCGGGTCGCCGACATCTGCGAAGAGGCGGCGCGCGCATCGTGAAGCACAAGGTCAAGCACATCCATTTCGTCGGCATCGGCGGCGCCGGGATGAGCGGGATCGCCGAGGTGCTGCTGAACCTGGGTTACCGGATCAGCGGCTCGGACGTCGCCGCGAACCCGGCCACGCGCAGGCTGGACGCGCTCGGCGCGACCGTGATGCTGGGCCACGACGCGGTCCACATCGCGGGGGCCGATTGCGTCGTCACGTCGACCGCCGTGCGCGGCGACAATCCCGAGGTGGTCGCGGCGCGCAGCCGCAGGGTGCCGGTGGTGCCGCGCGCGATGATGCTGGCCGAGCTGATGAAGCTCAAGCACGGCGTCGCGATCGCGGGCACGCACGGCAAGACGACGACGACCAGCCTGGTGGCCTCGGTGCTCGCCGCCGGCGGCCTCGACCCGACCTTCGTGATCGGCGGGCGCCTGATCAGCGCGGGCGCGAACGCGCGGCTCGGCAGCGGCGACTACATCGTCGTCGAGGCCGACGAGTCCGACGGCTCGTTCCTGAACCTGTCCCCGATGATCGCCGTGGTCACCAACATCGATGCCGACCACATGGAGACCTACGGGCATGACTTCGCCCGGCTGCGCCAGGCGTTCGTCGAGTTCACCCAGCGCCTGCCGTTCTACGGCGCGGCGGTGCTGTGCATCGACGATCCGCACGTGCGCGAGATCCTGCCCTTCGTCTCCCGGCCGGTGATCACCTACGGGCTGGACGAGGGAGCGCAGTTCCGCGCGGTCGACGTCGCGGCCGACGCGGCGCGGATGCGGTTCACGCTGCGGCGGGAGGACGCGCCGCCGCTGCCGCTGGTGCTGAACGCGCCGGGCCTGCACAACGTCCGCAACGCGCTCGCGGCGATCGCGGTGGCCGACGAGCTCGGCGTCGCCGACGAGGCGATCGCCGCCGCGCTGGCGGAGTTCAACGGCGTCGGCCGGCGTTTCCAGAGCTACGGCGAGATGCCGGTTCGCGCCGCCCACGGCGGCGGCCGCTTCACGTTGATCGACGACTACGGTCACCATCCCGCGGAGATGGCGGCGACACTCGCCGCGGCCCGCGGGGCGTTCCCGGGCCGGCGGATCGTGCTGGCGTTCCAGCCGCACCGCTACACCCGCACCCGGGACCTGTTCGAGGATTTCGTGCGCGTGCTCGCGTCGCCCGACCTGCTGCTGCTCGCCGAGGTCTACCCGGCCGGCGAAGCGCCGGTCGTCGCGGCCGACGGGCGCGCGCTCGCGCGCGCGCTGCGCGTGGCGGGCAAGGTGGAGCCGGTCTTCGTCGAGGAGATCGGGGCGATGCCCGGCGCGATCCTCGGCGTCGCGCGCGACGGCGATGTCGTGATCACGATGGGCGCCGGCTCGATCGGCGCGGTGCCGCAGCAGACGAGGGAGGTGGCCGGTGAAGCCTGAGGTCCCGACGAGCGCCCCCGCCGCGCCGGCCGATCCCGCCGCGCTCGGCAAGGTCGCCGTGCTCCTGGGCGGCCGTTCGGCCGAGCGCGAGATCTCGATCATGTCGGGCACCGGCGTGCTCGCGGCGCTGCGCAGCCGCGGCGTCGATGCGCATCCGTTCGATCCGGCCGAGCGCGCGCTCGACGAGCTGGCCCGGGAGGGCTTCGCGCGCGCGTTCGTCGCGCTGCACGGCCGCTACGGCGAGGACGGAACGGTGCAGGGCGCGCTCGAACTGCTCGGCGTTCCGTATACCGGCAGCGGCGTGATGGCCTCGGCGATCGCGATGGACAAGATCTATACCAAGCGCATCTGGATGACGCACGGCCTGCCGACGCCGGCGTTCGCGCTCGCGCGCAGCGCGGCCGACGTCGAGGCCGCGGCGCGCCGGTTCGGCCTGCCGATGGCGGTCAAGCCTTCGCGCGAGGGCTCGACGATCGGCTTCACCAAGGTCGTGTCCGTGGACCAGGCGCAGGCCGCCTACGAGATCGCGCGCCGCCACGACGACGACGTCCTGTGCGAGGAGTTCGTCGACGGACGCGAGCTGACCGTGGCCGTCATCGGCTCGGGCGACGCGGCCCGCGCGCTGCCGGTCATCGAGATCGTCGCGCCCGCCGGCAACTACGACTACCAGAACAAGTACTTCCGCGACGACACGCGCTACGTCTGCCCGGCGGACCTCCCGGCGGCGCTGGCCGACGAGATCGCCGACCTGTCGCTGCGTGCCTACCTGGCGGTCGGCTGCGAGGGATGGGGCCGCGTCGACGTGCTGCTGCGCGGCGCCGACCGGCGCCCGTTCCTGCTCGAGGTGAACACCTCGCCGGGCATGACCGGGCACTCGCTGGTCCCGATGGCGGCGCGTGCGGCAGGCATGTCGTACGAGTCGCTGTGCCTGCACATCCTCGCGTCGGCGAGCCTGAAGACCGGGGGGCGCGCGTGAGCCCCTGGCACGACTCGCGGCTGCTCAACGCGCTCGCCAACGGCGTGTTCGGCGCGACGCTGCTGGCCGTCTCGGCCGGCGCGGCGTGGTGGCTGTCGCAGCGCCCGCACTTCACGCTGCGCTCGGTGGCGATCGAGGCGGCCGAGGGGCATCCGCTGCGGTACGTGTCGGCGCCGCTGCTGCGCGCGGCGGTGGCGCGCCACGTGCGCGGGAACTTCTTCGCGGTGGATCTCGAGCAGGTGCGCGCCACTTTCGAGACGGTGCCATGGGTGCGTCGCGCGGCGGTCCGGCGCGTCTGGCCGGATGGCCTCGTCGTGGCGATCGAGGAGCATCGCCCGCTCGCGTTCTGGGGCGACGGGCGGCTGGTGAACACCTACGGCGAGCTGTTCGCCGCCAACCTCGCCGAGGCCGAGGAGGACGGCGACCTGCCGCAGTTCTCGGGGCCGGAAGGCAGCGCGCAGCAGGTCGCGCGCCGCTACGCCGAGCTGCGCGAGGCGGTCCAGCCGCTCGGCGTGCATCCCGACTCGGTGACGCTGTCGTCGCGCTATGCCTGGACGATGCGGCTCGACGACGGCACGACGCTGCTGCTCGGGCGCGACCAGGGCATGCCGGTGGAGCGCCGGGTCGCGCGCTGGGTCGACGCCTACCCGGAAGTCGTCGCCAGCCTGAACCGTCGCGCCGAGGTGATCGATCTTCGCTACCCGAACGGATTCGCGATCCGCTCGCTCACGCAACTCGCCGAGGCGGAGGGACGCGAGTCCGCCCCGGCGCAACGCACGCACTGAAACCCGGGACCAGGGAATGACCAGAGACGCCAAGGATCTGATCGTCGGGCTCGACATCGGCACCTCGAAGATCGTCGCGATCGTCGCCGAGATGCGCCCCGACGGCCACTACGAGATCGTCGGGCTCGGCCAGCACGACTCGCGCGGCCTGAAGAAGGGCGTGGTCGTGAACATCGAGTCGACGGTCGCGTCGATCCAGCGCGCGCTCGAGGAAGCCGAGCTGATGGCCGACTGCAAGATCCGGACGGTCTACACCGGCATCGCGGGCAGCCACATCCGCAGCTTCAACTCGAGCGGGATGGTCGCGATCAAGGACAAGGAGGTCACCGAGGCCGACATGGCGCGGGTGATCGAGACCGCCAAGGCGGTGAACATCCCGACCGACCAGCAGATCGTCCACGTGCTGCCGCAGGAGTTCATCATCGACGGCCAGGAGGATATCCGCGAGCCGATCGGAATGAGCGGCGTGCGGCTCGAGGTGAAGGTCCACATCGTGACCGGCGCCGTGTCGGCCGCGCAGAACATCGTCAAGTGCGTGCGCCGCTGCGGCCTCGAGGTCAACGACCTGATCCTGCAGCCGCTGGCGTCGAGCATGTCGATCCTGACCCAGGACGAGAAGGAGCTCGGCGTGGCGCTGGTCGACATCGGCGGCGGCACGACCGACATCGCGATCTTCACCGGCGGCGCGATCCGCCACACCGCGGTGATCCCGATCGCCGGCGACCAGATCACCAATGACATCGCGATGGCGCTGCGCACGCCGACGCCCGAAGCCGACGAGATCAAGCTGCGCTTCGGCATCGCCAAGCAGGTGCTGGCCGACCCGAACGAGAAGATCGAGGTGCCGGGCCTGGGCGACCGGTCGCCGCGCACGCTGTCGCGCCAGGCGCTGGCCGCGGTGATCGAGCCGCGTATCGAGGAGCTGTTCTCGCTGGTGCACCAGGTGGTGCGCGAGTCGGGCTACGAGGAGCTGCTGTCCTCCGGCATCGTCCTTACCGGCGGCACCAGCCTGTTGCCGGGGATGGTCGAACTGGCCGAGGACATCTTCCTGAAGCCGGTGCGAATCGGCATGCCGGCGTACACCGGCGGGCTTGCCGACGTGGTTCGCTCGCCGCGCTATTCGACCGCGGTCGGCCTGCTCGAGGAGGCGCGGCTGCAGCGGCTGCGCGGCCGCAAGGTCGCCGAGCAGTCCGGATCGTTCAAGGAGACCCTGCGTCGCATGAAGGAGTGGTTCCTTGGGAATTTCTGAACAACCCGTTTCATCCCGGGAAGGGCGACTGGAGAGGCGAGGCCGGGCGGCCGCGCCAGCGGGGGCATGTGCCGTCGGACGGCTCAGCTTCTCCCGTCTGTCTTCCCACCATCCAGGAGAGCAGCACCATGAGCTTTGAAATGATCGAGACCGAAGTGGACGGCGCCGTGATCAAGGTGATCGGGGTCGGCGGCGCCGGCGGCAACGCGGTCAACCACATGATCAACCGCAGCGTGCAGGGCGTGGAGTTCATCGCGCTGAACACCGACAAGCAGGCGCTGCGTCGCTCGCTGGCCGAGCGCACCATCCAGCTCGGCCAGATCGGCCTCGGCGCGGGCGCCCGGCCCGAGGCCGGGCGCGCGGCGGCCGAGGCGATGCGCGAGGACATCCGGGCCGCCCTGGACGGCGCGAACATGGTGTTCCTGACCGCCGGGATGGGCAAGGGCACCGGCACCGGCGCCTCGCCGGTGGTGGCCGAGATCGCCAAGGAGATGGGCATCCTGACGGTCGGCGTCGTCACCAAGCCGTTCGATTTCGAGGGCGCCAAGAAGCTGCAGATCGCCGAGAACGGCATCGACCAGCTGGTCGAGCACGTCGACTCGCTGATCGTGGTGCTCAACCAGAAGCTGTTCGAGGTGATGGACGACGACGCCAGCCTGGAGGACGCGTTCCGCCGCGCCGACGACGTGCTGCACAACGCGGTCGCCGGGATCGCCGAGATCATCAACGTGCCCGGCCTGGTCAACGTCGACTTCGCCGACGTCAAGACCGTGATGAGCGAGCAGGGCAAGGCGATGATGGGGATCGGCGAGTCCGCGGGCCTGGACCGCGCGCGCATCGCCGCGGAGCAGGCGGTCGCCTCGCCGCTGCTCGACGGGGTCGACCTGCAGGGCGCGCGCGGGGTGATCGTGAACATCACCGCCGGCCGCAGCCTGAAGCTGAAGGAGACCAACGACGTCATCAACACGATCAAGGCGTTCTGCGCCGACGACGCGACGATCATCCACGGCACCGTGTTCGACGAGAACATGGCGGACCGCCTGCGCGTGACGGTGGTCGCCACCGGGATCGGCCGCCGCGCGGCCAAGCCGGTGCTGGTGCCGCAGTCGGCGCTGGGCACCGGCACCCACGACGCGGTGGCCCCGGTCAACTACGAGCAGTTCGAGCAGCCGACCGTCTGGCGCAGCCCGCGCGCCTCGGCGGCCGCGCAGGTGCAGGCGCTGGAGGACAGCGGCGTCGAGCGCTTCGACATCCCGGCGTTCCTGCGCAAGCAGGCGGACTGAAAGGCCCGGAGCGGCCCCCGGACGAACGGGGGCCGCTCCGGCGGTCCCCGGCGCGCGGCGCGCGGCGCGCGGCGGCACTACAATAGCCGGTCCGCCGCGGCCCGGCCTGCCGGCGTCCGTCCGGCCCACGCAACCATGGAGTACTACCGATGACCATCAAGGTTGGCGACACGCTTCCGGACGCGACGGTCCGCGAGTTCATCGAGGTCGAGGGCAACGGCTGCTCGATCGGGCCCAACGCCTTCCAGGTCGCCGACCTGGTCCGGGGCAAGCGGATCGTGATCTTCGGGCTTCCGGGCGCCTATACCCCGACCTGCTCGGCCAAGCACGTTCCCGGCTATCTGCAGCAGTACGACGCGCTGAAGTCGAAGGGTATCGACGAGATCTGGTGCGTCTCGGTCAACGACGCCTTCGTCATGGGCGCCTGGGGCCGCGACCAGAAGGCCGGCGGCAAGGTCCGGATGATCGCCGACGGCAGTGGCGAGCTCACCCGGAAGCTGGGCCTCGAGCTCGACCTGACCGCCGGCGGGCTGGGCGTGCGCTCGAGCCGCTACTCGATGCTGGTCGAGAACGGCGTGGTCAAGTCGCTGAACGTCGAGGCGCCGGGCAAGTTCGAGGTGTCCGACGCCGACACGATGCTGCGCCAGGTGGCGGGCTGACCGGCGCCGCCGGCATCGGCCCGGCATCGAGGCTTCCGGCCATACCATGATGCGCCAGCGCACGATCGGCAAGCCGGTGAGCACCACCGGCGTCGGCCTGCACTCGGGCGAGCGGGTCGAGCTCACGCTGCGTCCCGCGGACTCCGGCACCGGGATCGTGTTCCGGCGCGTCGACCTCGATCCGCCGGTGCCGATCCGCGCCGGGGCGGCCCGCGTGACCGACACGCGGATGGCCTCGACGCTGACCGCCGCCGACGAAGGGCCGGGCAGCGAGGTGCGCGTGGCCACGGTCGAGCACCTGATGTCGGCGCTCGCCGGGCTGGGCATCGACAACCTGTACGTCGACGTGACCGCGCCCGAGATCCCGATCCTCGACGGGTCGGCGGGCTCCTTCGTGTTCCTGGTGCAGTCCGCCGGCATCGTCGAGCAGCGCGCGGCCAAGCGCTTCATCCGGGTCACGCGCGCGGTCGAGGTGCGCGACGGCGACAAGTGGGCGCGGCTGACGCCGCACTTCGGCTTCAAGCTGCGCTTCTCGATCGAGTTCTCGCATCCGGCGATCGACGCCACCGGACAGGCGGTCGAGGTCGATTTCGCCACCACCTCGTACGTGAAGACGGTCGCGCGCGCCCGCACCTTCGGGTTCATGCAGGACGTCGAGGCCCTGCGCGCGCACGGCCTCGCCAAGGGCGGTAGCTTCGGCAACGCGATCGTGATGGACGAGTACCGCGTCCTGAACGCGGACGGGCTGCGCTTCGACGACGAATTCGCCAAGCACAAGATCCTCGATGCGATCGGCGACCTGTACCTGGTCGGGCACCCGTTGCTCGCCGCCTACGAGGCGCACAAGTCCGGGCATGCCCTGAACAACCGGCTGCTGCGCGCGCTGCTGGCCGACCAGCAGGCCTGGGAGCTGGTCAGCTTCACCGAGCGCCGCGAGGCGCCGAAGCTGTTCGCGCTCGACTGGAGCCATGCCTGAGGCGGCCGCCGGGAGGCGCTCGCGATGATCCTGATCCGGCTCTTCGTCGGCGCGGTGTTCGCCGTGGTCGTCTGGTGCGCGATCGGCTACCTGTTCACCCGCAATCGCCGCTACCTGCGCTGGGCCGGCGGGGCGCTCGGGGTCGGGCTGGCCGGTTCGCTGGTGTTCTTCGCGGTGATGTTCGTCCAGCGCCTCTGAGCGCCGCGGGCGGGCCCGGCCGGCGCGCCGCACGGCGGGCGCACGGCCCCTTCGGTCGGTGGCGAGCCGCTGCCTCAGCGGGTGGCGCGTTGTCGACGGATCAAGTTGGCGAGCGCTTGCTTTAGCGCTGGCCCCTCGACTTCCGTCATCAGGCGTCCCAGGTCGCCCAGGGCTTGCGCCGGCACCGGCGCGCGCGGCGCGAACGCGACGCGCGCCGGTCCCTGCATGGGTCGTTGCGGCACGATCCTGATTCGACTAACCTGCGCGCAATCCTGGTGTACCACCGACAGCAGGGTGGGCGCCATCTGGCGCAGGCGACCGGCCCAGGCCGCGCTCGGCGTCATGACGGTCAGCGTCGGCCCGTCGAGCGCCATGACCGTCACCGGAATGCGCGGACACGCCGCGGCGAGCCGGGCCTGGAGCGCCACGAGGCGGTCCACGCGGGTGGCGAGCGCCCGGAAACCGGACTCGGTGTCCAGCCAGCGGGTGACGGAACGTGTGGGGGTGACGGGCTTCATCGCTGCGCAGCGGGGCCGGTACGGTGCCGCTGCGCGGCAACGGTAGCACGACGGAGACGTTGCATGCAGATCATTCTCGTGCATCCGGGGCTCAGGCAGGCCCGCACGTTCAACATCGGCCGGCGCGCGCTGCTCGGCCTCGCGCTGGCCCTGCTGCTGGCGCTGGGATCGACCTCCGGGCTGCTCTCGTACGTGACGCTGCGGCATGCCCTGGCGGGCCAGCTTCCCTTCCTGGAGCAGTGGCTGCCGTTCCCCGGCGCGGCGCGCGCGCCGGTGGGCCGCGACGAGTTCGTCAGACAGAACATCGACGCGCTGGCGGTGCGCCTCGGGGAGATGCAGGCGCGGCTGGCGCGCCTGGACGCCTTGAGCGAGCGGGTCGCCGAGATGGCCGGGCTGCGCCCGGTCGACCTCGGCGTGCTGTCGCTGCCCGCCGGTCGCGGCGGGCCGGCGCCCGCCGACGGCGGCCGCCCGCTGACGCTGGACGAGCTGACCCGCGCGGTCGATCGAGCCGACGACGCGTTCGCCGAACAGAACGGCGAGTTGAGCCTGCTGGAATCCGAGCTGCTCTACCGGGAGGTGTCGACCCGCCTGGTGCCGAGCGCGCAGCCGCTGCCCGATGCCCTGGTGGGGTCGCGCTTCGGCCGGCGCATCGATCCCTTCACCGGCCGGCGCGTCCTCCATGAGGGACTCGACTTCGCCGCCCCCGTCGGCGCGCCGATCCTCGCCGCCGCAGCCGGGGTGGTCGTATTCGCGCGGCGCCACCCCGGGTACGGCAACCAGGTCGACATCGATCACGGCAACGGCCTGGTGACCCGCTACGCGCATGCCTCCCGACTCGGGGTCGTGGAGGGCGAGATCGTCAAGCAGGGGCAGAAGATCGCCGAGGTGGGGTCGACCGGCCGCTCGACCGGGCCGCACCTGCACTTCGAGGTCCGCGTCGACGGTGTCGCGCAGGATCCGCTGCCCTATCTGCGCGCCGGGATGCGCGATCCCGCCGCCTCGCCGGTGGCGCGGGCGCGCTGAACCGGCGGCGCCGGGCGCGGGGGCCGGCTCGCGGCGTGCGCGGCGCCGG
>JBDHRX010000093.1:0-12196 GCA_039807785.1 Burkholderiaceae bacterium
GAGCCCCCGCCGCGCGCGCCGGCTGCGGCCGCCCGCTGCGGCCCGTGCCGGGCTGCGCCCCGCGTCGGCAGCTTCGCCCCCCGCTTTGACATCGGCGCACGCATCGCGTTGAATTCCGATCATCCACGGTCCGGAGTCCTTCGATGACCCTGCGCTCGCTGCTTTTCGTGCTCGTCTTCGGCGCGCTCGCCGCATTCGTGCTGATCAACTGGGCGGCGCTCAACGCCCCGACGGCGCTGTCGCTCGGCTTCACCGAGGTCCAGGCGCCGCTGGGCATCGTGATGCTGGGCTTCGTCGTCGTGGTGACTGTGCTGTTCCTCGGCTACATCGTGGTCCTGCAGATGTCCGGGCTGCTCGAATCGCGTCGCCACGGCAAGGAGCTGCACGTCCAGCGACAGCTCGCCGACCAGGCCGAGGCGTCGCGGTTCACCGAGCTGCGCGGCTTCCTGGAAGCCGAGTTCGCCCGCCTGGCGACGCGCCGCGAGGAAGCGGACGCGGCGCAGCGCGCGCGGCTCGAAGCGCTGGAGGATCGCCTGCAGACCCTGGTCGAGCAGCAGGCGAACTCGCTCTCGGCGTCGCTCGGCGAACTCACCGACCGGCTCGAGCGCGGTCCGGCGCGCCCGGGCTGAACCGCGCGCCGGCACGCCAGCCGCGCACTTGATCCGGATTAAGCAGGGTCGGCTGCCGGCCGGCGCTAGAATGCGCGATTGACGACGGAAATCCCGTCGGCTCGCTCCCACCGGCGCCGCCCTTTCCGGCACGCCCCGGTCCGCCCGAAGCCGACCTCTCCGGCCCCTCGCCTCCGGAACCCCGACGATGAAGATCGAAGACCTGCTCGCCGCCCTGCCCGAACAGGAAGTCACCGCCGACGTGCTGCGCGAGAAATACGCCAAGGGCGACGAGCGCAGCGCGCACGACGTCCGCCTGCGCGTGGCGCGGGCGCTCGCCTCGGCCGAGCCGGCCGAGCAGCGCACGCACTGGCAGGGCGAGTTCCTGTGGGCGATGGAGAACGGCTTCGTGCCGGCGGGGCGGATCAACTCGGCCGCGGGCACCGACATCCGCGCGACGCTGATCAACTGCTTCGTGCAGCCGATCGGCGACGCGGTCTGGGGCCACGACGCCCGGGGCACGCCGGGCATCTACGCGGCGCTCCAGGAAGCCGCCGAGACGATGCGGCGCGGCGGCGGCGTCGGCTACGACTTCTCCTCGATCCGGCCGCGCGGCGCGCTGGTCAAGGGCACGCTGTCGCGCGCCTCCGGCCCGGTGTCCTACATGCGCGTGTTCGACAAGTCGTGCGAGACGCTCGAGTCGGCCGGCTCGCGGCGCGGCGCGCAGATGGGCGTGATGCGCATCGACCACCCGGACGTCGAGGAGTTCATCAACGCCAAGAACGACGGCTCGCTGTCGAACTTCAACATGTCGGTGGCCGTGACCGATGCGTTCATGCATGCGGTCGAGACCGACGGCGGCTTCGAGCTGGTGCACGCCGTGCAGCCTTTCGACGACACCGGCCAGGGCCAGCGCGCCGACGGCGCCTGGGTCTACCGGACGGTCCGGGCGCGCGAGCTCTGGGACCAGATCATGCGCTCGACCTACGATCATGCCGAACCGGGCGTGATCTTCATCGACCGCGTCAACCGCGACAACAACCTGTCGTACTGCGAAGCCATCGCCGCGAGCAACCCGTGCGGCGAGCAGTTCCTGCCGCCGTACGGATGCTGCGACCTGGGCAGCATGAACCTCACGCGTTTCGTCTCCGACCCGTTCGGCGACGCGCCCGCCTTCGACGAGGAACGCTTCCGGCGCGCGGTCGCGATCTCGGTGCGCGCGCTCGACAACGTGCTCGACCTGACGCTGTGGCCGCTGCAGGCCCAGGAACGCGAGGCCCAGTCGAAGCGGCGCATCGGGCTCGGCTTCACGGGGCTCGGCAACGCGCTCACGATGATGAAGCTGCGTTACGACGACGAGGCCGGCCGCGCGTTCGCCACGCGCGTGGCCCGCACGATGCGCGACGTCGCCTACGAGGCATCGGTCGCGCTGGCCCGCGAGCGCGGCGCGTTCCCGCTGTTCGACGCCGACGCCTACCTCGCCGAGCCGCACGCGGCGTCGCGCCTGCCCGACGCGCTGCAGCGGGACATCCGCGAGCACGGCATCCGCAACTCGCACCTGCTGTCGATCGCCCCCACCGGCACGATCTCGATCGCGTTCGCGGGCAATGCCTCCGGCGGCATCGAACCCGCCTTCTCCTGGACCTATACCCGGCGCAAGCGCATGCCCGACGGCAGCAAGCACGAGTACGAGGTCGAGGACTTCGCCTACCGGCTGTGGCGCCACCTGGGCCGCGACATCGACGCGCTGCCCGACTACTTCGTGTCGGCGATGCAGATCGGCGCGCTCGACCACATGCGGATGAGCGCGGTGGTCCAGCCGTTCATCGACTCCGCGATCAGCAAGACCGTCAACGTCGCCGAAGACTATCCGTACGACGACTTCAAGACGCTGTACCTCGAGGCCTGGCGCGCGGGCCTGAAGGGCATCACCACCTATCGTCCCAACGCGGTGATCGGCTCGGTGCTGAGCGTCCCGGCCTCCGCCACCGCCGAGCAGCCCCAGGACCTGCAGTACGAGCCCGACCGCCGGCTGCGCCTCGAACGGATCCCGCAGCCGGCGCTGTCGTCGCTGCGCTGGCCGAGCCGGCCGAAGCTGCCTTCGGGCAACATGGCCTACTCGTACATGGTCGAGCCGCTCGACGAACGCGCGTCGTTCTGCATCTTCATCGGCCAGACCGAGGAGCCCTGGGTCGACGCCGAGGGCCGCCAGGAATTGCGCGGCGTGCCGTTCGAAACCTGGGTCAACGGCAACGAGCAGCCGCGCGGGCTCGGCGCGATCGCCAAGGCGCTGTCGATGGACATGCGCTCGAACGACCACGGCTGGCTCAAGCTGAAGCTCGACGCGCTGGCCCGCACCCGCGACGAGCAGCCGCTGCAGATGCCGTTCCCGCCCGCCGGCGAGGTCCGCTGGACCCCGGGGATCGTCGCCGGGTTCGCCGAGATCGTCCGGCACCGCTGCGAAGCGCTCGGCATGTTCGAGTCGCTCGACACGCAATCCACGCCGATGCTCGACGCGATGATGTTCCGCAAGGAGCCGAAATCGGGCCCGCTGGGCACGCTGTCCTGGACCGCCGACATCAGCAACGCGGCCACCGGCGACGACTTCGTCCTCGGCCTGAAGGAGCTGCAGCTCCCCGACGGCACGCGGCGGCCCTACTCGATCTGGCTCTCGGGCGACTATCCCCGCGTGCTCGACGGCCTGTGCAAGCTGCTCTCGCTCGACATGCACGTGATCGACGTCAACTGGATCGGGCTGAAGCTGCGCAAGCTGCTCAGCTTCGGCGAGCTGAACGGCTCGTTCTGGGCGCCGGTGCCCGGCGAGAACCGCCAGCAGATCTGGCCGAGCACGGTCGCCTACGTGGCGGCGCTGATCCTGCACCGCTTCAAGGTGCTGGGGCTGCTCGACGACGAAGGGCACGCCGTCGGCGGGGCCGGCGCGCTGGCCCTGCCCGGCGCCGCGCCGGCCGCCGCGGACACGGCGGCGCCGCTGATCGCGGGGCTGCGTTGCCCGGCCTGCGGCACGCACGCCTACATCAAGCGCGACGGCTGCATGTTCTGCACCGCCTGCGGCCACCAGGGCGAATGCGGCTAGCCCTGGGCTACAATCCCCGGGACGCGACAACGGCGGCGCGCAATCCGGGGCGGCCGATGGGCCGGTATCGACAGGCATGGCAGACCGAATACTGGTCGTCGACGACGAAGAAGGGATCCGCGATCTCCTCGCCACCTACCTGAACGGCTTCGGCTTCGAGACCGAGGCCGTCTCGGACGGCCCGTCGATGCGCGCCGAGCTCGCGCGCCGCCGCCCCGACATCGTCCTGCTCGATCTCGGCCTGCCGGGCGAGGACGGCCTGAGCCTGGCGCGCGAGCTGCGCGCCCAGCCGAACGCACCGGGCATCATCATCGTCACCGGCCGGGGCCAGCCGGTCGACCGCATCGTCGGGCTCGAGCTGGGCGCCGACGACTACGTGGCCAAGCCCTTCGACCTGCGCGAGCTCGCGGCGCGCATCCGCAGCGTCCTGCGCCGCATCAAGCCCGACCCGGCGCCGCCGCAGGCCGCGGCGACCGCCTGTTTCGGCTTCGCGGGCTGGCGGATCGATCTCTCGGCGCGCTCGCTCATCGGTCCCGAGGGCAGCCCGGTCTCGCTCACCACGGGCGAGTTCGACCTGCTGGCGGCATTCGTGCGCAACCCGAACCGGGCGCTGTCCCGCGACGAGCTGATGGACCTGATGCATCACCGCGAGGCCGGCCCCTACGACCGCGCGATCGACGTCCAGGTGGGACGGTTGCGTCGCAAGATCGAGAGCGATCCCGCCGAACCGGCGCTGATCAAGTCGGTGCGGGGCATCGGCTACCTGTTCGCGCCGCAGGTCCTCTCCGAGTGAGCGCGGAGCCCCCCTGCCCCGGCGCGCCGGCGTCCGAGACGCCGGCCGACATGCGGGCCGCCGACATGCAGGAGCCCGGCGCGCCGGCCGCGTCGATCGGCGACGTCTATCCCTGGCTCTACGAGCAGATCTTCTACACCGCCTCCGACGCGCTGATCGTCGTCGACCGCGACGGGCTGATCCGGCTCGCGAACCAGCAAAGCGAGCGCCTGTTCGGCCGGCCGGTCGCGACGCTGCTCGACCGGCCGGTCGAGGATCTCATCCCGCCGCGATTCCGCGAGGGGCACCGCCGCCACCGCGGGCTCTACACGCAGCGCCCCGAATCGCGCCCGATGGGCATGAACCTGGCGCTGTGGGCGCAGCATGCGGACGGCCACGAGTTCCCGGTCGAGATCAGCCTGAGCCCGTTCCGGGTCGGCAGCGCCACCCTCACCTGCGCCAACATCCGCGACGTTAGCGACGTGGCGCGGGTCCAGGACCTGCTCGCGCGCGCGCGGCAGTCCAACGCGGTCGCGGACTTCGGCCGCCTCGCGCTCGCCAGCAAGGACATCGGCCTGATCCAGCGGGAGGCCTGCGACCTCGTCGCCCGGCTGCTCGACGCCGACTGCGCGCTGGTCGCGCACTGCCCGGAGCCGGGCCCGACGCTCGTCGCCGGCGCCAGCCAGGGACTCGCCGGCGACGAGCTCGCGATGCTGGTCGCCCGGCTCACCGAACGCTGCCGGCCCGGCGCCGAGCCGATCACGCAGCCGCTGATCGTCGACGACCTGTCGGAGACGCTGCGCGGCGCGCTGCTGGCGCCGGTCCCGGGCGACGACCGGACCCTCGGGCTGCTGGTCGCGGGCACCCGGCGCGCCCGCAGCTTCACGCGCGACGACGCGAACTTCCTGCAGGCGCTCGCCAACACCGTCGGCGCGGCGATGCAGCGCGCGCGCACCGAGGAGCAGCTGTTCCAGTCGCAACGGCTCGAGGCCCTGGGGCAGCTCACCGGCGGCGTCGCCCACGACTTCAACAACCTGCTCACCGTCGTCTCGGGCAACCTGCAGATGCTCGAGGAACACGTGGCCGCCGACGCCCTGTCGGCGAACCTGGTCAAGGCCGCGCTGCGCGCCACCGGCCGCGGCGCCGACCTCACCCGGAAGCTGCTCGCGTTCGCGCGCCGCCAGACACTGCAGCCGCGCACGATCGACATGCGGCAGTTGCTCACCTCGCTGGCCGACGTGCTCAAGCGCACGCTGGGCGCGCACATCGAGGTGCAGGCGCTGGTCGACGAGGACCTGCCCCCGGCCACGGCCGACCCGGGGATGCTCGACACGGCGCTGCTCAACCTCGCCGTCAACGCGCGCGACGCGATGCCCCAGGGCGGCACGCTGACCTTCGCCGCGGCGCTGGCCACGGTCGACGCGGGCTTCGCGGCGCGCGCCGACGGGCTTTCGCCGGGACGCTACCTGCAGATCTCCGTCACCGATACCGGCGCCGGCATGAGCCCGGCGGTGCTGGCGCGGGCATTCGAGCCCTTCTTCACCACCAAGGACGGCGGCAAGGGCAGCGGGCTCGGCCTGAGCCTGGTCTACGGGTTCGCCAAGCAGTCCGGCGGCCACGTGCAGGCCTCGAGCGCCCCGGGGCTCGGCACGACGATCAGCCTGTACCTGCCGGTGGACGAGAGCGGCATGCTCGCGCCGGCGACCTTCGGCGCCGACCCGGCCTATCGGGGCGGCAGCGAGACGATCCTGGTGGTCGAGGACGACGAGGAAGTGCGCCGGGTCGCCACCGCGTTCCTGCGCAAGCTCGGCTATCGCGTCCTCGAGGCGTCCGATGCCGCGGGCGCGCTGTCGCAGCTGGCGCGCGAGCCGGCCGTCGACCTGCTGTTCAGCGACGTCGTGCTGCGCGGCGAGACCGGCGGCCCGGCATTGGCGCGTGAGGCGCTGGCGCGCCACCCGAGGCTGCGCATCGCCTTCACCTCGGGATACGCGCCCGACGCCCTGCCGCTGCGCGAGGAGTTCGGGCGCGGGGTCGAGCTGCTGTCGAAGCCCTACCGGATCGACCAGCTCGCGCGGATGCTGCGTCGCGCGCTCGACGGCACCGGAGAGGGCGGGAGCGATGCCGCCGTCGACGGAGACTGAGAAAAGAAGACGAAGACGCGCCTGCGGAAGACGCGCCTGCGCGCGAGCGGGGACGCTTCCCCCGCGGCCTTGCGCGCGGGGAAGCCGCGCCTTCAGGCCGCCTCGCGCTCGCGGCGCGCGTCGCTGCGCCCGATCACGGCGCGCAGGGCGCCCATCGACAGGATCTCGATCTCGCGGCCGCGCACCGCGATCAATCCCTCGGCCTGGAAGCGCGACAGGATCCGGCTCACCGTCTCGAGCTTCAGCCCCAGCAGGCTGCCGATCTCCTCGCGCGTCATGCGCAGCAGGAAGCGGCGCGCCGAGAAGCCGCGTGCGCACAGGCGCTGCGACAGGTTGATCAGGAAGGCCGCGAGCCGCTCCTCGGCGCGCATCGAGCCGAGCAGCAGCATCAGCGCGCGCTCGCGCTGGATCTCGCCGGCGAGCATCCGGAACAACTCGCGCTGCAGCGCCGGCTCGCGGCACGCGAGCCGGTCCAGCTCGGCGAACGGGATCTCGACCACCTCGCCGTCCTCCAGCGCCACGGCATCGCCCGCGTAGACGTCGGCGCCGACGCCGTCCAGGCCCAGCACCTCGCCGCCCAGATGGAAGCCGGTGACCTGCTCGCGGCCGTCCTCGGTGAGCAGCACCGTCTTGAACGAGCCGGCACGAATGCCGAACAGCGCGTGGAACGGCGCCCCCAGGCGGTACAGGTACTCGCCGCGGCGGACCCGTCGGCGCGCCCCACCCGCCCGGGCCAGCAGGACTTCCATGTCGCTGGCGGGCGTGGTGACCGCCTGCCCGGGAACGGCGCCCTGGGTGGCGACCGGAGGACGCGCGGGAACGGCGACTGCGGCGTGGATCAGCATCTCGATGCTCCGTGACAGACGATCGGGTCGTCGGGGCTTCCCCCTGTACGACCGACTGTAGCCGTCGCGCGCGGCCCCCCGTTGGCACGACGGAAACGCTCGGTAACAGTTTGTAACGCCAGCTCGGGCGACTGCGATAATCGACAGGATGGACGCCTCGCAACTCCTGGCCGAACGCTTCGGCGACCTCGTCGAGCTGGGCCTGCTGCAGGTGTTCGCCGCGAGCGGCGCCATCGGCCTGCTGGTCGGGTTCGAGCGGGAGCGGCACCCGGCCGCCAATGCCGGCCTGCGCACGTTCGCGCTGACCGCCCTGTTCGGAACCGCGACGGCGCTGCTCGGCGATCTCGGCGGCTCGCCCTGGCCCACCGCCATCGGCCTGCTGCTGGTCGGCGCGATGGCGGTGGCGGCCCAGCCGCGCGAGGCCGTCGCCGCGGACGATCCCGGCACGACGACCACGATCGCGCTGCTGCTGTGCTTCCTGCTCGGCGCCATGACCTGGCACGGCCTGGCGACGCTCGCCGCGGCGCTGGCGATCGCGACCACCACGCTGCTCTACTTCAAGCCCGAGCTCAAGGGGCTGAGCGCGCGGATCTCGCGCCGCGACATGCTTTCGGTCCTGCAGTTCGGCGTGCTCAGCCTGGTCGTGCTGCCGGCCCTGCCCGACCGGGGCTACGGCCCGCATGCCGCGCTCAATCCGCACCAGATCTGGCTGATGGTGGTGCTGATCTCGGGCGTGAGCCTGGCGGGCTACATCGCGCTGCGCCTGGCCGGGGCGCGCCATGGGCTGCTGCTGATGGGTTTCCTCGGCGGCCTGGTGTCGTCCACCGCCACGACGGTGACCTATGCCCGCCGCGCGCGCCAGGACCGCAGCCAGGTGCCGGCCTCGGCCCTGGTGGTCCTGATGGCCGGCGGCATGGTGTTCCTGCGGATCGCCCTGGTCGCCGCCATCGTCGCACCGACGCTGCTCGGGCAGCTCGGGCCGGTGCTCCTGGCCGGATTCCTGCCGATGCTCGCGGCGAGCCTTCCCGGCCTGCGCCGCCTGTCCGCGGCACGCGCTCCGGAAGGTCACGCTCCGGAAGGCCGCGCTTCGCAAAGCGGCGCTCCGGAAGGCCATGCCGAGGAAGGCCGCGCCGACGAAGCCCGCGCCGAGGAAGGCGCTGCCGAGCCGCGCGTCGGCAACCCGACCGAGCTGCGCATCGCGCTCACCTTCGCCGGCTTCTACGCGCTGGTGCTGCTGCTCGCGGCGGAGCTGACCGAACGCCTGGGCGGCGCCGGCCTGTACGCGGTGGCGCTGGCCTCGGGTCTCACCGACGTCGATGCGCTGACGCTGAGCAGCCTGCGCCTGTACAGCGTCGGCGGCATCGCGAAAGAACAGGCGGTCGCCGCGATCGCGCTGGGCTTCGTCGCCAACATCGGGTTCAAGTTCGCGACCACCTGGTGGGTCGGCGGCGGCGGCCTCGCGCGCCGCTGCGCGCCCGGGTTCCTCGCCAGCGCGGGCGCGCTGCTGCTCGCCGTGGCGCTGCGCTGAAACGACCGGGCGCGCCGCCGCATCCCGTGCCGGGGTTGCGTGCCGTCAATGACGTCAGGCGGGACAGCGCCTAGAATCGGTCCATTGCAATCGTCCGGAAAGGAGGACAGCATGTACAAGCATCTGCTGGTGCCGACCGACGGCTCGAAGCTGTCGAACGACGCGGTCGACCGCGCGGTCCAGTTCGCCCGCGAAACCGGCGCCCACCTGACGCTGCTCCACGTGATGCCCGAGTACATCCCTCCGGCATTCGCCGAGTTCCCGGCCGCCGGGCAGGCGTCGTTCGCCGAGTTCATGAAGGCCACCGAGGAGACCGCCAGGACGATCCTCGACGCCGCCGTCCAGAGCGCGACGGCGGCCGGCGTGACCACCGACACCGTGACCGTGCGCCACACGCAGCCCTATCGCGCGATCATCGACGTGGCCCGCGAGAAGGCCTGCGACCTGATCTTCATGTCCTCGCACGGACGCCGCGGCCTGAGCGCGCTGGTGCTCGGCAGCGAGACGAACAAGGTACTGACCCATTCGACCATTCCGGTGCTCGTGTTCCGATGATGCGATGATGTCGTCTTCGACGGCACGGAGGCCCCGGACATGGATGTGAGCGACAAGATCGATTCCGCGCGCGACCGGCTGACCCGCGAGATGCAGGCCCTCGTGAACGACGCCGAGGAAATGCTGCGCGCGGCCTCCAAGCAGGGCGGCGAGCAGCTCGGCGCCGCCCGCGAGCGCCTCGAGCGCAGCCTCGGGGCCGCGAAGGCCGAGCTCGCCAGCGTCGAGCAGGCGATGCTCGACCGGGCGCGCCGCACCGCGCGCCAGACCGACGAGTACGTCCACGACCACCCGTGGACGGCGGTCGGGGTCGGTGCCGGCATCGGCCTGCTGATCGGTCTGCTGATCGGGCGCCGTTGACCCCGCGCCGCGGCACCGGACGCCGGGCGGCCCATCGATGAACGCGCGCGCCGACGGCGGGGGCGACGGGCTGCTCGCGCGCGTGCGCGCGATCGTGTCGGGCCTGCTCGAGATCCTCGAGACCCGCCTCGAGCTGGTCGGCGCCGACCTCGAGCTCCAGACCGGCCGCTTCCGGGTCATCGCCGCGCTATTGCTCGCCGGGCTGCTGTTTCTCGCGCTCGCGCTGGTGTTCGCCTCGGTCCTGGTGATCGCCGCGTTCTGGGATACCCATCGCCTCGCCGCGATCGCCGGCGTCATGGCCTTCCACCTGCTCGCCGGGCTGGCCTGCCTGCTGGCCCTGCGACAGCGGGTCCGCAACGGCCCACGCCCGTTCGAGGCGACGATCGGCGAGTTGCGCCGGGACATCGCGCGGCTGCGCTGAGCCCGAGATCGACGTGACGGCCTCCGCGACCGAACCTGGCGCCCCCGGGCCCGCGCGCGAGACGGCCGCGCAACGCATCGCCCGGCTGCGCGCGCTGAGCGCGCGCCAGCGCGACGACCTGGCCGCGCGCTGGGGCCGGGTCTCGCCCCTGCTCGAGCGGGTCGACGATACGGTCGAGCGGGTGCGCCGGATCCGGGAGCATCCGCTGGCGCTCGGGCTGGTCGCGCTGTCGGCGGTCGGCCTCGCGACCGGCGGACGCAACCGGCGCATGTTCGGCCTGATGCGCTTCGGCTGGCGCATCGGCCTGCGCGCGGCGACGGTGGCCTCGCTGTGGCGTGCGCTGCGCGGCGCGATGCCGGCTGCGCCGCCGCGCCGCGGCGACGACCCCGGGCCCGGATCGCAACCCGGACCGCAGGCTTGAGCGCCCTCCGGGGTCCGGGCATCCTCCGGGCCGGGCGCGGGGATGCGCACGATGCGCGCTCGAGCGCGCTCCCGGGTCGGGGCATCCTCCGGGCCGCGCGCTCGGTGCTCTGCCGCGCGCTCGCCTGCGCGATCCTCGTCGCGCCGCTGCTCCAGCGTTTCCCGGCAGCACCGGTCCTTCCGGTCGCGCAGGCGCGTTCCCCGGACGGCGCCGCGGCGCAGCTGCTCGCGGCGCGCGTGACGCGGGTGCTCGACGGCGATTCCTTCCTCGCGCGGATCGACGAGAACGGGCGGAGCACGCTGCGCGGCATCCGGATCGCCGGCATCGATGCGCCCGAGAAGGGCCAGCCCCATGCCGATCGCTCGCGCCGGGCGCTGCTCGAGCGACTCGACGGCCGCGCCGTCAGGGTCGAGACGATCAAGACCGATCCGTTCGGCCGCCTGGTCGGGCGGGTGTTCGTCGCCGGCCAGGACGCGGGGCTGGCGCAGTTGCGCGCCGGCCTCGCCTGGCACTTCACCCGCTACGACGCCGACCTGCCGCCCGCGGTGCGGCGCCACTATGCCGAGGCGGAGCGGCAGGCGCGGCTGCGCCGGGCCGGGCTGTGGCGCGATCCTGAGCCGGTGCCGCCCTGGGAGCTTCGCCGGCGCCAGCGCTCAACGCCGCGCGCGCCCGACCCGCTGGCGCAGCGTCTCGTAGAGCACCACGCCCGCGGCCACCGAAACGTTCAGGCTGTCGACCTTGCCCGCCATCGGGATGCGCACCAGCGCGTCGCAGCGCTCGCGCGTGAGCCGGCGCATCCCCCGGCCTTCGGCCCCGAGGACCCACGCCACCGAGGGCGGGAGCGTCTCGTCGTACAGTGAGCCCGGCGCGGCGTCGTCGGTCCCCACCAGCCAGATGTCGCGCTCGCGGATCGCGTCCATCGCCCGCGCGAGGTTGGTGACCATGATGTAGGGCACGCTCTCGGCCGCCCCGCTGGCGGTCTGCACCGCCGCCTCGGTCAGCGCGCAGGCGTGGTCCTTCGGGGCGACCACGGCCGCCGCGCCCGCTCCGTCGGCCACGCGCAGGCACGCGCCGAGGTTGCGCGGATCGGTGACCCCGTCGAGCAGCAGCAGGGTCACCGGCGCCTGCACCGAGTCGAGCAGCGCCTCGAGCGACAGGGTCGGCGGCGCGAAGTCGACGATCGCGACCACGCCCTGGTGGCGCCGGCCCGGGCACAGCTTCGCGATGCGGCTGCCGTCGACGAAATGCGGCCGCAGGCCCGCGTCGTTGGCGACCTTGACCAGCTCGCGCACGCGCGCATCCTCGCGCGACGCGTCGACGTAGATCTCGCGCACCCCGTCCGGCGCGCGCCGCAGGCGGGCGAGGACCGCATGAAACCCGTGAATCAGCACTCGTCGCTCCTTGCCGCGGACTCAGCGCCGGCGCTTGCGATTCGCGCCGGCAGCGGCCGGCGC
>JBDHRX010000094.1:0-12128 GCA_039807785.1 Burkholderiaceae bacterium
CCCGCGACTTCGCGCGGCAGCGCGGTCACCGGGCCACCCCGCCGCGGTCGCGAGCGCCGGCGCCGGGTTCGCGCCCGGCGTCGCGGAGCGCCGCTCCATGGCCGTCCGCATCGCCGCCGCCGCGCCCGTCCGCGCCGTCGTCGTCGACGATCTCGTCGCCGAGATAGGCCTCGACCACCTCGGCATCGCGCACCACCTCCGCCGGGGGGCCGTCGGCGATCTTGCGCCCCTGGTGCAGCACCAGCACCCGCTCGACGTAGCGGACCAGCGTCGTCACCGCGTGCTCGATCCAGATCACCGTGAGGCCGAACTCGTCGCGCAGCGACCGGATCAGGCGCGCGGTCTGCTCGACCTCGGCTTCGGTCAGCCCGGCGGCGACCTCGTCGAGCAGCAGCAGCTTCGGCCGCGTCGCGAGCGCCATGCCGATCTCGAGCAGGCGCTGCTGGGACGGCGTGATCGTCGCCGCGGGCAGCGCCGCCAGCCCGGCCAGGCCGATCACGCCGAGGATGTCGGACACGCCCTCGAGCCGGCGCGGCGCCGCGCGGCCGCGCCCCGCAAAGCGCAGGCCGAAGTCGACGTTGGCCGCCACCGACAGCGCGGCGAACACGCGCGGCGTCTGGAAGGTGCGCGCGACGCCGCGGCGCGCATAGCGGTCCGGGCGCGCGCCGGTCATCCGCGCGCCCTCCACGAAGAGCTCGCCCGAGGTGGGCGGCGTGACCCCCGACAGTGCGTTGAAGAAGGTGGTCTTCCCGGCGCCGTTGGGCCCGATGATCCCCACCAGCTCGCCGCCGTCGAAGCGCGCGCTGACCGCGTCGACCGCCGTGAGGCCGCCGAAACGTACGGTGACCGCGCGCGCTTCCAGGAGCGCGGGCGAGGGGCGTTCCTCAGCCATCGCGGCCCCCGGTGGTCGCGGCCCCGGTCATCGCGGCCCCCGGTCATCGTGCTCCTCGCCGGCCTCGGCGCGCTGCCGGCGCCGCCGGTTCCCGAGCGCCCTCCGCCAGCCCCGCAGCGTGCCGAGGCGCAGCGAGGCCAGCCCGCCCGGGAGGTACATCACCGACAGGATCAGCAGCAGCCCGAGCGCCATCATGTACACCTGCGGCAACTGCAGGCGCAGCGCCTCGGCGAGCAGGCTGAACACCACCGCGGCCAGCAGCGGCCCCCACAGCGTGGCGGCGCCGCCGATCAGCGCGATCAGCACGGTCTGGAATCCGATGAAGGGGTTGAACACCGTCATCGGGTCGATGTAGGTCCAGCGCACGCTCATCGCCGCGCCGGTGGCGCCGGCGAACGCCGCCGTGATCGAGAAACCGATCACCTTGACCAGGCGCGTGTCGACGCCCAGGGTCTGCGCGCGCTGCTCGTCGCCGCCGATGCCGGCGAGCGCCAGGCCGAGCCGGCTGCGCCGCACCGCAATCGACGCGGCGACGGCGAGCACGGCCAGCGCCAGCACCGTGAGGTAGACGACGTCCGGCTCGGGCACCACGGTGAGCACGCGGCCGACCGTGCCCGCGTGCTCCTTCTCCACGTAGGTGATCGCGAGCCGGATCAGCTCGGTCATGCCGAACGTGAGCACCGCGAAATAGGTGCCGCGCAGGTGCAGCACCGCGCTGCCCATCAGCGCCGCGACCAGCACCGCCGCGGCCGCGCCGAGGGCGATCGCCGCCAGCCACGGCAACTGGTCGAGCGTGAGGGCGCCGACGTAGGCCCCGATGCCGAAGAACGCCGAGGTGGCCAGCGACAGGTATCCGGTGGTACCGCAGAACAGCGCCCAGCTCGAGGACAGCGCGACGTACATCAGGCAGGCGAGCGCCATCGAGACGACGAAGTCGCTGGCGAAGGCGGGCAGCGCCGCCGCCCAGCCGGCCAGCGCCAGCAGGACCACCAGGTCACGGGAAACGGACGTCGAGGCGCTCATCGCCGGAACAGCCCGTTGGGTCGCCACAGCAGCACCGCGATGAAGATCGCGTACGAAAGCAGCGACTTCAGCGACGGGCTGGTGAGATGCATGCCGACGGCCTCGATCACGCCGAGCGCGAGTCCGGCGACCAGGCTGCCGGTCATGCTGCCGAAGCCGCCCAGCGTGATCACGATCAGCGCGGTGACCGTGTACGGCTCGCCGATCGACGGCGACACCGCGTAGGCCATCGACAGCAGGCTGCCCGCCAGCCCCGCCAGGCCGAGCCCGATCCCGAACATCAGCGGATGCAGGCGCTCGGTGTCGATGCCGACCAGCTGCGCCCCGGTGGGGGACTGCATCAGCGCGCGCACGCCCTTGCCGAGCAGGGTGCGCCGCAACAGCACGATCAGCGCGAGGCTGGCCGCCAGCGCGACGCCGAGGAGCACCAGCTTGTTCCCGGCGAACTGCGCGCCGCCGATCGCGACCGGGTCGGTCAGGTAGTCATAGCCGCGCAGCTCGCCGCCCCAGACCAGCGACGCGAAGTTCTGCACCAGGAACATCAGGCCGAACGCGACCATCAGCCCGCGCGCCTCGAACACGTCGAGGTTGGGCGAGGTGGCCGCCAGGCGCCGGAACACCAGCCGGTGCACGACCAGCCCCAGCCCCATCATCAGCGCGAAGGCCACCGGCGCCATCAGCAGCGGCGAGACCCCGAAGCGCGTGTGCGCGTACCAGGTCGCGAACCCGCCCAGCATCAGGAACTCGCCGTGCGCGATGTTGAGCACGCGCATCAGCCCGTACTGCAGGTTCAGCCCCAGCGCGATGAGCGCGTAGACGCCCCCGGTGATCAGGCCGGAGGCGATCAGCTCGAGCCATGCGTGCAGCGACATCGCGCCGGCCGCGCCTCGGGCGCCGTCACCAGGCCGGCTTCGGCACCACCAGCTGCGCGGTCGCGACGTTGCGCGGCCAGACGACCTCGAACTCGCCCTTCTGCCACTGGCTCACGGTGCCCGGCGTCGCGACGTTCTCGCTGCCCTCGAAGCGTACCGGCCCGATGATCGTCCGGTGCTCGGTGCGCGCGACGTAGTCGCGGATCGCCTTGCGGTCCAGGCCCGTCTTCGCCACCGCCTGGGTCAGGATCTCGAGGCCGGCCCAGCAGTGGCCGCTGGCCCAGCGATCGGGCTCCTTGCCCTTGAACTTCGCCGTGTGCGCATCGAAATACGCCTTCGCGCCCGGGCTCGTCTTGGCGTTCCACGAGCCCATCCCGGTCACGCCTTCGGCGCCGGCGCCGATCACGTTGCGATAGAGCTGGAACGCGGTCCCCACCGACGCGTAGAAGATCCTCGGGTTGAAGCCGATCTCCTTCGCCTGCTTGCTCGCGAGGATCGTGTCGGGCGGGTAGGTGATCCCGATGAACGCATCGGGGTTCTGGTCCTTGATTCCGCGCAGCACCGGCGAGAGGTCCTTCACGCCCAGCGGATAGCCCTTGCGCTCGACCACCTGGATGTTCGTCTTCTTCAGCGCGCCGTTGAGCGCCGCGAAGTTCTCGAGGCCGAACAGGTCGTCCATGTACAGGATCGCGATCGTCTTCACGCCGCTGGCCACGAGCATGTCGACCAGCGCGCCCATCATCCGGTCGGGCTGCTGCAGCAGCGAGAAGAAGTACGGCAGGCGCATGTCGATCAGCTTGCGCGACAGCGCGGTGGGCGCGAGCATCGGATAGCCGAAGCGGTTCGCCAGCGGCGCCAGCGCGAAGTTCGCGTTCGAGCCCCACGGCGGCAGGATCAGGTCGACCTTGTCGCTGCCCATCAGCTTCTCGTAGGTGCGGATGCAGGTCTCGATCTCGCTGCGATCGTCGTAGCCGATCAGCTCGATCGGGCGCTTCACGCCCTTGACGTCGAGGCCGCCGGCCGCGTTCTGCTGCTCGGCCCACAGCAGGAAGTTCGGTTCCTGGCTCACTTGCGCCCCGCCGGCCCAGGGGCCGGTGCGGGCGATCGCGTAGCCGATGCGTACCGGCGCCGACTGGGCCCGCACCACCGCGGGAAAAGCGAGCGCCGCCGCGCCGGCGCCGAGCGCCTGCACGGTGGTACGGCGAGTGACGGACTTGGGCGTGCTCATCGGGTGTCTCCTTCTTCCTCTAGCCTGAGCGCCGGACCTCGTGCGGGACCGGCATGCGGTCGCCCCCGCCGGACGGCGTACCGGGCGACTCTGCACCGATCATACGAAGCGCCGACCCGGTCCGCTTCTCCGGACGTGCAGGCCGGCTTGACGATTTGTGCACCCCGGCCTCCGTACTTTCCCTAATCTCCGACGGCACCCGCGCGCGGGCCGCCGCGCGGAGCGGCCGCGCGCCGATAATCGGAACTCGCCGCAGCCGGCCAGGGAGATCCGCATGCCCAGTTTCACCCCGACCATGAGCACCGACCTCGTGCCGCCGGGCGAACGCGTGCCGTACTGGTCCGACTGGATCGACCGGCTGTTCTGCGGATTGCAGTCCGACGTCTACGGCGACACCGGCTTCGACGGCCACATGGCGACCGAGCACGCCGGCGACGTGGTGCTCACCCGGCTCGAGGCCAACCGCCACCGCGTGCTGAAGAACGACCGGGACGCGCGCGGCGGCAACGTCGGCTACCTGAAGATCGTCGCGCCCTACCGCGGCACCGCCGGCGTCGAGCAGAAGGGGCGCCGGGCCTGGGTGTCGCCGGGCGAATGGAGCATCTACGACACCACCGACAGCTACCGGGTGGCCAACCCGGTCCGGGTCGAGCACCTGATCGTGATGGTGCCCAAGGCGCCGCTGGTCGAGCGCGGCCTCCCGCTGGAACGGCTGATGGCGCAGCGGCTCGGCACCGGCGGAGGGATCTCGCGGCTGGCGCTGCAGGCCATGCGCGGCGCGTGGCAGGAGCTGCCGTCGATCGCGCCGGCGGCCGCGCGCGGCGTCGGCGAATCGATCATGCAGCTGGTGCAGCTCTCGCTGCTCGAGCTGGCCGGCCGCGACAGCGCGCCGACGCAGCGGGCGGCGCTGCGCGAACGCATCAAGCAGCTCGTCGCGCGACGCCTCGGCGATCCGCGGCTGTCGGTCGACGCGATCGCGGTCGAGCTCAACTGCAGCCGGCGCCAGCTCTACAACGCGTTCGGCGACGAACCCGACGGGGTCGCCGGCTACGTGCTCGCGCAGCGGCTCGAAGCCTGCCGGCGCGATTTCGAGGACGCGCATCTCGACGCGACCTCGATCACCGAGATCGCGCTGCGGCGCGGCTTCAACCACCCGGCGCATTTCAGCCGCGCGTTCAAGGCGCGCTTCGGGATCACGCCGAGCGAGTGGCGGCTGCGCGCCGCGCTGAACGCCTGAACGGGGCGCGGCGGCGCCGCCGCCGAGAAGGTCGCTACGCGACCGTGGACGCCGCGTCGCGCCGGTCGTCGAGCTGCTGCCCGGCACCGTGCGGGACGGGGCAGTCGATCGCCGCCGCCACCGCGCGCACGAAGGCATCGACGTTGGGGTCGCCCGGCGTGCGCGCGAGCGCGAACAGCGCCTTCAGCAGGATCGGCTTGTCGAGGGGCGGCAGGCCCAGCAGCGTGTCGAGCGCCAGCGCGAGCTCGGTGGTGCCGACCTCGTCGGGCGTGGAAGCGGGCGGCGGAACGTCGAGCATCGCCGCCGCGTCGGCCAGCGTATCGCGCGTGACCCGCGCCGACGCCTCGCCGACCGCCGCCGCCATCGCGAACAGCGCCGCGAGCGCGCGGCTCTGGGCCTGCTTGGTGCTGGGCGCGCGACGCCTGGGCGCGACGCTCGCCAGGCCCGGCGAGAGCCGGTGGCGCGCCAGCGTGTAGTAGATCCATTCTCCGGAATGCACCCGGCCGTCGGCCTCGACCGCGCGCCGGCACCGGTCGAGCAGCTCGCGACGGCGGCTGCTTCCCCAGGGTCGCACGCGCGCGAGCAGCAACTCGAGCAGCGGCACCCGCAGCGCAGCGCCGGCGGGCGAGACCAGCCAGTCGAGCGCGGCGCGCAGCACCGGATCGGGCTCGTCGGCTGCGCGACCGGCCACCATCGCGACCAGCCAGCGACCGGCCATGTCGACCCCGAGCGATGCGGAACGGATGCGCGCGATCAGCATCGACGCGGCCTGCGCGCCGTCCGGGCGCGGCACGGTCCCGGGCGCGGTGTCCGCGCCGCCCGGGTCGGTCGCGGCGACAGCCTCCAGCGGCAGCGCCACCCGGACGAAGGGGATCGTGTCGCCCGAAGCCGCCTGTCCGTGCAGCGCGACGGCGCCGCCGGCGGCCCCGGCGCAAGCCGCGCCCGGGGTCGCGTCCGGGGCCTCATCCGGGGCTGCATCCGAAACCGCATCGAGCGCCGTACCGGCGGCCTGCGCGCCGGCCGCAGCCTCCGGCCGGATCGGCGGCATGCGCCGGCCGTACAGGCGCGCCACCCGCGCCGACAGCGGCGGGTGCGTATCGAACCAGTCCTTCAGCCCCGCCGGCTGCACCATCAGGAAGTGGCTGACCAGCGCCGCGTAGTCCGACCGCAGCGGCGCCGGGGCTTCGCCCGCGATGCGGCGCAGCGCGCAGCCGAGCCCGTCCCGGTCGCGGGTGATCTGGACCGCCACCGCGTCCGCGAGGAACTCGCGCTGCCGGCTGATGCCCGCCTTCAGCACCTGGGCGGCGAGCACGCCGAGCATGCCCACGCCCGACAGCAGCGCGCCGGCGACGAACGCGACCGCGCGCGGGGCGCCGAAGCGCGCCAGCGGTCCCTGCTCGCGCGAGACGGCGAAGCCGAGCATCCGGTAGCCGGCCAGCCGCAGCGAGTACAGGCCGTACAGCGCGGCGGTGAGCCGCATGTTCAGCTCCGTGTCGCCGCCCACCACGTGCGCGATCTCGTGCGCCACCACGCCCTGCAGCTCGGCGCGCGGCAGCCGCTCGAGTGCGCCGCGCGTCACCATGACCGCCGCGATGCCGGGGCGCTCGCCGGCGGCCAGCGCGTTGATCGGATCCTCGTCGAGCACGTGCAGCGAGGGCACCGGCGCGCCGGCCCCGATCGCCACCTCCTCGGCGACGTCGCGCAGGCGGCGATGCAGCGGCTGCGCGACGTCGATCGGCCGCGCGCCGAGGCGCTCGGCCAGCACGGCGCCGCCCTCGCGCAGGCGGTGCAGCTCGATCCACGCGCCGCCGAACACGACCAGCAGGGTGACCAGGGAGTTGGTCGCGAAGAAGTACTGCGGCCGGGGCAGCCCGCCCGCGATCAGCAGCCAGCCGAGCGCGGCGGCGCCGTTGACCGCGCCGACCACCGCCGCGAGCGACAGCGCGAACAGCGCCGTCAACCTGCGCGAGGCCGCTCTCGCCCGGTCCTGGTGGGCGTAGAAGTCCATCCGCGGAACGATCCGGTCAGAGGGCGACCGGAACCGGCTGGCGTTCCTTCGCCGAAAGGGTGGCGCGCAGCGCGCTGGCGCGCCGGAACCCGCACAGCGTCGCCACCAGCGACGCGGGGAAGGACTCGAGCTCGACGTTGTAGCCCATCACCTGGTCGTTGAAGACCTGGCGCGCGAACGCGATCCGGTTCTCGGTGGTGCGCAGCTCCTCGGTCAGGCGATGCACCGTGTCGTCGGCCTGCAGCGCCGGATACTGTTCGACCAGGGCCATCAGCCGGCCCAGCGGCGCGGCGAGCGCGGTCTCGGCGGCCTCGAGGGCGACCAGCGCCGGCCCGTCGTGCGGGCGGCGCTGCGCGACGCGGCTCGCGTCGGCGGCGCGGCCGCGCGCGGCGATCACGGCCTCGAGCGTCTGGCGCTCGTGCGCGAGATAGGCCTTCGTCGCCTCGACCAGGTTCGGGATCAGGTCGTAGCGCCGCTTGAGCTGGACGTCGATCTGCGCGTAGGCGTTCTGGTGGCGATTGCGCAGCGCCACGAAACGATTGAACACGACGACGCACCAGGCGGCGGCCGCCAGGAGAACGATCATCGCCAGGATCAGTCCGCTCGACATGAATCTCACCGGTGCGCTCGCGCAGGAACGATGAGAAATTGTCCGCCGAAACCGACCGCGGGGCAGGCCGATCCGGCACCGCTCGTCGGACCGGCAGCGGCTTCCGTCCGTCGACGGCGAGCAGGGGTCGCCGACGCGGTCGCGCGAGGCGGCGGCGCGCGCGTCGCGCCGCCGTCCGGTGCAGGCGCTTACTGCTTGGGCGTCGTCGACCGCTGCTGCGCGTGGCGCTGCACTTCTTCCTCGGTGATGTACTCGAAGACGGTGATCACGCGCTGCACGCCGGACACGCGGCTGGCGACCTGCGCCGCACGCTCGGCCTCGCGACGCGAGACCAGGCCCATCAGGTAGACGTTGCCCGATTCGGTGACCACCTTGATCACGTTGGCGTGCAGGTCCTGCGCCTCGAGCAGCGCGGCCTTCACGCGCGCCGTGATCGAGGTATCGGCGGCGGTGGTCGCGAGCGACGGGCGGCCCAGCACCTGGAGCTCGTTGTGGATCGAGCGCACGTTCGGCAGGTCGGTAACGGTCGCCTCGGCGACGCGCTTGTCGTCCTCGCTGGCCACCTGCCCGGTGAGCAGCACCTTGCGGTTGAAGCTCGTGACGCTGACGCCGCCCGGCTGCCTGAGCGCCTCGCGCAGCCGGTTGGCCGCCTTCAGCTCGATCTCCTGGTCCTCGGTCTGGGCGCCGACGGTGCGGCGATCGAGCACCGCCAGCGTGCCCACGGCCGCGCCGGTGGCCATCAGCGGCAGGCAGCCGGACGCGGCGAGCGCGGAAGCGAGCAGGGTGGCAGCGAGGGTCAGGCGAGCGGTCGTCTTCATCGTATCTCCCGGGTGCAAGGTCAGTCCGGCGTCAGTCGCCGAGCAGCGACGCATCGATGCCGTCGCACAGGCAATGGATGATCAGCAGGTGGACTTCCTGGATGCGCGCCGTGCGATCGTGCGGCACGCACAGGTGAATGTCGGCGCCCTGCAGCGCGGCGCCGATCCGGCCGCCGCCGCGCCCGGTGAGCGCGACCACCGACAGGCCGCGCTCGTGCGCGGCCCGTACGGCGGCGAACACGTTGGCCGATTCGCCGCTGGTCGAGATCGCGACCAGCACGTCGCCTTCGCGCCCGAGCGCGCGGACCTGCCGCGCGAACACCTGGTCGAAGCCGTAGTCGTTGGCCACCGCGGTGAGCGTCGAGGTGTCGGTGGACAGCGCGATCGCCGCGAGCTCGGGGCGCTCGCGCTCGAAGCGGCCCACCAGCTCGGCCGCCATGTGCTGGCTGTCGGCCGCGGAGCCGCCGTTGCCGCAGACCAGCAGCTTGCGATCGGCCGCCAGCGCCGCGGTCATCAGCTCGACCGCCTGCGCGATCGGGCCGGCCAGCTGCGTGGCGGCGACGCGCTTGAGTTCGGCACTGTCTTCGAAGTGCTGGCAGATGCGATCGACGAGGCTCATGAGCGTGCCGCCATGCCGCCGGCCTCGCGATGCGGGGGCCGTACGGCGTTGCGAGCCGATTATACCGGCGGGGTCCGCGAACCACCGGGGCAGGCGGACCCCGGGGCGCACCGGCGCTAGAACGCGTCGCGGATCCAGTCGATGGCCTCGCCCTCGATCGCGCAGACGTCGAAGCGACAGGGCGGCCAGCGATCGCCGAAGCATGCGTTGAGATAGCGCTGGGCCTCGCGCCGCAGGCGGCGCTGCTTGGCCGGCCCCACCGACGCCGCCGCGCCGCCGAAATCGCCGCGCGAGCGACTGCGCACCTCGACGAAGACCAGCGTCTCGCCGTCGCGCATCACCAGGTCGATCTCGCCCAGCCGGCTGGCCACGTTGCGCGCCACCAGCCGCAGGCCGTGCCCGGCCAGGTGCTCGAGCGCGCGCGCCTCGGCGGCCGCCCCGCTCGCCTGCGCCGGCGAGCGCCGCATCACTGCGACGCCAGCGGCACCAGTACGCCGTCGCGATACTCGGCGAGCACGCCGGCGCGCTCGACGCTGCCGCCGTCGCGCACCGACAGGCGCAGCCGCCCGGTGACGCCATCGAGGTCGACCTCCGGGCCGCCCTCGAGCAGCCGCAGCCCGAGGCGGAAGGCGTCGATGCCCAGCGCGTAGAGCTTCTGGAGCTCCATGTGCATCTCGGCCGGCTTCGGATACGCCATGACCGCCACGCTGTCGGGCTGCACCTGCCACGGCATGTCCACCAGGCGCACCCCGTCGAGATCGGGCGTGCGCACCAGCGACGCCGCGGCGCCCGCCTCCGCGCCCTGGACCGCGCCGGTGTTCAGCATCGAGGTGCCGTAGAGGGTCGCGCGTTCGCCCAGCGCGATGCGCAGCGCGCGCGCCAGGGCCACCGGGCCGGCGACGAAGAACACGTCGGCCCGCAGCCGCGCGACCGCCGTACGCATGCGCCCGGTGGTCACCGTGGCCAGGGTGACCGGCTCGTAGACGTCGCCGCCGAGGTCGCGCCAGCGCTCGCCGAAGGCGGCGGCGGCGCGCCGGCCCAGCGCCGAGGCGTCCTGGACGATCGCCGCGCGCGGCCGGCGCGAGGTATCGGCCACCAGCGCTTCGTCCCAGGCGATCGCGGCGACCTGGCGCGCCTCGGTCTCGATCGACAGCCCGAAAGTGACCATGTTGCCGGGCAGCCCGCCCTGCTCGGGCCGGTTCAGCGCCAGCGTGAACACCGCCGGCGGCCCGCCCGACGCCACCAAGCCCACCGCGCTGCGCGTGAGCGGACCGATCACCAGCGAGAAACCGCGCTGCCGCAGCTCGTCGTAGAGCGCCGCCAGCATCGTCACGTCCTCGTCGATCTCGATGATCTCGAGCGTGACCCGTCCGCCGTCGCGGGCATGCGCCGCGCGCACGCCGGCGATCAGCGCCTGCGCCGCGCGCCGGTAGATGCCGTTGTCCGGCGGCGCCAGCAGCGCGATGCCGAGCGGGCCGTTGCCCACGGTGCGCCGCTCCTTCGATGCGGTGCCGCGGCTCTCGGGACCGATCTCGCTTGTCTCGGACTGGGCGAGCGCGGACAATGCCGGCACTGCCGCAAGCGCGGCGCCGGCCAGGGCGCTCAGGAGTTTGCGGCGGACGGGCATCGCGGGTCGAACGATCGGAAAAGCATGGCGGAAGCGCGGCCGGATAGCGGCGGGGTCGGGACATTATATGTAGTGGCCACGCCGATCGGGCATCTCTCCGACCTCGGCGCGCGCGCGGCCGAGGTGCTGCGCGAGGTCGACGTGGTCGCCGCCGAGGACACGCGCACCTCCCGCGTGCTGCTCGAGCGCATCGGCTCGCACGCCCGGCCGATCGCGGCGCACCGCCACAACGAGCGCGAGGCCGGCGCGCGCATCGTCGCCCTGCTCGCCGAAGGCAGCCGCGTGGCGCTGGTGACCGACGCCGGCACGCCGGCCGTCAGCGATCCGGGCGCGCGCATCGTCTCGATGGTCCTGCAGGCGGGGTTTCGCGTCGTGCCGGTGCCGGGGCCCTCGGCGCCGATCGCGCTGCTGTCGGCCTGCGGCCTGGTCGAAGGCGCCTTCCATTTCGAGGGGTTCCTGCCGACGCGCGCGAAGGCGCGCGATGCCCGCCTCGCGACGCTGGCGCGTATGCCGCACGCCTTCGTCCTGTTCGAGGCGCCGCACCGGATCGCGCAGACGCTCGCGGCGCTCGCCGTCGCCTGCGGCGGCGAGCGTCCGCTCGCGCTCGGCCGCGAGCTGACCAAGCGCTTCGAGGAGATCCACGTGTGCCGCGCCGCCGAGGCGTCCGGATGGCTCGCCGCCGATCCGAATCGCGCGCGCGGCGAATACGTGCTGGTCGTCGCCGCGCCCGGCCACGATCCCTGGCGCGGGGCGGCCGCCGGAGATCGGCCGGCCGATCCGGACGCGCCTGCCGCGGCCGGCCCGGCGCCGGGCACCGCCGCGGGCGATGCCACGGTGCCGGCGGCGGCCGACGCATCCACGGAAGCGCGCATCGAGGTGGCCGCGCTGCTCGATGCGCTGCTCGACGAAATGCCGCTCAGCCGGGCGGTCCGGGTCGCCGAGCGCGCGACCGGCCTGCCGCACCGCGCGCTGTATCGGCTCGCCCTCGATTCAGCGCAGCGTCGCGAACGGCCTTAGGTCGGTGCGCGCGCGCACCCGGCCCGCCGCAGCCGCGGCGTCCTCGCGACGCGGCCACGGGCCCGCCTGCACCTTGTAGAGCCCGCCGTCGCGGCGGATGTCGAACGCCGCCTCGAGGAAATCGAGCCGGCGCGCGAGCCCGGCCATCGCGCTGCGTGCGTTCTCGAGCGAGGTGAA
>JBDHRX010000095.1:0-11939 GCA_039807785.1 Burkholderiaceae bacterium
GGCCGCCGTCGAGGCCGCGGCGGCGGCCTTCCCGGGCTGGAGCCGGACCGGTCCGTCGGGACGGCGCGCGCTGCTGCTGAAGGCCGCCGACGCGCTCGAGGCGAAGACGCCGGCGTTCGCGGCGGCGATGGCCGCCGAGACCGGCGCCACCGCGATGTGGGCCGGATTCAACGCCCACCTGGCCGCCGGCATGCTGCGCGAGGCGGCCGCGCTCACCACGCAGGCCGCCGGCGAGGTGATCCCGTCCGACGTGCCGGGGTCGCTCGCGATGGGCGTGCGCCAGCCGGCCGGGGTGGTGCTCGGCATCGCGCCGTGGAACGCGCCCGTCATCCTCGGCGTGCGCGCGCTGGCGACGCCGCTGGCCTGCGGCAACACCGTGGTGTTCAAGGGCAGCGAGAGCTGCCCGCGCACCCACGGGCTGATCGTCGAGGCGCTCCAGGAGGCGGGGTTCCCGGCCGGCGTCGTCAACTACGTGACCAACGCGCCGGCCGACGCCGCGGCGGTCGTCGGGGCGATGGTCGCGCATCCGGCGGTGCGGCGCGTGAACTTCACCGGCAGCACCCGCGTCGGGCGGATCATCGCGATGGCTTGCGCGCAGCACCTCAAGCCGGCGCTGCTCGAGCTCGGCGGCAAGGCGCCGCTGCTGGTGCTCGACGACGCCGACATCGATGCTGCGGTCGACGCGGCGGCGTTCGGCTGCTTCGCCAACTCCGGGCAGATCTGCATGAGCACCGAGCGGCTGGTGGTCGACCGGCGCGTTGCCGACGAGTTCGTCGCGAAGTTCGTCGCCAAGGCCGCTGCGCTGCCGCTCGGCGACCCGCGCAAGCCCGATCCGGTGGTGCTCGGCTCGGTCATCGGGATGAGCACGGTCGAGCACTGCAACGCGCTGGTGGACGACGCGCTGGCCCGGGGCGCGAAGCTGCTGTGCGGCGGCAAGGCGACCGACACGCTGATGCCGGCGACGGTGCTCGACCGGGTCACCCGCGCGATGCGGATCTACCACGAGGAGACCTTCGCCCCGGTGAAGTGCGTGGTCCGGGTGGACGGGGTCGAGGAGGCGATCGCCTGCGCCAACGACAACGAGTACGGCCTGAGCGCCGCGGTGTTCGGCCGCGACCTGGCGCGCGCGATCGAGGTCGCGCGCCGGATCGAGTCGGGCATCTGCCACGTCAACGGGCCGACGGTGCACGACGAGGCGCAGATGCCGTTCGGCGGGGTGAAGGGCAGCGGCATGGGCCGCTTCGGCGGCCGGGCCGGAATCCACGAGTTCACCGAGCTGCGCTGGATCACCGTGCAGACGGGGCCGCGCCACTATCCGTTCTAGGGCCCCTTCACCCTGCGATCGTCCGCGGTTCGGGCATCATGGAGCCCGACCATGCGGAGCGAATCCAGGCAGCCGCCGGCCGGCCCGGCGGCGATCGAGATCGTGGCCGCGCGCGACGCGACCGGCTTCGCCGCGGCGCGCGCGCTGTTCGAGGCCTACGCGGCGCAGCTCGGCATCGATCTCGATTTCCAGGGTTTCGGCGCCGAGCTGTCGGCGTTGCCCCGGATGTACGGCCCGCCCGCAGGGCGCCTGCTGCTCGCCCGGCGCGGCCGTGCCTGGGTCGGCTGCGTCGGCGTGCGCGCGCTCGACGGCGACGTCTGCGAGATGAAGCGGCTGTACGCGCGCGACGCGGCGCGCGGACGGGGCCTGGGGCGAGTGCTGGCGACGGCGGCGATCGCCGCGGCGCGCGAGCTCGGCTATGCGCGGATGCGGCTCGACACGCTCGCCGGCATGAGCGCGGCGCGCGCGCTGTACGCGTCGCTCGGCTTTCGCGAGATCGAGCCCTACTACGCCAACCCGATCCCGGACGTGAAGTACCTCGAGCTCGACCTGCGTCCGGGATCGTGAGCGCCGCGGGCCGCGCGGCGGCGGCCCGTCAGCGCGGCGCGTAGCGCAGCGTGACGAAGAACTCGCGCCCCGCCTGGTTGTAGCCGAGCGCGGTCTCGTAGACCTTGTCGGCGACGTTGTTCAGGCGTGCGCCGAGGCTCCAGTCGCGGGCGAAGCGCCAGTCGGCGCGCAGGTCGACGATGCCGTAGCCGGGCAGCGCGACGCTGTTGGCGGTGTCGTCGAACCGGTCGGAGTACGCCGACCAGGTGGCGCCGATCGTCCAGGCGTCGCGGATCCAGTCGACGTGCGCCTTCGCCGCCAGCTTGGAGCGGCGCGGAAGCCGCTTGCCGAAGTTCGCGCCGGTGGTCTCGTTGCGCGGGTCGATGCGGTCGATCGACGCGCCGAGCTGCAGGTCGTGCCAGCGCGCGGCGTACGACAGCGCGAGGCCGTCGATGCGCGTGCGCGGCACGTTGACCGGCGCCGGCCCGGGAGAGATGAAGCTGCGGATGCGACTGTCGAACCATGCGGCGCGCACCGCGTGCGGTCCGCTGCGCCATTGCAGGCTCAGCTCGGCATGCCGGCCCTCCTCGGGGCGGAGGTTCGGGTTGCCGAAGCCCGGGTAGTACAGCTGGTTGAAGTTCGGGGCGACGAAGCTGGTGCCGTACGAGGCCGCGGCACTCCAGGCCGGCGCGAAGGCATAGCTCCAGCCGAGCGAGCCGGTGGTCTGGTCGCCGAACTGGGAGTTGCGGTCGTTGCGCACGCTGGCCTGCCAGCCGTGGCCGCCGGCCTCGCCGGTGAGGCCGAGCGCGATCGCGTCGATCGTGCGGTCGCCCACCGTGAACGGCTGCCCGGGCCGGCTGACGTCCTGGTCGAGCCGCTCGAGCAGCGCCAGGGCGGTGCCCAGCGGCGTCACGAACGTGTTCTCCCAGGTGAACTGCCATTGCGAGGTCTCGATGCTGCCGAGATCGAAGAACGGGCTGGCGGTCGCGATGGTGTCGTACCGGTCCACCGAGTGGGCGGCGATCAGCCGCGTGCGCCAGTGCTCGCCGATGCGTCCGTTCGCCTGGAGCGACTGCAGCGCGGTGCGCAGCTTCGCTCGCGCATCGGCGCCCGGCCCGTCGTCGTAGTGCGAGAGGCCGCGGGCCTCGAGCAGCAGGCCGTCGAGCCGCCAGCGCTCGGTCAGTTGCGCGCCGAGGCGCACGCTGGCGGCGTTCTGCCTGAACCCGTCGCGGTCCGGGTCGAAGCTCGCGAACGGTTCCCGGGGGTTGGTCGCCGAGAACCCGTCGGTGGCGAGCGACTGCACCTGGATCGCGCCATCGAAGCGCCCGTCGCCGAAGGCGAGGCCGCCGCCGACCTGGCGATACCCGTCCGAGCCGAAGGTGACGCGCGCGTTCGGGCGCAGCCCCGTGCCGCCGCGCCGCGTGAACATCTGCACCACGCCGCCCACCGCGTCGCTGCCGTAGAGCGAGGACAGTGGCCCGCGCACCAGTTCGACGCGCTCGAACGCGTCCAGCGGCAGGTTGTCGAGCGAGGGCAGGCCGCTGGTGGCGGAGCCGATGCGCACGCCGTCGATCAGCAGCAGCGTGTGGCGCGACTCGTGGCCGCGGATGAACAGCGCTCCGGTCTTGCCGAGCCCGCCCGAGCCGCTGAACTGGACGCCCGGTTCGCGCGCCAGCACCTCGACCAGCGGCTGGCCGTCGCTGCGTTCGAGCGCGGCGCGATCGATCACCGTCACCTCGGCGATGGCTTCGCTGGCCCGCGTCTCGCTGCGGGTGGCGGTCACGACCACCGGGTCCAGGGCACTCCCGGTCGCCGCCGGCGCCTGGGCCTGGGCCTGGCAGGTGCCGGCGCCGGCCAGTACGGCCCAGGCGGCGAGGAGGAAGCGCGTGGGGGAGGGAACGAAGGAAGGAATGAGGAACGGGTGGCAGCGCGAGCGCGCGGCGCGAACGGCGGGCGCGTCGACACGCGACGGGTGCCCGCACGAGGGTCTGCTGGTCATGGGAAGGACGTTCCGGCGAAGGGCGCGCACGCTCCGCTTCCCCGCGGGCATGCACCACACGATGCCCGGCGGCTCGCCGTGCATCACCCGTTGGCCGGTATCCGGGCTGGCGGAACGACTCGTGCGGCCTTCCCGGAGCGCGCTCCAGTGGCTGTCGGCACGAGCAGGGATGCGCAGGGCATCCCGTCCGCTTACCGTTGCGGGGGCAGCGCAGGTTGGGCCGGATCCCGTCCGGGATCGTGCCTCCCTGCTTCCCGTTTACCCCGGCTGGCGACGATGCGCCGGCCAGGCACCAACGCGACGGATGCTATCACCATTGCCGGCATCTTCGATGCCGTCCCGTGCCGCCGGTACGGCCATCGCCGGCCGGGGCGGTCATCGCCGGTGTCGGGACGGCCGTCGCCGGCCGGGGTCAGCCGGCCGCGCTGCGCGTCGCCGGCAGCCCCGCCGCGTGCGCCTGCTGGTCGGCGTGGTAGGACGAACGCACCAGCGCGCCGACCGCCGCGTGCGAGAAGCCCATCTCCCGCGCCCGCGCCTCGTACATCCGGAAGACGTCCGGGTGCACGTACCGGCGCACCGGCAGGTGCGCGTTCGAGGGCGCGAGGTACTGCCCGATGGTGAGCATGTCGATGTCGTGCGCGCGCATGTCGCGCATCACCGCGAGGATCTCCTCGTCGGTCTCGCCGAGCCCGACCATCAGGCCCGACTTGGTCGGCACGCCGGGCACGCGCCGCTTGAACTCGGCCAGCAGCCGCAGCGAGTGGGCGTAGTCGGAGCCCGGCCGCGCCTCGCGGTACAGCCGCGGCACGGTCTCGAGGTTGTGGTTCATCACGTCGGGCGGCGCCGCCTCGAGGATCTCGAGCGCCCGCTCCATCCGGCCGCGGAAATCCGGCACCAGCACCTCGATGCGCGTCGCCGGCGCGTGCTCGCGGACCTTGCGGATGCAGGCGACGAAGTGCCCGGCGCCGCCGTCGCGCAGGTCGTCGCGGTCGACGCTGGTGACGACCACGTACGACAGTCCGAGCGCGGCGATCGTCCTGGCCAGATTGTCCGGCTCGGCCGGATCCAGCGGGGCCGGGCGCCCGTGGCCGACGTCGCAGAACGGACAGCGCCGGGTGCAGGTGTCGCCCATGATCATGAACGTCGCGGTGCCCCGGCCGAAGCACTCGCCGATGTTCGGGCACGCCGCTTCCTCGCACACCGTGTGCAGCCGGTGCTCGCGCAGGATCGCCTTGATCTCGTAGAAGCGCGATTGCGACGAGCCGGCGCGCACGCGGATCCAGTCCGGCTTCTTCAGGATCTCGGCCGGCTGGACGATCTTGACCGGGATGCGCGCGGTCTTGTCGGCACCCCTCTGTTTCGTCGGGGCGCGGGCGCCGGCGGCCGCCGGCGCGCCGATCCCGGGGCCGGGGTGGGAATCGGGAGGCAGGGTCATCGCTTGCTTTCTATGGATGCGACCAGTTGCCGGCCGAAGCGGGCCGCGAGGTCGGCGATGTCGAGGTCGCCGACGCAATGGCGGAGATCGGTCACCGCGAGCCCGGGATAGCCGCAGGGATCGATGCGGGAGAACGGCTCGAGATCCATCGCCACGTTCAACGCTACACCATGGTAGGTGCAGCCGCGCGAGATCCTGATGCCGAGGGAGGCGATCTTGGCGCCGGGGGCGCCGTCCGGGCCGGCGAGGTAGACGCCGGGCGCCTGGTCGCGGCGCGTCGCGGCGACGCCGTGGCGCGCGAGCAGGGCGATCGTGGCCGCCTCGATGGTGGAGACGAAGTCCCGCACCGTCATCGATCGTCGACGCAGGTCAATGAGCAAGTAAGCGATTACTTGACCAGGTCCGTGATAGGTCACCTGGCCGCCGCGCTCGGTGCGCACGACCGGGATGGCGCCGGGCGCACGCAGGTGCTCGGGCCGCGACGCGTGGCCGAGGGTGAATACCGGCGGGTGCTCGACCAGCCAGATCTGGTCGCGCGTACCGGCGTCGCGCTCGAGCGTGAAGGCCTGCATCGCCCGGACCGTCGGCAGGTAGGGGGCCGGCTGGAACGGCCGGATCTCCGGCGCCTCGGGCGCGCCGCGCTCGGGCGCCGGGCTCACAGCACGACGCTGACCAGCGGATGGGCCGACAGCGCGCGATACAGCCGCTCGAGCTGCTCGCGCGATTCGATGCGCACCACGACCGTCACGCTCAGGTAGGTGCCCTGGCTCGAGGCGCGCAGCGCCATGGTCGCCGGGTCGAAATCCGGGACGTGCTCGGTCACCAGGGCGGCGATCGACTGCGCGAACGTGTCGACCCGCTTGCCCATGACCTTCAGCGGGAAGTCGACCGGGAACTCGAGCAGTTGCTCGAGCCGGTCGAAGGCCGCGCCGAGATCGGCGCCGGAAGGGTCCTGTCCGCTCATCGCCACCCCGTCCCGGAGCTCCGCGCCGGATGTGCCCGCCCGCGCCTTCAGGCGCCGGCCGGCTGCGCGGCCTTCGCCGCCTGGTAGGCGGCGAGCAGCTTGCGGAACACCGGGCCCGGCCGGCCGGAGCCGACCGGCTGGCCGTCCAGGCGGGTGATCGCCAGGACTTCCTTCGTCGCCGAGCTGAGGATCAGCTCGTCGGCGGCCTGGACCTCCTCGCGCAGGATGCGCCGCAGCTGCAACGGGATGCCGGTCGCTTCGCACAGCTCGCCGACCAGCCCGTAGCGGATCCCCTGCAGCACCAGGTGGTCGGTCGGGGGCGCGTAGAGCCGCTCGCCCCGGACCATCCAGATGTTGCTGGCCGAGCCTTCGGTCAGGAAGCCGTCGCGGAACATCACGCATTCGGCCGCGCCCGCCTGGACCGCCGCCTGGCGCGCGAGCACGTTGCCGAGCAGCGAGACGGACTTGATGTCGCAGTGCAGCCAGCGCTCGTCGGGCAGCGAGATCGCGCTCACGCCTTGCTCGACCTGCTCCGGCGGGGGCGGCGCCAGCGGGCTCGACATCGCGAACACCGTGGGCGGCACCGCCGGCTTCGGGAAGGCGTGGTCGCGTCGCGCGACCCCGCGCGTGACCTGCATGTAGACGAACTGGTCGGCCCATTCGTGGCGCGCCACCAGGTCGCCGACCAGCGCGGCCCAGCCGGCGTCGTCGTGCGGATTGTCGATGCCGATCGCCGCCAGGCTGCGCTTGAGGCGGGCCAGGTGGTTCGGCCAGCGGAACGGGCGCCGCGCATAGACCGGCACGACTTCGTAGACGCCGTCGCCGAAGATGAAGCCGCGATCGAGCACCGGCACGCGGGCCTCCTCGATCGGCATGAATGCACCGTTCAGGTATGCGATCTGGGTCATGGGGTCTCCGCGCGGTCGGGATCGTCCGGTCATTTCGCGAGCATCATCCGCAGGCCGTCCCAGGTGCGGCCGATCCAGCCGGCGGGCTCGACCGCAACGAGGGCGAGCATCGGCCGCTCCAGCAGCACCTTGTCGTCGAGCTTCACGCGCAGCGTGCCGATCTTCTGCCCCTGCGCGATCGGCGCCACCAGCGGTTGCACGCGCTCGATCTCGGCCTTCACCTTGTCGGCCTGGCCGCGCGGCACGGTGACGACCAGGTCGGCGTCGAAGCCTCCCGCGATGGCGTCGGCCTTGCCCTTCCAGACCCGGTAGCTGCCGGCCGGCTGGTCCTTCGCGTAGACGCGCACCGCGTCGAAGTTCTGGAAGCCGTAGTTCAGCAGTTTCTGCGACTCGATCGCGCGCGCCGATTCCGAGGTCGCGCCCAGCACCACCGAGATCAACCGGCGTTCGACGTCGAGCCCCGGCTGCCTGCGGTGCGCCGAGGCGATCAGGCAGTAGCCCGCGGCCTCGGTGTGGCCGGTCTTCATGCCGTCCACGCTCGGGTCGATCGCGAGCAGCCGGTTGCGGTTGGGCTGGCGGATGTTGTTGAACGTGTACTCGCGCTTCGAATAGAGCGGGTAGTGGGCGGGGAAGTCGGCGATCAGCCGCGCCGCCAGCGTCGCGAGGTCGCGCGCGGTGGAATAGTGCTCGGGGTGGGGCAGTCCGGTCGCGTTGCGGAACTGCGTGTTGCGCAGCCCCATGCGCTGGGCCGCGCGGTTCATCTGCTGCGCGAAGGTTTCCTCGCTGCCCGCCACCGCCTCGGCCAGCACGATCGAGGCGTCGTTGCCCGACTGAACGATCATCCCGTTGAGCAGCTCCTCGACCGTGGCCGGCTTGGCCGGATCGACGAACATCCGCGATCCGCCCGCCTTGTAGGCGGCCGGCGAGACGGCGGGACGCTGGTCCGGCGCGAGCCGTTTCTCCTCGATCGCCCCGAAGGCCAGGTAGGCGGTCATCACCTTGGTGAGCGAGGCCGGCTCGACCTTCGTGTCGGGCTCGTGCGCGGCGAGCACCTGTCCCGACGTCGCATCGAGCAGCAGCCAGGAACGCGCCGCGATGGTCGGCGGGGATACCTGCGCCGGCGCGGCGAGCGGCAGCGCGGCGAGGATCGGGAGCAGGCAGCGGAGGAGCGGTCGGAGCATCGTTCGGGACATCGGCGGGCAGGTCTCGTGTCGGGCGTCGCGGCCGCCCGCCCGCGCCGGCGCGCGGACCGCGCCGGCGGGCAGGGCCGCGAGAAGGCGGAAGTCCCGGATTATAGGGCGCGCCTTGCCTCGACCTCGCCGGCGCGCCGCCTCAGCGAGGGCGCTGCGCCTGCTCGAATACCGGCCGCACCGCGGCGACGATGCGCCGCGCCGCGGCCTCGCCGTTGCGGTAGTAGACGATGTCGACGGCTTCGCGCAGCACGCGGCGCAGCACTTCCATGTTCACGCTGTCGGCGACGCGCGCCTCCCAGACGTATCCGGCGGTGCCGAGCTCCCGGCCGAACAGCCCGCGCAGGCTGCGCTTGGCCTCGTTCAGCAGCGCCTGCTCCGCGGCGGCGCGCGCGCGGCGCTCGGCCTCGGTCGGTTCGTCGGCCAGTCCGGCGACCTCGATCAGTCGCTGGGACTCGAGCTCGACCAGCGCCGGCTCGAGCTCGCCCGGCCGCGCGAAGCTGGGCAGGTCGCCGACACGGCGCTTGCCGTCGATCAGCACCAGGATGCGGCGCGCCGCGGGGCCGAGTCCGCGCCGCGGCGTCTCGGCCTCCTCGTGGCCGTCCGGGGTTCGCGCGTAGATCAGGCGCGGATCGGGTCCGGTGTCCATGCCGGCGTCAGACCGCGCCGCAGCGCTGCAGGAAGCGGTCGATCGCGGCCCGGCCGCCGAAGGCTTCGACGAGCGAGAGGGCCGCGGGGACCAGCGTGCGCAACTCGTCGACCGACTGCGCGCGCTCGATGCGGATCGCGAGGTCGTCGCCGTGCGGGCCGATCGTGTCGATCAGCGCCCGCACGATGCGGGTGCGCAGCGCCTCGATCGAATCTGCGGCGGCGATCGGCGCGGAGGCGTCGGCCGGCGCGGCGTCGGGTGTCGCCGGCGCCGCGGCGGGCCGCGGCCCGGCTTCGCTCGGAGTTTCGCGCGGGACCTCGCCGTCGGTATCGGTACCGCCCGATCGCGACACGAATCCGTCGCGCTCCAGTTGCGCCAGATGCTCGGCCAGATCGGGGCCAGGCAGTATCCGGGCCAGTTCCGAGCGATCGCGCTTGCCGTCGATCAGGATCAGCAGCTGGCGCAGCCGCGGGCTCAGTCCGTGGCGGCGGCTGCGCAGCTCCTCGGCGCCCTTGTCGGTCTTCCGGAATGCTTCCGGTGTCGATTCCGGCGTCATTCCGGCCGGCCTCCGGATGCCGGTGCCGCGCCGGCCGGGGGCTCGGGCGGCGCGCCGAAGGCATCGAGCACGATGCGCTTGAGCAGCGTCAGCCTGCGATGGAAGAAATGATCCGCCCCCGGCAGGACCACCACCGGCAGGTCCTGCGGTCGCGCCCAGTCGAACACCGCCTGCAGCGGCACCGTGTCGTCGACCTCGCCGTGCACCACGAGGGTGTCGGGCGGAACCGGCTCGACGTCGAAGCGCGAGACCGCCGCGCCCACCAGCACCAGCCGCCCGGCCGGCCGGCCGAGCGCGCGCAGGCGCGCGGCGACCCGCGTCTGCACGAAACTGCCGAACGAGAACCCGGCGAGCACCAGCCGCGGCTCGGCGAGCCCGAGCGACGCGGCGTGCGCGCGGGCGTGCGCGACCACCGCGAGCAGGTCCTCGGTCTCGCCGGCACCGGCGTCGTGGCTGCCCTCGGTCAGGCCGACGCCGCGGAAGTTGGGCCGCCACGTGATGCAGCCGAGCGCGATCATCGCCCGGGCCAGCGTCTGGACCACCTTGTTGTCACGCGTGCCGCCGAACAGCGGATGCGGATGCGCGACGACCGCGATGCCGGTGGGGGCGTCGGACGGCAGGTCGAGCGCCGCGTCGATCGCGCCGGCCGGACCGTCGAGGCGCAGGGTCCGGGTCGCCGAGTTCATTCCAGCCGCAGTCGCGCGACCGGCTTGCCGTCCCGCAGGTGGGACTCGACGATCTCGTCGATGTCGCTGCGGTCGACGAAGGTGTACCAGACCCCTTCGGGGTAGACCACGGCGACCGGGCCTTCGTCGCAACGATCGAGGCAGCCGGCCTTGTTGACGCGGACCTTGCCGCGCCCGGCCAGGCCGAACGCCTTCACCCGCTTCTTCGCGTGGGCCTGGAGCGCTTCTGCCCCGTGCTCCGCGCAGCACGACCGTCCGTCGTCGCGCCGGTTCAGGCAGAAGAAGATATGGCGCTCGTAATAGCTGCTCATGATGCATCGATTATAGACGCCGCCTCGCGGTTTTCCCGAGTCGCCGCGCGCACCAGGCGATCGCCGCGAACGGCCAGGCGGTCGACAGCGCGTGCAGCAGGCCGTGGAAGTTGATCCACGCGCCACCACCCCAGCCGCTGCGCATCGACAGGTAGTAGGCGTTCGCCGGCGCGAGGTTGAACAGCGTGGTGGCCACGACCAGCGCGGCGATCGCCAGCGCGAGCCGCGCGCGCCGGCCGAGCCAGCCGAGCAGCAGCAGCGCCACCACGCCGGCGATGAGCCCGCCCTGGGCGCCGGCGCTGAGCCATGCAAGCGCCTTCGGCTGCCCGAGATACATCGCCGACGCGGCGGTCTTGATCGCGATCGCCGCTACGATCGGCACCGCCATCGCGCGCGCCGCGCCGCGCACGCCGTCGCGCACCAGGTCTTGCGTGATCAGCCCGATCGCGAGCACGGTCAGGGAGACGCCGGCGGCTTCCGCGAACGGTTCCAGCTCGTGCGGCAGCATCCAGCCCGACAGCCAGGGATGCGCTGGCGCGCCCGGCAAGGCGTCGCGTCCCGACACCAGGTCGCCGGTTGCGAAGACCAGCGGCTGCGGATAGAACTGCGCCGCCAGCCATGCGCACAGCAGCAGCAACCCCGAGGTCGGGTGCGGCGCGAGCGGCACGGTCGCGCGCAACTGCTGCGGCCAGCGTTCGACGCGGCGCCGGCCGATCGAGGCCGCGATCAGCGCGCCGGCCGCGCCGCCGGCGGCGTTCGCGTACAGGTCGAGCCGGGACGGCACGCGGCCCGGGAGCAGGGCCTGCAGGCACTCCAGGCCCAGCGACAGCGCGGCGGCCCCGATGGTCGCGAGGGCGGCGGCGATCGCCATCGACGTCGACAGGCGGCGCGCGAGCCAGACCGACAGGAGCAGCCCGAGCGGCAGGTAGGCGGCGACGTTGACCGCGACGTCGAATCCGGTCCACCAGCGCGGCCAGGGTTCGGAGAGGAACGCGAACATCCACCGTCCCGGGCTGCGCCAGCCCGACCACGGATACAGCGTCGCGTAGGCCACGGCGCCGACATACGCCGCCAGCCATGCGCCGGCGGCGGGTGTCGGGGCGCCGGAGGCGGGAATCGGCGGCTGGACGGGAGTGCGGGGCACGGCGCAAGCTTACCGTCCCCGCGGACGGGCACCTGCGCGCCCGGGCTATGATCGGACTTCCATGGGTTGCCCCGACGCCGAACTGATCCGCCGCGCTGCCGCGCTGCGGGGCCTGCGCGTCGAATCGGTCGAGGAGGCCGGTTCGACGAACCAGGTGCTGATGGACGCGCCGCTCGACGCCGCGCCCGCGGCGCCGCGCCTGCTGGCGGCCGCGCGCCAGACCGCGG
>JBDHRX010000096.1:0-11505 GCA_039807785.1 Burkholderiaceae bacterium
GAACTTCTGGGCCGGCTGGTGCGAGCCCTGTCGCGCCGAGCTGCCATCGCTGGAACTGCTCGCGGCGCGCCACGAGCCGGACGGGCTCGTCGTGATCGCGGTGAATTACCGCGAGACCGACGCCGCGCTGCGGCGTTTTCTCGGGCAGATGCCGGTGATGCTGCCGATCGTGCGCGACGTCGACGGCGCGGCCGCGCGCGATTGGGGCGTGCGCGTCTTCCCGACCACGGTGCTGGTCGGGCGCGACGGCCGGGCGCGCTTCTCGGTGATCGGCGAGGCCGACTGGACCGGCACGCAGGTGCGACAGTGGCTGGCACCGCTGTTGCGGGAGCGGCCCTGACCGGGCCGGCGCGATTCCCCGGGACCGGGCCTTCCGGAAGGGGCATTCAATGGAGAAGGAGAGGAAAACGATGGACTTTCATCCACGACGCCGGACGATCCTCAAGGGCGGCGCGACAGCGCTCGCCGCCGCGGCGGCATCGCGTCACGTCGTCGCGCAGCCGCGACGCTTCGAGCCGCGCGCCGGCCAGTGGCGCGGCTTCGAGGTCACCACGACGGTCAAGGTCGCCGACCACCAGGGGCCGACGCGCGTCTGGCTGCCGCTGCCGGACCTCGATACCGACTACCAGCGCACGATCGGCGACAGCTGGACCGGAAACGCCGCGACCGCGCGCATCGTGTCCGACGCCGGGCGCGGCGTGCGCATGCTGTCGGCCGAGTTCCCGGCGACGGTCAAGGAGCCGACCCTGGTGCTCGTGAATCGCGTGCAGACGCGCGGCCGCGAGGTCGACTGGGCGCGCCCGCGCGCGGTGCCCGAGGATCCGGCGCTGCTGCGCGCCTGCCTCGCGCCGACCGAGCTGATGCCGACCGACGGCATCGTGCGCAAGACCGCGCTGGCGGCGACCCGCGGCGCCTCGGGCGACCTCGAGAAGACGCGTGCGATCTATCGCTGGGTGGTCGCCAACGCCCACCGCGACCCGGCGGTGCGCGGCTGCGGCACGGGCGACATCAGGACCATGCTGGAGACCGGCAACCTCGGCGGCAAGTGCGCCGACCTGAACGCGGTGTTCGTCGGCCTGTGCCGGGCCGTCGGGATCCCCGCGCGCGACGTCTACGGAGTGCGCCTGGTGCCGTCCGCGTTCGGCTATCGCGAGCTCGGCGCCAATCCGGCCAACCTGAAGGGCGCCCAGCATTGCCGCGCGGAAGCCTATCTGCGACAGTACGGATGGGTCGCGATGGACCCGGCCGACGTGCTGAAAGTGATGCGCCAGGAGACCAAGGAATGGATCAAGGATCCGGCCCACCCGCTGGTCGCGCCGGTGATGAAGGGGCTGTTCGGCAGCTGGGAGGGAAACTGGCTCGCCTACAACACGGCGCACGACGTGCGGCTGCCGGGCAGCGCCGGCAAGGGCACGCTGCCGTTCCTGATGTATCCGCAGGGCGAGAACGCGAGCGGACGCTTCGACGAGCTCTCGCCCGATGCGTTCCGCTATACGATCGAGGCCCGGGAGGTCTCGATCTGAGCGGCCGCGCGCCGGGGCGCGGGCCGGCGCGCCCGGCCCGGTCCGGCGTCGCAGGACGGTTGCCGGCGGCGGGAGGCGTCCTGTGATCGTCGGGACGGCGGGGCACATCGACCACGGCAAGTCCGCGCTGGTGGCGGCGCTCACCGGAATGGAGCTCGACCGGCTGCCCGAGGAGAAGAAGCGCGGCATCTCGATCGAGCTCGGCTACGCGTGGCTCGAGGTCCCGGGCACCGGCGGCACCCGGATCGCGTTCGTCGACATGCCCGGGCACGAGCGTCTGGTGCACACGATGCTCGCCGGCGCGAGCGGCATCGATTTCGCGCTGCTGCTGGTGGCCGCCGACGACGGGCCGATGCCGCAGACGCGCGAGCACCTGGCCGTCCTCGCGCTGCTCGGGCTGCGGCGCGGCGCGGTGCTGGTCACCAAGACCGACCTCGTCGATGCCGCGCGCGTGGCCGAGGTGTCGGCCGAGATGTCGGCCCTGCTGGGCGGCACGTCGCTGGAGGGCGCGCCGGTGCTGCCGGTATCGGCGCGCAGCGGCGCGGGGCTCGACCGGCTCGTCGCCCTGCTGCGCGATGCGGCGCTCGAGCCCGCGGACGAGGCGCGCGGGGGCGACGCGTTTCGCTTCGCGGTCGACCGGGTGTTCGTGCTCGACGGCGTCGGGACGGTCGCGACCGGCACCATCCATGCCGGCAGCGTGGGTCTCGGCGACGAGCTGGCCGTGACGCCGGCGGGGCGCGTACGCGCGGTGCGGGTGCGCGGCCTGCATGTCCACGACTGCCGCGTGGAGCACGCGGGCGTGGGGCAGCGCTGCGCGATCGCGCTGGCCGGCGCGAGCCGCGACGAGATCGAGCGCGGCCAGTGGCTGGTGGCGCCGCAAGTGGCTTCGTCCAGCGACCGGATCGATGTCGAGCTCGCGCTCTGGCGCGAGGAGGCGCGGCCCCTGCGCTCGGGCGCTCCGGTGCACGTGCACCTGCGCTCGGCCGGCCGGATGGGCACGGTGGCGCTGCTCGACGGCGATGCGCTGGCGCCCGGCGGGCGCGCCCGGGCCCAGCTCGTCCTGCACGAGCCGCTGGCCGCCTGGCATGGCGACCGCATCCTGTTGCGTGATGCCTCGGCCACCCGCACGATCGGCGGCGCGGTGGTGCTCGATCCGTTCGGCCCGGGACGATACCGGCGCACGCCGCAGCGCCTCGCCGAGCTCGATGCCTGCGCGCAGCCCGGGCCCGTCGAACGGCTCGAGGCACTGCTCGCGTGCGCGCCCCATGGCATCGACCTGTCGCGCTGGATGCGGGGGCAGGGCCTGCTCCCGCAAGCCGCGCCGCCGCTTCCGCCGGGATGCCTGCGCGCCGGCGATGCGGGCACGATCCACCTGATCGGGGCGCCCCAGGCCGATGCGATCCACGCAGGAGCGCTGGCGGCGCTGCGCGAGTACCACGGCCGCGAGCCCGACGAACTCGGTCCGGAGATCGGCCGGTTGCGCCGGCTGTGCGCGCCGCGCCTGCCCGAGGCGCTGTGGTCGGCGTTGATGGCGCGCATGCTGGCCGGCGGCGAGATCATGGTGCGGGGGCCGTATGTCCATCTGCCCGAGCACGCGATCCGCCTGTCCCTGTCGGAGGAGCGCATCGTGCAGAAGATCGGGCCGCTGTTCGCACGCGCGGGGTTCGAAGGCGCGTGGGTGCGCGATCTGGCGCGCGATGCGCGCGAGCCCGAGCCGCTGATGCGCACGACGCTGGCGCGGATGGCGCGTCGCGGCGACCTGCACCAGGTGGTCAAGGACCTGTATTTTCCGCTCGACACGATGGCCCGGCTCGCGACGATCGTGCGCGGGCTGGCCGCGCACGACGACGGGACGGTCGCGGCCGCGGGTTTTCGCGACGCGACCGGCCTCGGGCGCAAGCGCGCGATCCAGATCCTCGAGTATTTCGACCGGATCGGCCTGCTGCGGCGCGTCGGCGACGTGCACAAGCTGCGCACCGACACGATGCTGTTCGCGCCTGCCGCCGGGCACGCGAGCGCGGTAACCTGATATCTTTGCGCCTCATGGAGAGGGAACGATCCTGGTGGGTCGGCCGGGCTTCAAACCCGGTGGGCGGCGCCACGCGTTGCCGGATGGGTTCGACTCCCGTGCCTCTCCGCCATTCCTGCCCGCGGGACCGCGGCGATGCCGCGGTCCCGCCGGGGGCCCGGGCATGACGGCGGCCGGGACGCTCGCGTTCCCCGCGCACCTGTACTACCTGATCGACGAGGACGTCTGGGCGCGACTCGAGGCCGGCGGCGAGCTGACCGTCGGCGTCACGTCGCTGGGCGTCGCCCTGTCGGGGGACATCTACATGTGCCGGCCGCGACCGGTCGGCGCCTCGGTGGAGCGGCAGCGCGGCATCGCCGTGGTCGAGCTCGCGAAGTCGATCGTGTCGGTCAAGAGTCCGGTCTCCGGCGAGGTGGTCGCGATCAACGAGGCGCTGGCCCGGCATCCCGAGCTGCTGAACCGCGATCCGTACGGCGCCGGCTGGCTCGCACGACTGCGCCCGCTGCGCTGGGAGGAGGAACGGCCGCTGCTGCTTACCGGCGCGGCGGTCGAACCCGCGATGCGGCAGCGCGCGTGGCTGATGCGCGGCGCCGACGCGGCCGGCGAGTCCGCGTCGTGAGCGCGACCGCCGGGCGTATCGCGCTATTGCTCTGGGCCTGCGATCCGGACGATCCGGCGCGGCTCGCGACGCCGTTCTTCCACGCGTCCGCGGCGGCCGCGATGGAAGCGCAGGTCGAGGTCTACTTCACCGCCCGGTCGGTGCTGCTGCTGCGGCCCGGCGTCGCCGAGTCGCTGCATGCGGGCGAGGATCGCCGGAAGTCGATCCTCGCCTACATGCAGGAGGCGGCGTCGCTCGGCGCGCGCTTCTACGCATGCACCGATGCGCTGGTCGCGCATGGCCTGCGCTTCGACGCGCTGATCCCCGAAGTCGCGGGGCCCGGCGGCGCGGTGCGGTTCATGGAGCGCGCGCTCGCGCCGGACTGGCGGACGCTGGTCTTCTAGCGCCGGCCTCGGCTCAGGTCGTGACCGCGACGATCACGTCCGGTGCCTTGATCAGCGCGGTGGCGCGTGCGCCCGGGGCCAGCTCGAGCTGGCCGACGACGGCCTCGGTGACCACGGCCACGATCTGTCCGCCGCTGTCGAGGTCGAGCAGCACTTCCGCATTGACCGCGCCCGGCACGATCGCGCGGACGGTGCCGTCGAGCCGGTTGCGGCTCGAGAGCTTCGCGGGCCCGAGGTCGGTGGCGAGCACCACGTTCGCGGCCTGCACCAGCGCGATCGCGGGCAACTGGGTGCGCAGGCCGAGCGCGTCGGCGCTTTCGCGGGTGACGATCGCGACGAGGCGCGTGCCGCCGGACAGCGTGATCTCGACTTCGTCGTTGACGGCGCCCGAGCGCATCGCGGTGATGGTGCCGACGAACTGGTTGCGGGCGGTCGTGCGCAGGTTCAGCACGTTCAGGACCGAGAACGGCTGGGTCAGGTCGAAGGCTTCGTCGGTCAGCAGGTGGACGAAGCGCTGGTGCGCGGCGTCGACCTGCGCGTAGCGATCCAGCAGCCGCCGGCCGCGCTCGGTCAGCTTGGTCGAGCCGCCGCCGCGCCCGCCGGTGCTGCGCTCGACCAGGTCCTCGCCGGCTACGCGGTTCATCGCGTCGATCGCATCCCACGCCGCCTTGTAGCTCATCCCGAAGACTTTCGCGGCCCGCGTGATCGACCCCTGTTCCGCGACCGTGCGCAGCAGGGCCATCCGGCCGTGGCCGCCCAGGTTCTCTCCGTCCGCCGTGATCCACAGCGAACCCCTCAGTTCGAGTCGTGGGTTCCGGTTTCGTTTGCGCGCCATCGCCTGGGGTCCTGGAGCCGGCCCGTCCCGGCCGGTCGGGCAAGCATACCGGGAGTTCCTTGCGGGCTCCACAGCGGCGCCGGCAGTCGCTCCTCGTCGGCGCGGCCGCGCATCGCGTCGAGCAGCCGGCGTGCGAGCGCGTCAGGCATCGCAGGCTTGCCCGACCGGGTCCTCGTCGGCGACGCGCCCGTGCCGGATCGGGACCACCTCCGCGTCCAGCGCGCGCACGTCCTGGAGATCGTGCGTGATGAGCAGCAGCGGCAGGCCGATCTGCGCCTGCAGTTCGCGCAGTTCGTCGCGGAGCCGCTCGCGCAGGGTCATGTCCAGCGCGGCGAAGGGCTCGTCGAGCAGCAGCGCCGAAGGCTCGTTCACGAGCGCGCGCGCGAGGGCGGTCCGCTGGCGCTGGCCGCCGGAAACCTGGTGCGGATGGTGGTCCGCCACCGCTTCGAGGCGGAACGTGGCGATCCAGCGCTCGACCCGGTCGTCGAGCGCCGCCCGGCGCGGATTGAGCCAACCGGTCCGGCAACCGAAGGCGATGTTCTGACGCACCGTGAGGTGAGGGAACAGCGCGTAGTCCTGGAAGACGTAGCCGAGCCGCCGCTGCTGGGGGGACAGGCGAATGCCGGCGGCGGTGTCGTGCAGCGTGCGCCCGGCGATGCGCACCTGCGCGGCGTCGGGGCGCACGATGCCCGCGATCATCATCAGCATCAGCGTCTTGCCGGCGCCCGACGGCCCGAACAGCACCAGCCGCGATGCGTCGCTCGCGAAGCGCACGTCGAGCTCGAAACGCGTGCCCCGGTGCCGGAGCAGCTTGCGCAGCGCGACTTCCCAGATCACGGCCGGTGCCTCTCAGCTGCGCGCGGGCACGCGTCCCGGGACCAGCCGGCCGGCGCTCAGCAGCACCGCGATGCAGGTGATCGAGGTGACGACGACCAGGAAGTTCGCGGTGTCGTCCTGGCCGGCCTGGACCGCTTCATAGACGGCGATCGACAGCGTCTGCGTCTTGCCCGGAATGCTGCCGGCCACCATCAGGGTGGCCCCGAACTCGCCCAGCGCCCGCGCGAACGACAGCAGCAGGCCGGCCAGCACGCCGCGCCAGGCGAGGGGCAGCGAGACCCTGAAGAACACCGCCGCCTCGCCGATGCCCAGCGTGCGCGCCGCGTCCTCGAAGCGAGGGTCCACCTGCTCGAATGCGGCCCGCGCCGCCTTGAACACCAGCGGGAACGCCACCACCGAGGCCGCGATCACCGCTGCCTGCCAGGTGAAGATGAGCCGGATGCCGAAGTGCTCGAGCAGCCACGCGCCGATCGGCCCGCGGCTGCCGATGAGCACGAGCAGGTAGTAGCCCAGGACCGTCGGCGGCATCACCATCGGCAGCGTGAGCGCCGCGTCCAGCAGCTCGCGACCGGGAAAGCGCAGCCGTGCCATCGCGTAGCCGATGCCGACGCCCAGCACGAGGTTGATCGCGGTGGCCCAGCCCGCGACCTTCAGCGTCAGCACCAGGGGGACCCACGCTCCCTCCATCGCGCGTCGGGCCGGCGGTCAGGGCTTGCGGAAACCGAACCGCTCGAAGACCGCCTGCGCCTGGGGACCGGACAGGAACTCGACGAAGCGCTGGGCCATCGCGGCGTTCGGCGCGCCGGTCAGGGGAGCCACCGGGTACAGGATGGGCTTGGCGGTAGGCACCGTGAGCGCGACCTTGACCTTGTCGGGCATCAGCGCCGCATCGGTCGCGTAGACGAAGCCGGCGTCGACCTCGGCGCGGGCGACGTAGTCGAGCGCCTGGCGGACGTTGTTCGCGCCGATCATCTTCGGTTCGATCGCGCCCCACAGGTTGGCGGCGTCGAGCACGCTCTTGGTGTAGCGCCCGACCGGAACGCTGGCCGGCAGGCCGATGGCGATGCGGGCGTAGCCGGCGTCGGTCAGGTCCGAGACCTGCGCGGGCGTCCGGGCGGCGCTCGTCGGAACGATCACCACCAGCGCATTCGCCACGAAGTCGCGCCGCTGCGCGACCTGCACCAGCCCCTGCTTCTGCGCCTGGTCCATCGTCTCCTGGTCGGCGCTGGCGAACACGTCGGCCGGCGCGCCCTTGGCGATCTGCTGGAGCAACGCTCCCGAGGCGCCGAAGTTCAGCCGCACCGTGGTGCCGGGGTTCGCGGTTTCGAACATCGGCGCCAGCTCGCGAAAGGCGTTGGTGAGGCTGGCCGCGGCCGAGACCGTCAGGTCGGCGGCCGCCGCAGCCAGGGGCATGGTCGCGGCGAGGAGAAGGGCCAGTGGAAGGGCCAGTGCCCGATATATTCCGATTGCCATGGCGCGCTCGCTTTGGAAGAAGGATCGTTAGACGGAGAAGAGGGAAAGGCAGGAAGGAGAGAAGAGGAGAACAAAGGATCTGGAAATATTAAATCATATATATCGAGCGCGCAAAACGGTTGGACAGGCGCCGGGACGATCGTCGCGCGAACCGGCCCTAGCGGTGCCAGGGCAGGGCGTCGCGGGGGTCGAGCACCTCGCCGGCACCCTGTGCCGAGTAGCCGGCGAGCCGTTCGACCTGTTCGCGCCAGCGCGCCGAGGCCAGCAGGGAGACGATCGCTTGCGCGACCGGGCTCCGGAGGGTCTCGTCCTCGCACACCAGGAAGTAGTCCTCGACCACCAGCGGAACGAAGTCGAGGTCGGTCCCCGCGGCCGCCGCCTGGATGCCGAAGCCCGCGTCGGCGGCGCCCGAGGCGACCGCCGCGGCGACGGCGAGGTGGTTCGCCTCCTCGTGCCCGAAGCCGCGGATGCCGGCGGCGTCGATCCGGTGCTGCGCGAGCAGTTCCTCGAGCAGGAGGCGGGTCCCGGTGCCCGGCGCCCGGTTCACGAAGCGCAGTCGCGGCAGATCGTCGATGCCGCGCACGCCGAGCGGGTTGCCGCGGGCGACGAACAGGCCCTGCGTGCGCTGGGCGGTGCGGATCAGGCGTGCGCGGCCGTGCTGCATCGGCGCGCCGAACGCGCGGTGCAGCGTCGAGCCGCGTCGCGCGAGCTCGGGGCGCGAGTGCGGCAGGTGGATGCCGGCGAAGGCACAGCCGCCCCGGCTCAACTGCGCGAGCGCTTCGAGCGCGCTCGCGTAGCGCAGGTCGAGCAGGATCGCGCGATCGGTCTGGCAGAGCCGCCTGAGCAGCGGCAGCGACAGGTCGTGGCTCGCCACGCAATCGGCGATCTGCGCCGTGTCGTCGAACGCGACCGACAGCTCGCGGCCGATCTCGGCGACCAGGTTCTCGACCTGCGGCGCCAGCCGCGCGCATACTCGCGTCTCGGCCCAGAGCAGCTTTTCGGCGAACTCGGTCAGGCGCGCGGCGCGCCCCTTGTCCCAGTGGATCAGCCCGCGCCCGAGCTGCTTTTCCTGGTCCTTCAGGTAGCCCCACAGGTGCCGGTACGACCAGCCCAGCTTGCGCGCTGCGGCGGCGATCGAGCCTTCGTGCCGGATCGCCGCGAGCGCGTCGAAGAAGGGTTTTCGCAGCCGCGCCTCGCCGTTCGCCCCCAGCGTGTACTGCAGCTCGATGGCGACGACGCCCGAGGAATGGTGCATGACCGGTGGCGTGCGGGAGCCCTGCGATCCGTGCTCAGCCGGCGACCAGGCAGGCTTCCTCGTCCTGGGGCGACTTCTTCTGGACCGGCGCGACGCCGTTCTTCACCGAGACGATCTCGGCCAGGATCGCCACCGCGATCTCGGCCGGCGTCCGGCTGCCGATGTGCAGCCCGATCGGGCCGTGCAGGCGCGCGATCTCGCCGGCCGAGAGGTCGAACAGCGCGAGTCGCTCGCGTCGCTTCGCGGTGTTGCGGCGCGAGCCGAGGGCGCCGATGTAGAACGCCGGCGACTTCAGCGCCTCGATCAGCGCCAGGTCGTCGAGCTTCGGATCGTGCGTGAGCGCGACCACCGCGGTGTTGGCATCGGGCTTGAACGCCGCGATCACGTCGTCGGGCATCCCGGGCAGCCAGGAGACCTGGGGCAGCGCGAGCGTCGTGTAGTACTCCTCGCGCGGGTCGCAGACGAAGACCTGGAAGTCGAGCGCCCTGGCCATCTCGGCGAGCACCCGCGAGAGCTGCCCGGCCCCGATCATCAGCAGGCGGTAGCGCGGCCCGAACACCGTGCGCGCCGTCTTGCCGTCGAACATGAACCATTCGCCGCGCTGCCCCGGCGCGAGCTCGGCGCGGCCGCTGTCGAGATCGAGCGTGCGACAGACGAGCTCATGGCGCGCGGTGCGCTCGAGGACCTCGTCGATCCAGCCCGCGTCGGTGACCGGCTCCTGGAGCAATCGCAGCGTGCCGCCGCAGGGCAGGCCGAAGCGCGCCGCTTCCTCCTTGGCGACCCCGTAGACGACCAGCGACGGCCGGTCGACGCGTTCGCCGGTCTGCACCCGCTTGATCAGGTCGTCCTCGACGCAGCCGCCGGACACCGACCCGATCACCAGCCCGTCGTCGCGCAGCGCCAGCAGCGCGCCCGGCGGGCGCGGTGCCGAGCCCCAGGTCTCGAGCACCGTGACCAGCCAGACGCCGCGATCGGCCGCGCGCCAGTCGCGCGCATGCTCGAGGACTTCACGATCGAGGCTGTCCATCTCCCTTCCTCCTCAACGCAGCAGCCATATCAGCAGCACGACGACGACCAGCGCGACGATGATCCAGGTGTTCCAGCGCGTGCCGCTACTCGCCGGGACGGCGGCGTCGCCGGGAGACGTCGCGACCGGCCCGGCCGCCGGCGCGACCTCGGTTTCCGCGCTCCCGCCGGCCGGAGCCAGCCGGCTCTCGAACGCGGCGAAGAAGTCATCGGCGATCTTCGCGGCCGCGCCCTCGATCAGCCGCGATCCGACCTGGGCCAGCTTGCCGCCCACCTGCGCCTTCGCGGCGTAGGACAGGCGCGTGCCGGCGCCTTCCGGATCGAGCTTCACGTTGGCCGAGCCCTTGCCGAAGCCCGCGACGCCCCCCTGGCCGTCGAAGGCGATGGTGTACGAGGAGGGCGGCACCATGTTCTCGAGTTTCAGCCGGCCCTTGAAGCGGGCGTTGACCGGGCCGATCCGCATCGCCAGCGTCGCCAGGTATTCGTCGTCGGCGACCCGCTCGAGCGATTCGCAGCCGGCGATGCACGCCTTCAGCGTCTCGGGGTCGTTCAGGGCTGCCCAGGTGGTTTCCGGAGAGGCGGCGATCAGGCGTTCACCTTGCAGGTTCATCTCGAATGCTCCATGAGTCGGGTTCGCAAGTCGGGTCTCCTCGCGGGCTGGCGCAGCGCCTGCTCGAGATCGGCGAGACTGGCGAGATTGTGCATCGGAAGCATCCGGTCGACATGCGGCAGCAGTGCGCGCACCCCGGAGGCGCGCGGCGCGAAGCCTTCGTATCGCAGCAGCGGGTTGAGCCACACGAGCTCGTGCGCGAAGCGTGCGAGCCGGGCGGCCTCGCCCGACAGCGACCCGTGCTCGTCGCGGTCCAGGCCGTCGGTCACCAGCATCAGGGCGGCGTTGCCGGTGAGCATGCGGCGCGCCCAGCGCCGGTTGAACTCGGCCAGATTCGAGGCGATGCGCGTGCCGCCGCGCCAGTCCTGGACCAGCGCGTCGGCCCGCTCCAGCGCCACGTCGGGGTCGCGGTGGCGCAGGCAGCGCGTGATGTCGGTGAGCCGCGTGCCGAACACCAGCGTGTGGACGCGGTAGTGGCGCTGGGTGAGGCCGTAGGCGTAGTGGAGGAACGCGCGCGCGTACCGGTCCATGGAGCCCGAGATGTCGATCATGATCACCAGCGGCGGCGCGCGCCGCCGCGGCGCCGATCGCGGCAGCGCGATCGTGTCCGGCGCGCGGGCCATCCGGCGCAAGGCGCGGCGCGGATCGATGCGTCCGCGCGGCGAGGCCGCGAGCCGCCGGGTGCGCAGGGGCCGCACCGGCAGCGGCGCGCTCTCGGCCAGGCGCCGGGCGATCTGGAATTCGTGCGCCGACATGCTCTCGAAATCCGCCCGCTGCAGGCGTTCGCGCTCGGAGTAGCTCACCACCACGTCGAGGGTCCGGGGCGTTTCCTCGTCCGGCGGGGGCGGCGGCGGCGTCGCGGCCGGCGGCGAGAGCGCCTCCTCGACGCGGCGCGGCCGGCGCGGCGGCTCGACC
>JBDHRX010000097.1:0-11251 GCA_039807785.1 Burkholderiaceae bacterium
CACGCTCGGCGACCCCTGCGGCATCGGGCCCGAGATCGTGCTCAAGGCCTGCGCCGACCGGTCCCTCGGCATCCCGCTGCGGGTGGTGGGCGACGCCGGGCTGCTCGCGCGGGAGGCCGCCCGGCTCGGGCTGCCGCTGCCGGCCATGATCGACCCCGTCACCGCGCTGCCCGCCGGCCTGCCGGCGGGCCGGGTCGACCCGCGCGCCGGAGACGCCGCCTGGCGCTATATCGTCCGCGCCGCCCGCCTGGCGCTGGCCGGCGAGGTGCGGGCGATCGTCACCGCGCCGATCGCCAAGGAGGCGCTGCAGGCCGCCGGCCACGCCTTCCCGGGGCACACCGAGCTGCTGGCCGAGCTGGCCGGCGGCGTCGAGGTCCGGATGATGCTGGCCAACCCCGAGCTGCGCACGGTGCTGGTATCGATCCACCTGTCGCTGCGCGCAGCCCTCGACCGGGTGACTCGCGCCAACGTCCGGCAGACGATCGCGATCGCCGACGCCGCGCTCCGCCGCGCCGGGCTCGCGCGCCCGCGCCTGGCCGTGGCCGGCCTGAATCCCCATGCCGGCGAAGCCGGCCTGTTCGGCCGCGAGGAGCTCGACGAGATCGCGCCCGCGATCGCCGACGCCCGGGCTCAAGGTATCGAAGTGAGCGGTCCCTTTGCTCCCGATACCGTGTTCATGCGGGCGCGTGGTTTCCGGGAGTTCGACGCCGTGATCGCGATGTACCACGACCAGGGCTTGATCCCGGTGAAGTACCTCGGCATCGACGACGGCGTCAACGTGACCCTCGGCCTGCCCTTCGTCCGCACCAGCCCCGATCACGGCACCGCCTTCGACCTGGCCGGCCAGCCCGGCCCCGATGGCCGCGGCCGGGCCAGCGCCGCCAGCCTGCTGGCGGCGATCCGTGAAGCCGGCGCGCTCAGCGCAGTGGCCGGCAACATCTAAGCGGGCACTCACATGCCGGTCGAGGGACTGCCGGCGCTCGTGGGCGGGCTGGCCATCGCGCTGGCCCTCCTGGTCCTGGTCGACGCGGGCCGGCGCGCCGACTGGAGCACCCCCCTTGGCGAGCATGTCATGTGGGCACTCGCTACCGCCGCCGTTTTCCTGGCACGCCAGATGACGGTGGCGATGCCCGGCGGGCTGTCGCTGCAGTACATCGGCTCGGCCTGGCTCGCACTGCTGCTCGGCTATCCGCGCGCGGTGCTGTCGATGGCGCTGATCGTCCTGGCACAGGCGCTGCGCTTCGACCTGCCGGTCGCCGCCCAGGCACTGCCGCTGCTGGTCCTGGGCGTCGCGCCGGCCTGGCTGATCGGATCGATCACGCGCGGCCTGCGCCGCTGGCTGCCGCCGAACCTGTTCGTGTTCCTGCTCGGCGCCGGCTTCCTCGGCCTGTTCGTCGCCTACGCCTTGCCGCTGCTGGCCGCGGCCGCGTTCGGCGCCTGGGCGCTGGCCGGCACGCCGGGCCCACCGCTACGCGCGCAGGCGCTCGCCGACTACTGGGCGATGATGCTGCCGTACGGGCTGCTGCTGGCCAGCGGCGAAGCCTGGCTGGAGGGCATGCTGACCACGCTGCTGGTGGTCTTCGCCCCAGGCAGCGTGCGCCTCTTCGACGAGCACCACTATCTGGGGCGACGCCGCTGAGCTACCCCGCCGCCAGCCGCCCCTGGAGCCGCGTGCGCGCTTCCTGCAACGCGCGCGGCAGCCGCTGCGCGAGCCGGTCGAACAGTTCGGCGTGCAGCCCGAGCTCGGCCTCCCAGGCGGCGCGATCGATCGAGGTGATCTTCGCGTAGTCGTCGCCCCCGAACGACAGGCCGCTCCAGTCCAGGTCCGCATGGCGCGGCGTCGTGCCGAACACGTTCTCCGCGCCCCCGGCGCGGCCCTCGAGCCGGTGGATGATCCACTTCAGGACGCGCATGTTCTCGCCGAAGCCCGGCCAGACGAACTTGCCGTTCTCGTCGGTGCGGAACCAGTTCACGCAGTAGATCCGCGGCAGCGTCGCGCCGCCGGCCTGGAGCCGGTGGCCGAGATCGAGCCAGTGCGCGAAGTAGTCGGCCATGTTGTAGCCGCAGAACGGCAGCATCGCGAACGGGTCGCGCCGCACCACGCCCTGCTGCCCGGTGGCCGCGGCCGTGGTCTCCGAGCCCATGGTCGCGGCCATGTACACGCCCTCGACCCAGTCGCGCGCCTCGGTCACCAGCGGCACCGTGGTCGAGCGGCGACCGCCGAAGATGAACGCGTCGATCGGCACGCCGTCGACGCCGTCCCAGGCGGGATCGATCGACGGGCACTGGGCGGCCGCGACGGTGAAGCGCGAGTTCGGATGCGCGGCCTTGCGTCCCGCCTTGCCGTCGGCCGGCGTCCAGTCGCGGCCCTGCCAGTCGATCAGGTGCGCCGGCGGCTCGGACAGCCCTTCCCACCAGACGTCGCCGTCGTCGGTCAGCGCGACGTTGGTGAAGATCGTGTTCTCGCGCAGCGAGGCGAGGCAGTTCGGGTTGGTGCTCTCGCTGGTCCCGGGCGCGACCCCGAAGAACCCCGCCTCGGGGTTGATCGCGTAGAGCCGGCCGTCGGCGTGCGGCTTGATCCAGGCGATGTCGTCGCCGATGGTCGTGATCTTCCAGCCCTCGAAACCCTTGGGCGGAATCAGCATCGCGAAGTTGGTCTTGCCGCAGGCGGACGGGAACGCCGCCGCCACGTGGTACTTGCGCCCTTCGGGCGAGGTGACGCCGAGGATCAGCATGTGCTCGGCGAGCCAGCCGATGCCGCCGGCCTGGACGTCCTGCCGGCCCATGGTCGAGGCGATGCGCAGCGCGAAGCACTTCTTGCCCAGCAGCGCGTTGCCGCCGTAGCCCGACCCGAACGACCAGATCTCGCGCGTCTCGGGGAAGTGCACGATGTACTTCGTCGCGTTGCACGGCCACGGCACGTCGGCCTCGCCGGGAGCGAGCGGCTGGCCGACCGAATGCACGCACGGCACGAAGCCGCCGTCCTCGCCGAGGATGTCGTAGACCGCGCGGCCCATGCGCGTCATGACGCGCATGCTGACCGCCACGTACGGGCTGTCGGTGATCTCGACGCCGATGTGCGCGATGTGGCTGCCGATCGGCCCCATCGAGAACGGCACCACGTACAGCGTGCGGCCCCGCATGCAGCCGTCGAACAGCTGCCCGAGCGTGGCGCGCATCTCGGCCGGATCGATCCAGTTGTTGGTCGGCCCCGCGTCGTCGCGGTGCTCGGCGCAGATGAAGGTACGGTCCTCGACGCGCGCGACGTCGGTCGGGTCGGACAGGGCCAGGAACGAGTTCGGCCGCCGCGCCGGATTCAGCCGGCGCAGCGTGCCGGCCGCGACCATCTGTTCGCACAGCCGGTCGTATTCCTCCTGCGAACCGTCGCACCATTCGATGCGGTCGGGCTTGGCCAGCGCGGCGATCGATCCGACCCATTCGATCAGGCGCGGATGCCGGACCCAGGCGGGGGGCTGCAGCGGCGCGACGCCATTCGCGGACGCCGCGACGGCGCCCGGCTTCCCGGATGCGGTCATGGCCGCCTCGGCACGAGCGTGGGGCATGGGAGAACCTCCTTGATTGGGAACCGGTTGCATCGGCGCGGGCGCGGCCGCGCGCCGGCCCGCTGCCGGAGGCAGCGGGGGTGCTGTGCGTATTCGTGCGAGTGCTTCGGCATGTCTCGCCCGCCGGACCTGGATCGGTTCGCGCGACGAGCGCCTGGCGCCGGCCCGCAGGCCGGCCGGCGCGGGCCGCGCCCACGGCGGGGGACCGAGTGTACACCCGGGCCGGCGAAGCCGGCCGTGACAAAGGGCCGAGAGGCGGGCGGCGCGCTCGATCAGCGGGCGCCGGAGGCGCTCGCCGTCGATGCGCGGGCCGGCGCGGCCGGGTGGCTCAGACGTAGTCCCGGTACTTCTCGAGGAAGCGCACCGGCTTGGACAGCGCGTCGCGCCGGAACGGATCACCCAGCTCGCGGGTGCACATGACCTCGACGACGCAGGTCTTGCCCTGGTTCATCTGCATGTCCACCGCCTGCTTCAGCGCCGCGCCGACGTTCTCCAGCTTGTCGACCACGATACCTTCGGCGCCCATCGCCTTCGCGATGCCCGCGAAGCTCGGGCTGTCGAGCTCGCCCGCGACGAAGCGGCGGTTGTAGAAATCGACCTGGTTCTTCTTCTCGGCGCCCCACTGGCGGTTGTGGAACACCACCGCGGTCACCGGGATGTCGTGGCGCACGCAGGTCATGATCTCGGTCATGCTCATGGCCCAGGCGCCGTCGCCCGCGTACGCGATCGCCGGCCGGTGCGGCGCGGCCACCTTGGCGCCGATGATGGTGGGCAGCGCGTAGCCGCAGTTGCCGAAGCTCATCGGCGCGAGGAAGCTGCGCGGCTCCTCGAAGCGCAGGTAGCTGTTGGCCACCGAGTTGATGTTGCCGATGTCGGTGGACACCATCACGTGCGCCGGCATCGCCTTCTCCAGCTCGCGCAGCACCTGGCGCGGGTGCAGCCAGCTGCCGCTCTCGCGCTTGGCTTCCTCGATCATGTCGAGGCTGAACGGGTCACGCTCGTGCGTCCACTCGGCGAGCTCCTTCTCCCAGGCCGCCTTCTCGCCGGCGATCTGCTGCGCGCGCGCCGCTTTCGTGGCGTCGCAGGCCAGCGTACGGCCGGCCAGGCGCTGCGACAGCGCGACCGCAGCCGCCTTCGCGTCGCCGCAGATGCCGACCGAGATCTTCTTCACCAGCCCGAGCATCTTGTGGTCGGCGTCGATCTGGATGATCTTCGCGTCCTTCGGCCAGTAGTCCATGCCGTGCTGCGGCAGCGTGCCGAACGGCCCGAGCCGCGAGCCCAGCGCCACCACCACGTCGGCGCGCGAGATCAGCTTCATCGCCGCCTTCGAGCCCTGGTAGCCGAGCGGGCCGCACCACAGCGGGTGGCTGGCCGGGAACGAGTCGTTGTGCAGGTAGCTGTTGACCACCGGCGCGCCGAGCCGCTCGGCCAGCGCCTTGCACGCCTCGACGCCGTCGGCCATCACCACGCCGCCGCCGGAGAGGATCACCGGGAACTTCGCCTGCGCCAGCAGCTCGGCCGCCTCGTTCAGGCTGGTCTCGCCGCCCGGGCCGCGGTCGAGCCGCTGCGGCTTCGGGATCTCGCACTGGATCTCGCCGTAGAAGTAGTCGCGCGGGATGTTCAGCTGGGTCGGGCCCATCTCGCTCAGCGCGCGGTCGAAGCAGCGCGCGGTGTACTCGGCCATCCGCTTCGGGTTGTTCACATGGCCCTGGTACTTGGTGAACTCCTGGAACATCGGCAGCTGGTTGGCTTCCTGGAAGCCGCCCAGGCCCATGCCCATGGTGCCGGTCTCGGGCGTGATGATCACCACCGGGCTGTGCGCCCAGTAGGCGGCGGCGATCGCGGTCACGCAGTTGCTGATGCCGGGGCCGTTCTGGCCGATCACCACGCCGTGGCGGCCGGACACGCGCGCGTAGCCGTCGGCCATGTGGGCGGCGCCCTGCTCGTGCACGACCGGGATCAGGCGGATGCCGGCCGGCGCGAAGATGTCCATCGCGTCCATGAAGGCCGAACCCATGATGCCGAACATCTCGGTCACGCCGTTGGCGACCAGGGTCTCGACGAAGGCCTCGGAAGGCGTCATCTTCTGGACGCCGCTGGCCACGCTGCGGGCGGCGATGGGGGGTTGCTTGCTCATGGAGGTCGATCTCCCGGGGTGGATGGCTTACGGCTCGCATCCTAGCGGATGGTTCCGGAAATCGATACGCAGTATACGAATTATCGGAACACCGGATATCATCGGCCCATGAAGCTCGTTCCGGCGACCGGTGCCCGGCCCTCCGAGGTCAACGGCGACACGCCCGCGATGCGGCTGTTCGCGCTGCTCGAGGTGATCGCCGCGCGCGACCAGCTGGTCTCGCTGCAGGGCCTGGTCGAGCGCACCGGCCTGCCCAAGCCGACGCTGCACCGCATGCTGCAGCAGCTCGAGGCCGCCGGCCTGCTCCAGCGCGAGGGCGACGGCCGCCACTACGGCACCGGCGTGCGGCTGCGCCGGCTGGCCGAGAACCTGCTGCTCAACAACAGCCGCCACGGCGCCCGCCACGGCGTGCTGCGCGCGCTGGTCGACGAGATCGGCGAGAGCTGCAACCTGACGGCGCTCTCGGGCAACGAGGTGGTCTACCTCGACCGGGTCGAGACGCCGGCGCCGCTGCGCTTCTACCTGCAGCCGGGGTCGCGGGTCCCGGTGCACTGCTCGGCCAGCGGCAAGATGATCCTGTCGCAGATGACGCCGGCCCAGCGCCGCCGCCTGCTCGCGCACGCGCCGCTCGAACGCTTCACGCCCGCCACGCTGACCGACCCCGCGCGCATCGACCACGAGCTCGAGCGCGTGCGCCGCAACGGCTACGCGATCGACGACGAGGAGTTCCTGCCCGGCCTGGTGTGCCTCGCGGTGCTGGTCCCGGTGCCGTCGGGCCGCTCGAACCTGTGCGTGGCCGTGCAGGCGCCGAGCGTGCGCCTCACGCCCGCGAAGGCGTCCGGCCTGCTGCCCGCGCTGCGCCGCGCCGCGCGCGCGATCGCCGAGATCGACGACGCCACGCCGCCGGCCGCACTGCGCGCGCAGGCCTGAACGGCGCCCCCGCGCGAGCCCGCGCCCGACGACCCGAGGAAGTCCGCGTGACCGATCTCTCCGCCATCCGGCCCGACCGCCTGCTCGACGTGCGCGAGGTGTTCGGCATCGACACCGACCTGAAGGTGCCCGCGTTCGGCGAGCGCGACGACCACGTGCCCGAGGTCGACCCGGCCTACCGCTTCAACCGCGACGTCACGCTGGCGCTGCTGGCCGGCTTCGCGCACAACCGGCGCGTGATGGTCCAGGGGCTGCACGGCACCGGCAAGTCGACCCACGTCGAGCAGGTCGCCGCGCGCCTGAACTGGCCGTGCGTCCGGGTCAACCTCGACGGCCACATCAGCCGGCTCGACCTCGTCGGCCGCGACGCGGTCGTGCTGCGCGACGGCCGGCAGGTCACCGAGTTCCAGGAAGGCATCGTGCCGTGGGCGCTGCAGCGGCCCGTGGCGCTGGTCTTCGACGAGTACGACGCCGGGCGGCCCGACGTGATGTTCGTGATCCAGCGCATCCTCGAGCGCGACGGCCAGTTCACCCTGCTCGACCAGAACCGCGTGCTGCGTCCGCACCCGGCATTCCGGCTGTTCGCCACCACCAACACGGTCGGCCAGGGCAACCTGAACGGGCTGTACCACGGCGCGCAGCGGCTCAACCACGCACAGATCGACCGCTGGAACATCGTCGCGACGCTGAACTACCTGCCGCGCGACGAGGAGATCGCGATCGTGCAGGCGCGCGTGCCCGAGCTGGCCGGCGCCGCGCACCGCCCGCTGCTCGAGTCGATGGTCGCGGTGGCCGAGCTCACCCGCAACGGCTTCGCCGCCGGAGACCTCTCGACGCTGATGTCGCCGCGCACCGTCATCACCTGGGCCGAGAACATCGGCATCTTCGGCGACCCGGCGCTGTCGTTCCGGCTGTCGTTCCTCAACAAGTGCGACGAGGCCGAGCGGCCGGTCGTCGCCGAGTACTTCCAGCGCTGCTTCGACCGCGAGCTCGCCGAGTCGTATCGTGGGTGAGGCGCAGGCCCGGGCCCGTCACCAGCAGAAAGTCGAGGAACTCTGCGCGGCCGCGATCCGCGCGCTGGCCGGCGAGGCCGACCTGCACTTTCGCGGGCGCCGGCTGCACCGCGGCCGGCGCCCGCTGCCGCTCTACGCGCCGCACCTGCATCCCTCGCTCGAGGCCGACGACTTCGCGTCGTTCCGCGGCGCGGCCGACGGGCTGGCGCTGCGCCTCGCGCATTCGGACGCGGCCCTGCACCGGCGCCTGGCGCCGGCCGATGCGGTCGAGCGGCTCGTGTTCGACCTGCTCGAGCAGATCCGCGTGGAGGCGCGGCCGCCGGCCGGCATGCCCGGCGTCGCGCGCAACCTGCGCCATCGCTTCGAGCAATGGTCGCTCGCGTTCCACCGCTCGGGGCTGACCGAGAGCTCGCGCGGCATCCTGCTCTACACGGTGGCGCAGATCTGCCGCGCGCGCGTCACCGGCGAACCGGTGCTCGAGGAGACCGAGGACCTGCTCGAGACGACCCGGGGCTCGATCGTCCCGGTGCTGGGCCACGACCTGGCGGCGCTGCGGCGGCACCGCGACGACCAGGCCGCCTACGCGTGGCACGCGCTGTCGATCGCCCGCATCGTCGCCGAGATGGCCCGCAGCGCCGACGACGAACGCGGCGACGAGCGGCAGGGCGAGGACGGCGACGACCGGACCGCGCTGGCGCGCTTCATGGAACCCGACGACGCCACCGGCGACGCCGAGCTCGCGATCGCGGCGCCGGGCCGCAGCCGCGTGCTCGAGGAGTCCGACGACGGCTACCGCGTATTCACCCGCGCCTACGACCGCGAGCACGCCGCCACCACCCTGGTGCGCCGGCCGCTGCTGATCGAGTATCGCGAGCGGCTCGACCGGCGCATCGCCGGCCAGGGCGTCAACCTGGCGCGGCTGGCGCGCGAGCTGAAGGCGCTGCTCGCGATGCCGGTGCACGACGACTGGGACGCCGGGCAGGAGGAAGGCCGCATCGACGGCCGGCGGCTCGCCCAGCTGGTCGCATCGCCGGCCGAGCGCCGGCTGTTCCGCACCGAACGCACCGAGCCGGCCGCGCAGGCCGTCGTCGGCTTCCTGGTCGACTGCTCGGGCTCGATGAAGCAGCACGTCGAGTCGGTGGCGATGCTGATCGACGTGCTCGCGCGCGCGCTCGAGATGGCGGGCGCCGCGACCGAGGTGCTCGGCTTCACCACCGGGGCGTGGAACGGCGGACGCGCGCTGCGCGACTGGCGCCGCGCCGGGCAGCCGGCGCACCCCGGGCGGCTGAACGAGGCCTGCCACATCGTGTTCAAGGACGCCGACACCTCGTGGCGGCGCGCACGCCCGGCGATCGCGGCGCTGCTCGAGCCGGTCCTGTTCCGCGAAGGCATCGACGGCGAGGCCGTCGACTGGGCCTGCGCGCGCCTGCGCGGCCGCGACGAGGAGCGCCGGCTGCTGCTGGTGTTCTCGGACGGCTGCCCGATGGACTCGGCCACGCAACTGGCCAACGATCCCCACTACCTCGACCAGCACCTGCGCGAAGTCGTCCAGCGGCACGAACAGGCCGGCGACGTCGCGATCTTCGGCGTCGGCGTCGGGCTGGACCTCAGCCTGTTCTACGGCCGCAGCCAGGCGCTGGACCTGTCGGCTCCGCCCGGCAGCGGCGTGTTCCGCGAGATCGTCGCGCTGATCGGCGGGCACGCGCGCCGCTGATCGCGGCCGGCGCGCCCCGGTCAGAGCTTCTCGTCGCGCAGCCAGTACCAGCGATACAGGGCGCGCTGGCCGAGGCGCCGGAACGGCGCGAACGCGCGCGACTCGAACGCGCCGAACGCCATCGGGTAGCGCAGCGGCGCACCGTAGATCGGCAGGTCGGGCGCCCGCTGGCGCTTGCCGGCGATGCGCTCGGCCATCCGCCGGCCGGCGTGCGCCGAGAACGACACGCCGTTGCCGCCGTAGCCGAGCGCGTAGAACACGGCCTCGCGCGGATCGGGCTGGGTCACCCGCGGCATCATGTCGTGGCTGACGTCGACCCAGCCCCACCACGAGTAGTCGATGCGGATGCCCTCCAGCGCGGGGAACTTGCGGTGCAGGCCGTCGACCAGCACCGCCATGTGCCGCGGGTTCGGCGCGTCGGCGCCGGTGATCGAGCTGCGGCTGCCGATCTGCACCCGGTTGTCCGGCAGCTTGCGGTAATAGAAGCGCAGCGTGCGGGTGTCGGTGATCACCTCGGTGGTGACGAAGCCGGTCGCCTCGATCTCGGCGTCGGTGAGCGGGCGCGTCACCAGCGAGTTCGACAGGATCGGCATGATCTTCGCGTCGAGGCTGCGGTGCAGGCCGTTGCTGGTATAGCCGCCGGTCGCGAAACCGACCGCGCGCGCGCGCACCGTGCCGCCCGGCGTCCTGAGCAGGTGCACGCCGTTGCGCGTCTCGAAGCCGACGACCGGGCTGGCCGGGTGCACCTTCACACCGAGCTCGCGCGCCTTGCGCAGGTAGCCGTAGGCGAGCTTCAGCGGATGCACGCCGATCCCGTCGGGCTCGTGCAGCGCGCCGAAGGTCTCGGCGTCCTTCACGTAGTCGCGATGCACCTCGTCGCGACCGAGGATCCGCGCGTCGTAGCCGAACACCTCGCGCATCACCCGGGCTTCGTTGCGCAGGAAGGCCATCTTCTTGTCGCGGTGCGCGATGTACAGGTGGCCGCCCGGCTGCGGATCGCAGTCGATCTCGCTCACCAGCGAGCGGAACGTCTCGAAGCCTGCGCGGATCTCGGCGTCGAGCCCGAGCGCGACGTCCTTGCCCCAGCGCTCGATCCACTGCGAGCGGTACAGCCGCCCGCTCGCGTTCTGGCCCTGGCCGCCGTTGCGGCTGGTGCAGCCCCAGGCCGTGCGGTTCGCCTCGAGCACGGTGGCGCGGATGCCGTGCTCGCGCGCGAGGAACAGCGCGGTCGCCAGGCCGGTGAAACCCGAGCCGACGATCACGACATCGGCGTCGACGTCGCCGGCGATCGGCCCGTCGTCGGCCGGCGGCGCGCCGGCGCTGGCCACCCAGTAGGTCGGCGCGTACGCGGTGCCGTGGCCGGGGTTCGGCGCGACCAGCGGGTCGTAGCGCGGGTCGTAGGGCGAGGACGGGGCGGGCCGGCCGGCGGTGACGTCCATCTGGTTCGGCTCCGGGTCTCGCTCAGCCCGCCTCGACCGGCGGACGGTCCTTGCGGAACGCGTTCTTCACGGCGATCCGGCCATCCCGGAACGTGAAGATGTCGCAGCCGCGCGCCTCGATCCGCGTGCCGTCGGGCTTCGTGCCCTTGAAGGTCCACTCGGAGACGCCCCGGTCGCCGCAGACGAAATGGCTGCCGTCGGTCCATTGCGCATCGGGGAAGTTGATCCACGCCGACTCGAAGGCCTTGCGCACCGCCGCGCGGCCGACGTGGCGCGCGCCGCAGACGTCCGGGCCGGCGACGGTCTCGAACACGCAGTCGTCGGTCATGAACGACATCAGCGCGTCGACGTCGTGGCGGTTCCAGGCGTCGGCGAACGCCTGCAGGGTCTGGACATCGATGGTGCGGGACGGGGCGGACATGCGGCTCGGGCTCCTTGCGGCGGAATGCGGGATG
>JBDHRX010000098.1:0-11150 GCA_039807785.1 Burkholderiaceae bacterium
CGCGACGGCGACCACGCGCGGGAGGCCGCCGGATGACGCCTCCCGGACACGCGTCGACCGACCGGCACGGTGCCGCGCGGGGCGACCCGCGCGCCGCCCGCTTCGCGGAGCCGGCGCCGGCCTCGCTCGCGCTCGGCGTCGTCGGCAACTGCACGTTCAATGCGCTGGTCGACGCGCGCGCGCGCGTGGTCTGGTGCTGCCTGCCCCGCTTCGACGGCGATCCGGTGTTCCACGCGCTGCTCGAGCCGTCGGCGCGCGGCGCCGCCTTCGACATCGAGATCGAGGACTTCGCCGAGTCGCGGCAGCGCTACGAGCCCAATACCGCGGTCCTGCGCACGCAGCTCTACGACCGCAGCGGACAGGGCATCGAGGTGACCGACTTCGCGCCCCGCTTCATGAGCCGCTCGCGCTGCTTCCGCCCGATGATGCTGGTGCGGCGCGTGCGCCCGATCGCCGGCAATCCCCGCATCCGCGTCGCGCTCGCCCCGCGCTTCGACTGGGGCGCGCGCGCGCCCGAGGTCACGCGCGGCAGCAACCACGTGCGCTTCGTGGGCGACGGGCTGACGCTGCGGTTGAACACCGACGCGTCGATCTCGCACGTCCTGGCGCGCCAGCCGTTCGTGCTGAACCGAGAGCTCAGCTTCCTGCTCGGCGCCGACGAGACGCTGCTCGACGGCATCGCCGACACCGCGCGGCATTTCGAGCAGGAGACGATCGCCTACTGGCGCACCTGGAGCCAGCGGCTCGCGGTGCCCCTCGAATGGCAGGACGCGGTGATCCGCGCCGCGATCACGCTCAAGCTGTCGGTGTTCGAGGACACCGGGGCGATCGTCGCCGCGATGACGACCAGCATTCCCGAGGCCGCGCACAGCGGCCGCAACTGGGACTATCGCTACTGCTGGCTGCGCGACGCGTTCTTCGTGGTGCGCGCGCTCAACAGCCTGTCCGAAGTCGGCACGATGGAGGAATACCTCGACTGGCTCATCAACGTCGTGGTCGATGCCGACGGCGGCCATATCCAGCCGCTGTACGGCATCGGGCTCGAGCGCGACCTGCCCGAATCGATCCGGCACACGCTGTCGGGCTACCGCGCGATGGGGCCGGTGCGCGTGGGCAACCAGGCGCAGCAGCATTTCCAGCACGACGTCTACGGCAACGTGGTGCTCGGCGCCACCCAGGCTTTCTACGACCACCGGCTGCTGCATCGCGCCGGGCTGCCCGAGTTCCACCGCCTCGAGCAGGCCGGCGAGCAGGCGATCCGGGTATTCGGCCAGCCGGATGCCGGGATGTGGGAGCTGCGCACGCGTGCGCGCGTCCATACCTCGTCGGCGCTGATGAGCTGGGCCGCCTGCGACCGGCTCGGCCGGATCGCGCGCCTGCTCGGCGTTCCCGGGCGCGCGGCGTACTGGCAATCGCACGCCGAGTCGATGCGCGAGCGCATCCTGCGCGAGGGCTGGAGCGATGCGCGCGGCGCCTTCGTCGAGAGCTTCGGCGGGCACGACCTCGACGCCAGCGTCCTGCTGATGGCCGAGGTCGGCCTGATCGATCCGCGCGACCCGCGCTTCCTCTCGACGCTCGCCGCGCTCGAGCGGCACCTGTGCGATGGCCCGTACATGCGCCGCTACGAGGCGCCCGACGACTTCGGGAAACCGGAGACGGCCTTCAACATCTGCACCTTCTGGCGCATCGATGCGCTGGCCCGGACCGGCCGGCGGGCACAGGCGCGCGAGATCTTCGAGTCGATGCTCGCGCATCGCAACCACCTCGGCCTGCTGTCCGAGGATACCCACCCGGTCACCGGCGAGATGTGGGGCAACTTTCCGCAGACCTACTCGATGGTGGGGATCATCAACGGAGCGGTGTCGCTGTCGGCCGCGTGGGATACCGTGATCTGAGGACGCCGTCGATGAGCCGCCTCGTGATCGTGTCCAACCGGGTCGCCGACCCGCGCAAGCCGGCCGCCGGCGGTCTCGCGGTCGCGCTCGGCGAGGCGCTCCAGCGCACCGGCGGGCTGTGGTTCGGCTGGAGCGGCGCGATCGTCGAGGACGGCACCCCCGGCGAAGGCGAGCTGCGCGTGCAGCAGGCCGGCCCGGTCACGCTGGCCACGGTCGGCCTGAGCCGCGAGGACCACGATGCCTACTATGCCGGCTACAGCAACGGCGTCCTGTGGCCGGTGTTCCACTACCGGCTCGACCTCGCCGACTTCGACGGCCACGCCGTCGACGGCTACCGCCGCGTGAACCAGCTGTTCGCGCGGCGCCTGCTGCCGCTGCTGCGCCCCGACGACGTCGTCTGGGTCCACGACTATCACCTGATCCCGCTGGCCGGCGAGCTGCGGGCCGCCGGCTGCGCGCAGCGGATCGGCTTCTTCCTGCACATCCCGATGCCGCCGCCGCCGATCTTCGCCGCGATCCCGCAGCACGAGTGGCTGATGCGCTCGCTGTTCGCATACGACGTCGTCGGCTTCCAGGGCCGTACCGACCTCGCGCACTTCGCGGCGCACGCGGCGGCGGAGCTGGCCGCGCGGCCGTGCGGCGAGCACGGACTCGAGGCGTTGGGCCGGCGCCTGCACGCGCAGGCGTTCCCGATCGGCATCGACGTCGACGAGTTCGAGCGGCTGGGCCGGGGCCGCGAGGCGCGCGAAGCCTACGCCACCACCCGTACCGAGTACGCGCGGCGCCGGCTGCTGATCGGCGTCGACCGGCTCGATTATTCGAAGGGCATTCCACAGCGGATCCGGGCGTTCCGCGAGCTGCTCACCCGCTATCCCGAGAACCGCGACAGCGCGACGCTGATCCAGATCGCGTCCCCGAGCCGGGAGAACGTCGAAGCCTACGCCGAGATCCGCTCCGAGCTCGAGCGCCTGTGCGGCGCCCTGAACGGCGACTTCGGCGAGCTCGACTGGATGCCGGTGCGCTACATCCACCGTACCGTGGCCCGGCGCCGGCTGCCGGGGCTGTACCGCGCCGCGCGCGTGGGTGTCGTCACGCCGCTGCGCGACGGGATGAACCTGGTCGCGAAGGAATTCATCGTCTCGCAGGACGCCGCCGATCCGGGCGTGCCGGTGCTCTCGCGCTTCACCGGAGCAGCCGAGCAGCTGACCGAGGCACTGCTGGTCAATCCCTACGACACGCGCGGCACGGCCGAGGCGCTGCAGCTTGCGCTCACGATGCCCCTCGACGAGCGCCGCGCGCGCCACGAGGCGCTGCTCCGGAGGGTCCGCGAGCACGACGTGCACCGCTGGTGCGCCGAGTTCCTCGCGGCGCTCGACCCCGGGGTGGCCGACCGGCTCAGCCGGCGCGCGCAGGCGCGCAGCCAGGCCCGGCGCGACCCGTGAGATAGTCGAGCAGATCGGCCATCACCGCGTTGGTGCGGCGATAGGCCGCGGCCGGGGCCGCGCGCAGCACCGCCTCGCCCTGCACGTGGGCCGCCTCGACCAGTTCGCCCCGGCCGGCGTCGATCATCGCATCGAGCCCGGCCGGCGTCGTCTCGAGATGGAACTGCACGCCGATCACGTTCCGGCCGAGCTGGAACGCCTGGTTCAGGCAGGCTTCGCTGGAGGCGAGGCGATGCGCGCCGGACGGCAGCTCGAAGGTCTCGCCGTGCCAGTGGAAGGCGAGGAAGCGCTCCGGGAAGGCGAAGCCATCCGCCGCCGGCGCCGCGCGCACCTCGAACCACCCGATCTCCTTCTCGGGGTTGCGTCGCACGCGCGCCCCGAGCGCGCTGGCGATCAGCTGGGCGCCGAGGCATACGCCGAGCACCGCGGCGCCGGCGCCGATCGCCTCGCGCAGGAAGCGCTTCTCGTCGGCCAGCCAGGGCAGCGCCGCCTCGTCGTTGACGCTCATCGGGCCGCCCATCGCGATCACCAGGTCGGGCTCCCGCGGATCGGGCAGCGCCGGCGCCGGCTCGTGAAAGCGCGTCCAGCCCACCCCGGCCCGGCGCGCCCCGAACCACGCCTCGATGCTGCCGACGCCTTCGAAGGGCACGTGTTGCAGGACCTGGACTTTCACGGCGCGGCTCCCCGGACGAGACGCCGGCAGGCGCACGGCCCGGGCATCGTCCCGCCTCGCCGCCTCCGGCCGGTACTGACCGATTTTTGACTAGATCGTGAAACTCATTCGGAAATTAGATACTTTTTCCGCATCAATCGACGCGTTACCCTGTCGTCCGAAGCCCACGCCCTCGACCGGCGCCGACATCGGCGGACCGCGCGGACGACCCACGATACACGCAACTCCCGGAGAGCATTCCATGACCGAGCGCATCGAGAAGTACGGCCTGAAGGTGGCCCGCAGCCTGCACGACATGCTGGAGCAGGAAGCGCTGCCGGGCACCGGCGTGACCTCCGACCAGTTCTGGAAGGGGCTCTCGGAACTGGTGCACGAGCTGGGGCCGAAGAACCGCGCGCTGCTCGAGCGGCGCGACGCGCTGCAGGCCCGGATCGACGCCTGGCATCGCGAGCGCCGCGGCCAGCCGCACGACGCCGCCGCGTACGCCGCGTTCCTGGCCGAGATCGGGTACCTCGTGCCCGAAGGCCCGGACTTCTCGATCGAGACCGCCAACGTCGACCCCGAGATCGCACAGGTGCCCGGGCCGCAGCTGGTGGTGCCGGTGATGAACGCCCGCTACGCGCTGAACGCCGCGAACGCGCGCTGGGGCAGCCTGTACGACGCGCTCTACGGCACCGACGCGATGGGCGAGGCGCCGCAGCCCGGCGGCTACGACCCGGTGCGGGGCGCGCGCGTGATCGCCTGGGCGAAGGCGTTCCTCGACGACGTGGCGCCGCTCGAGGGCGCCCGCCACGCCGACGTCGGCGCGTATCGCGTCGAGGCCGGCGCGCTGGTGGCGCGCACCCCGGCCGGAGACCGGCGCCTGGTCGATCCTTCGCGCTTCTCCGGCCATCGCGGCGATGCGGCCGCGCCGTCGGCGATCCTGCTGGCGAACCATCGCCTGCACGTCGAGATCCGCGTCGACCGCGCGCACCCGATCGGCGGGACCGACGCGGCCGGCGTCGCCGACGTCCTGATGGAAGCCGCGGTCACGACGATCATGGACTGCGAGGACTCGGTCGCGGCCGTCGACGCCGAGGACAAGGCGCTCGCCTACCGGAACTGGCTGGGCCTGATGCGCGGCGATCTGATCGAGCCGGTGTCGAAGGACGGCAAGCGCTTCGATCGCCGGCTCGCCGCCGACCGCGAGTACCACGGCCCCGACGGCAAGCCGGTCGCGCTGAAGGGCCGCTCGCTGATGCTGGTGCGCAACGTCGGCCACCTGATGACCAACCCCGCGGTGCTCGACCGCGACGGACGCGAAGCCTACGAGGGGCTGCTCGACGCGATGTGCACGGTGCTGATCGCGATGCACGACCTGCGCAAGCGCGACGGGGTGCGCAACTCGACCCGGGGGTCGATCTACGTGGTCAAGCCGAAGATGCACGGCCCCGAGGAAGTCGCGTTCGCCGACGAGATCTTCACGCGGGTCGAGCGCATGCTCGGCCTGCCCGCCGACACGGTCAAGCTCGGCATCATGGACGAGGAGCGCCGCACCACGGTGAACCTGAAGGCGTGCATCGGCGCCGCCCGCCGCCGGGTCGCGTTCATCAACACCGGCTTCCTCGACCGCACCGGCGACGAGATCCACACCTCGATGGAGGCCGGCCCGATGATCCGCAAGGCCGAAATGAAGGCGCAGCCCTGGATCACCGCCTACGAACTATGGAACGTCGACACCGGCCTGGCCTGCGGCCTGGCCGGTCGCGCGCAGATCGGCAAGGGCATGTGGGCGATGCCGGACCTGATGGCGGCGATGCTCGAGCAGAAGATCGGCCATCCGCAGGCCGGCGCCAACTGCGCGTGGGTGCCGAGCCCCACCGCGGCGACGCTGCACGCCACCCACTATCACCGGGTCGACGTGTTCGCGCGCCAGGCCGAGATCGCCCGCGGCGGGCGCCGCGCGAAGCTGGCCGACATCCTCACCATCCCGCTGGCCCCGCGACCCGACTGGCCCGACGCGCAGATCGATGCCGAGCTGGAGAACAACGCCCAGGGCATCCTCGGCTACGTCGTGCGCTGGGTCGACCAGGGCGTGGGCTGCTCGAAGGTTCCCGACATCAACAACGTCGCCCTGATGGAAGACCGGGCGACCTGCCGGATCTCCTCGCAGCACATCGCGAACTGGCTGCACCATGGCGTGGTGTCGCCGGAGCGGGTCATGGCGGTGATGAAGCGGATGGCCGCGGTGGTCGATCGCCAGAACGCCGCGGACCCGCTATATCGCCCGATGGCGCCCGGCTTCGACGGCGTGGCGTTCAAGGCCGCGTGCGACCTGGTCTTCGAGGGCACCCGCCAGCCGTCGGGCTATACCGAGCCGATCCTGCACCGGCGGCGCCTGGAGCTCAAGGCGTCGATCGCCTAGGACCGGTTCGCACGGCGATCGTCCCCGACGATCGCCGCGACGTCGATCGGCCGCCGGATGTCGACGCCCGGCATGACGAAGTCGAGCAGCGCCGAAAGCTGCTCGGCGGCGCCTGCCGGCAAACCGGCGCCGGGATGTCGCACGGTCGCGTCCGCGATCAGGCCGCGGCGCCGCAGCAGCTCCTTGCGCACCGCGACGCCCGGCTGCTGCTCGAACACGATCAGCGGCAGGAAGTGCGCCCAGATGCGACGCGCCCGCGCGCCGTCGCCGGCGCGCCACGCCGCCAGGTGCGCCTGGAGCACCTCCGGGAATGCGAAGCCCGTGTTGTAGCCGCTCGACCCCCGTTCGAGATCGAACTGCCCGTAGAGCGCCCCCAGGCCGGTCAGGATCGGTACCCGCCGCGGCAGCGCCGCCGAGAGCGCGGCGATCTTCACCGGCGACGGCACCGCCTCGGCCTTGATGCAGGCGATGCCGGGGTTGTCGCCGACGATGGCGGCGATCGCCGCCGCGCCCAGGTGCACCCCGGTGGAGGCCGGGTGGTCCTGCAGCACCACCGGCAGCGCGACGCCGGCGCACACGCGCGCGTAGTACTCGGCCACGCGGGCCTCGCTGGGCACCGGTTCGGCCGACGGCGCGACCATCAGCGCGTCGGCCCCGAGCGCGGCCGCCATCGCGCCGAGCTCGATCGTCGCGCGCGTTCCCGGGTGCGAAACACCCACGATCACCGACATCCTGCCCCGGGCGACCTCGACCGCGGCCCCGACGATCGCCTCGCGTTCGCGGTCGCCCATCCGGTTCGCCTCGCCCAGCACCCCGAGCACCGTGACGCCCTCGACGCCGAGCCCGGCCATGAACGCCAGCAGCCGGCGCAGCGAAGCCTCGTCGACGCGCTCGTCGGGGCCGAACGGCGTCGCCAGGATCGGGAACACGCCGGTGAAGGCGTTGGCGCCGTCCGTGGCGGCAACGCCGGGCGGGGGTCGGTCGGTCATCGTGCCGTCGCTCCTCGATCGAGACCTTCGTTGCCCTGCACACCAGCCCGGTAAGTGGTGTAGACCAGCACCGGGATCTCGAGCCCCGACAGGTGCTGGCGGACCAGCGGCTCCACGTCCTGCCATTCGAGCCCGCCGACACCGGTCGCGAGCCGCGGCAACGCGAGGCTCTCCACCTTTTCCTCGCGCACGTAGCGGGCCAGCGCCTTGAGCGCGCGCCCGACGTTCTCGGGCGTGGCCTTGCCGGGCCGCCCGGCGGGACCGCCCTGGAGCATGCCCTGCGTGAGCAGGTTGACGATGCGGCGGGTGCGCCCGTCGGCGTCGACGCCGGACCAGGCCCAGATCTCGCCCGGCTCGAGCGGCCGGTCGTGGAAGGCATGGCGGTAGTCGCGGACCATCGATGGCCAGCGCTCGCGCAGCGCCAGCGCGAGGCCGGTGTCGAAATGGTCGTGCGGCGCGATGCCGTGCGCAACGACCTGGGCCCGGGAGAGCAGGATATCGCCTTCGATGTCGCGGATCACGTCTGGTTTCCTCGATGATGGATGGACTTGGCCGCCGCGGATCGATGCGCGGGTCCGCCGCGGGCTTCGACGCCCACCTTATCGGTTCGGCGCGCCCGCCCCCTGACGGCGATCAATGGCGTCGTTCGTCAGTCCTCCCGCATCACTCGCCAGTAGTCGATCTTCATCATCAGCGCGGCGCCCGCGCACAGCGAGAAGAACGTGATGATCGACCCGATCGCGAGCGTCGAGACGCCCGACAGCCCCTGGCCGATCGTGCAGCCGAGCGCCGTGATGCCGCCGAAGCCCATCAGCGCCGCGCCGGCCAGGTGGCGCTTGAGGTCGGTCGCGTCGGGAAAGCTCTCCTCGCGCCAGCTGCGCGAGATCAGCGCCCAGGCGAGCGACCCCGCGACGATGCCCAGCGCGGTGGCGATCCCGAACGTGACGTGCTTGCTGGCGTCGCTCCAGAACATCAGCAGCTCGAGCGTGTACGCGTACGGCCCGACGAGCGACAGCGACTCCGGGCGGTTGCCGTTGGTCGCGACGAACGCCTCCTGCAGCGTCTCCGGATGCTCGGCCACGTAGCCGAGGCTGCCGGTCACGTACCAGCCTCCGACGATGGTGAGCCCGATCGCGATGCCGCCCAGCAGCGGATCGGCCGCGCGCGCCGCGCGACTCGACAGCACGAACGCGAACAGCAGCGCCGCGATCACGGGCGGCAGCCACGCCTCGAGGCCGGCGCGCTGCCAGCCGAACCCGGCCGCCAGGAGCGCGGGCAGGTCCTGCGTGGCCGCGAGCCTCACCGAGACGGTGTCGAGCGTAGCGACGCGCCAGACGCCGAACAGCCCCCTGAGCGTGACGTAGGCCGAGATCGCGAGCACGACGAACACCACCAGCGACTTCAGGTTCCCGCTGCCGATGCGGATCAACGTCTTGCTGGTGCAGCCCGATGCGAGCGTCATCCCGACGCCGAACAGCAGGCCGCCCACGATGTTCGACAGCCACATCAGGTTGGGACCGGCGTAGATCGACTTGCGCGTGTCGACCAGGCCGAGGCGCTGCATCGCCCAGACTCCGGTGATCGCCACGGCGATCGCGAGCAGCCACATGCGCATCCGCGTCCAGTCGCGCATGTTCACGATGTCCGACACCGCGCCCATCGTGCAGAAGTGGGTCTTGTTGCCGACGAAGCCGAAGACCGCGCCCAGGCCGAAGCCCAGCCAGGCGATCAGCGTCGCGGACGGCAGCGCGGTTTCCATTTCGGACAGACTCCCCCTCGGGCTGGCTCGCCGTCGCCCGCACCGGCGCAGCGATCGGCGCGCCCATGATAGCGGCCCCGAAAGGACGGCGCCGCGGGCCGGACCGAGGACGAACGGCCCGGCCGATAGCGGACCACATTCTGGAACGACGCATCCAAATCGTAGATCCGATACGATAGATGGCTTCCCGGCTCTCGCGTGAATAATGGAACGCACTCCCGGCACGACCGTGGAGGCGCCCGCCGCGATCGCCTAAGATCGCTACGGACATGTCATCACAGCCGATTCACGACCCCATCCGGGCACCGCTGCCCGAGGCCAGCACCGAAGTCCGCAACACCACCTGCTACATGTGCGCCTGTCGCTGTGGCATCAGGGTGCACCTGCGTGACGGCGAGGTCCGCTACATCGAGGGCAATCCGGACCACCCCCTGAACCAGGGCGTGATCTGCGCCAAGGGCTCCTCGGGCATCATGAAGCAGTACTCGCCCGCGCGGCTCATGAAGCCGCTGCGACGCAAGGCGGGCGCCGAGCGCGGCAGCGGACAGTTCGACGAGATCTCCTGGGACGAAGCCTACGCGCTCCTCGAGGAGCGGCTCGGCCGGCTCCGCGCGACCGACCCGAAGCGGTTCGCGCTGTTCACCGGTCGCGACCAGATGCAGGCGCTCACGGGCCTGTTCGCGCGCCAGTTCGGCACCCCGAACTACGCGGCGCACGGCGGCTTCTGCTCGGTCAACATGGCCGCCGGGATGATCTACACGATCGGCGGCTCGTTCTGGGAGTTCGGCGGCCCCGACCTCGACCGCGCGCGCCTGTTCGTGATGATCGGCACCGCGGAAGACCATCATTCCAACCCGCTGAAAGTCGCGATCTCGAAGTTCAAGCGCGCCGGCGGCCGCTTCGTCTCGATCAACCCGGTGCGAACCGGCTACTCGGCGATCGCCGACGAATGGGTGCCGATCCGCCCCGGCACCGACGGCGCGCTGCTGCTCGCGCTGACCCGCGAGATCATCGCGCTCGGCCTGTACGACCGCGACTTCGTGGTGCGCTATACGAACGCCGGGCAGCTGGTCAACGTCGACGACGCGCACGAGCAGTCGGGACTGTTCGTGCGCGCCGATGCCGGCGGCGCCGATGCCGCGGCGCGGAACCCGCTGTGGTGGGACCGCGCGAGTGACGCGCCGGTCGCCAGCCACGCCGACGGCGCCGACCCGGTCCTGAGCGGCGAGTTCCGGCTCCCCGACGGCACGCCGGTCAAGCCCGCCTTCCAGCTGCTGCGCGAGCGGGTCGAGCCCTGCACGCCGGAATGGGCCGCCGAGATCACCGGCATCCCGGCGCAGACCATCCGCCGGCTCGCGCACGAAATGGGCGTGACCGCGCGCGACCAGCGCATCGAGCTGCCCATCGCCTGGATCGACGCCTGGGGCAAGCGGCACGACACCGTCACCGGGAATCCGGTGGCCTTCCACGCGATGCGCGGGCTGGCCGCCCACTCCAACGGCTTCCAGACGATCCGCTCGCTCGCGATCCTGATGTCGCTGCTCGGCACGATCGACCGCCCCGGCGGCTTCCGCCACAAGGCGCCGTTCCCGCGGCCGATCCCGCCGCGGGTGAAGACGCCGACCTCGCCGGCGGCGATCAAGCCCGGCCAGCCGCTCGGCGGCGCCCCGCTCGGCTGGCCCGCCGGCCCGGACGAGCTGTTCGTCGACGACGACGGCAACCCGGTGCGGATCGACAAGGCGTTCTCGTGGGAGTACCCGCTGTCGGTCCACGGGATGATGCACAACGTGATCACGAACGCCTGGCGCGGCGACCCGTACCCGATCGACACGCTGTTCATCTTCATGGCGAACATGGCGTGGAACTCGACGATGAACACGTCGCAGGTCCGCAAGATGCTCAACGATCGCAGCGACGACGGCGAGTACAAGATCCCGTTCCTGGTCGTCGCCGACACGTTCCAGTCCGAGATGACCGCCTACGCGGAC
>JBDHRX010000099.1:0-11119 GCA_039807785.1 Burkholderiaceae bacterium
GAAACCGACGCCATCGAGCGCGAATTGATGCTGATCAAGACCAAGGCCAGCGGTGAACAGCGGGCCGAGATGAAACGACTGGCCGATATTTTCGGCGGGCACGTGCTCGACGTCACCGATACGACCTACACCATCGAACTGACCGGCAGCGGCGGCAAACTGGACAACTTCCTGCGCGCCATCGAGAAGGATGCCATTCTCGAAGTGGTGCGCTCCGGCGCCACGGGCATCGCCCGCGGGCAGAAGGCGCTGCACGCCTGAATATCTTGCGGTGAATCCTTGCCCGTTCCCGCCGCGCGTTCCGGCCGGGGACGGTTTCGTCGCGCCGCGCCGGCGTCCGCGCGAAGCGAGCGGCCGCGGAGACGGGGTGCTGGTGGTCGGGATCGATTCGCTGATGACCCAGCTCGCCCGCTGCTGCCGCCCGGTGCCGCCCGACGGCATCGCCGGCTTCGTGACCAAGGGGCATGGCGTCTCGGTGCATCGTGAGCAGTGCGCCGCCTTCGCCCGGATGGCCGACCGCGCGCCCGAGCGGGTGATCTCGACCGCCTGGGGCGAGGAGGCGCTGCGCGGGGGGGACGGGCGCACGCGGCGCTTTCCGGCCGACGTCGAGGTGCGGGCGGCCGACCGGCCGGGGCTGTTGCGCGACATCACCGAGGTGTTCGCCCGCGACCGGCTGAACGTCACCGCGGTGCAGACGCTGTCGCGCCAGCAGACCGCCAGCATGCGCTTCACGGTGGAGGTGCCGGACGCGACGCAACTGGCCCGGACGCTGGTCGCGGTGCGCGACGTCAAGGGCGTGATCCAGGCGCGGCGGCGCTGACCGCACCACCGTGGCCCGGGGGCGGCGCGTACCGGAGGCAGTCGGGTTTCGCGCCGGCCGGCCCCGGGTGGACCGACCCCCCGGGGCGGGGCACGGGGCGGATCGGCCCGCGGCGGGTGGATCAGCCGGCGGCCGGGCGTTGCGCGGACTTCGGCCGGAACGCCTTGCAGACGTCCGCGCGCGTTTCCAGGTACGGCGCGCCGATCAGGTCCAGGCAGTAGGGGATCGCGGCGAAGATGCCGTGCACCTTCGCCTGGCCGCCCGCGTCCTTCAGGCCCTCGAGCGTCTCGCGGATCGACTTCGGCTGCCCGGGCAGGTTGACGATCAGCGCGCGGCCGCGGATCACCGCTACCTGGCGCGACAGGATCGCGGTGGGCACGAAGTTCAGGCTGATCTGGCGCATCTGCTCGCCGAAACCCGGCATCTCGCGTTCGCCGACGGCCAGCGTGGCCTCCGGAGTGACGTCGCGCGGCGCGGGGCCGGTGCCGCCGGTGGTCAGCACCAGGCTGCAGCCCGCCTGATCGACGAGCTCGACCAGCGTGCGCTCGATCCCGGCGCGTTCGTCGGGAATCAGCCGCACCACCGGTTCCCAGGGGCTCGCCAGCGCGGAATCGAGCCAGGCTTGCAGGGCGGGCACCCCCTGGTCGGCATAGACGCCGCGCGAGGCGCGGTCGCTGATCGAGACGAGTCCGATCCGGATCGGGGGGACGGGGTCGGTCATGCGGGAGTGTCCTCCGGGTCGGGCGGGTCGCGTGGGGTGAGCTGGTCGCGCAACGCGCGGAACAACTGCCGGTAGGCGCGTCCGGGCCCGCCCGCGGCGAGCTCGGCGCGGGCGCGGGCCACCAGCGGCTCGGTCGCCGCGCGGCTGTCCGGGTAGCGGTCGGTCCAGTCGCGCAGCGCGCGGTCGCCGGCGATCATCTGCTCGCGCCACCGCTCCGCGGCGTGCATCACCGCGGTCTCGACCCGGTGCTCGCGGGTTTCCTCGTCGAGCGCCCGGCGCAGGGTCTCGGCATCGACCTCGCGCATCAGGCGCCCGATGAACTGGAGCTGCCGGCGCCGCCCTTCGTGCGCGCGGATCGCGCGCGCGGCGCGCACCGCGTCGATCAGCTCGGGCGTGATCGGCAGGCGCTCGAGGCGCTCGTCGGCCAGCGGCAGCAGGCGCTCGCCGAGCGCCTGCAGGGCGAGCATGTCGCGCTTGCGCTGCGACTTGCTCGGCGCCTCGGGACGGGGGGAATCGGGGGATCGGGGACGCATGGCATGGGGCGCGGACTGCGCTGCTATGATACCCGGCCATCCCATGCCAGCCGCCCGCCGGAAGCACCGCGGCCGGCCGGACCGAAGCGTTCACTGATCGCGCACTGATGCGCCTACCGATGCGCCCGAAACAGCCCCCCCGGACCGAGCCTCGCCGCCCGACCTTCGAGTACGACGCGGCGCGCCTGCGCGAGATCGCGCAGGCCGCGCTCGGGTTCGCGCGCGAGCTCGGCGCCAGCGCGGCCGCGGTCGACGTCTCCGAGAACGGCGGCCTGTCGGTGAACGTGCGCAAGGGCCGCATCGAGACGATCGAGCAGAACCGCGACAAGGGCCTCGGCGTCACCGTGTATGCCGGACGTCGCATGGGGCACGCGAGCTCCACCGACTTCTCGACCGGCGCGCTGCGCGAGACCGTCGATGCCGCCTGGCAGATCGCCCGCTTCACCGCGGAGGACCCCTGCGCCGGGCTGCCCGACCCGGACACGCTGGCCACCGCGCAACCGGACCTGAAGGTGTTCCACGAGTGGCCGATCTCGGTGGACGAGGCGGTCGAGATCGCGCGCCGCGCCGAGCGCGCCGCGCTGGCCACCTCGCCGGCGATCACCAACTCCGACGGCGCTTCGGTGTCGGTGAGCCACGGGCATTTCGTCGCCGCCAACAGCCTGGGCTTCTGCGGCGGCTATCGCTACAGCCGCCATTCGATCGCCTGCTCGCCGATCGCGGGCCGGCGCGGCGAGATGCAGCGCGACGACTGGTATTCGTCGCACTGCGACCCCCGCCGCCTGGCCGATCCCGAGGCGCTGGGCCGCTATGCCGCCGAGCGCGCGCTGGCCCGGCTGGGCGCGCGACGGATCCCGACCGGCCGCGTGCCGGTGCTGTTCGAGGCGCCGCTGGCCTGCGGGCTGCTCGGGCATTTCGTGCAGGCCGCCAGCGGCGGCGCGCTGTACCGCAAGGCGAGCTTCCTGGTCGATGCGCTGGGCCAGCAGCTGTTCCCCGCCCATCTCGACATCGTCGAGGATCCGCACCGGATCGGCGAGTCCGGCAGCACGCCGTTCGACAACGAGGGGGTGGCCACGCGGGCGCGCAAGGTGGTCGAGGCGGGCGTGCTCGCGGGCTACTTCCTGTCGACGTACTCGGGGCGCAAGCTGGGCATGGCCAGCACCGGCAACGCCGGCGGCTCGCACAACCTGTGGTTCGCGAGCCGCGCCACGCGGCGCGGCGATTCGTTCGAGAAGATGCTCGCGAAGCTCGGGACCGGCCTGCTCGTCACCGACCTGATGGGGCAGGGCGTCAACTACGTGACCGGCGACTATTCGCGCGGCGCGAGCGGGTTCTGGGTGGAGGGCGGCAGGATCCGCCATCCGGTCGAGGAGATCACGATCGCGGGCAACCTGCGCCAGATGTTCCGCGGCATCGTTGCCGTCGGGGCCGACGAGATCACCCGGGGCACCAAGCGCAGCGGCTCGGTGCTGATCGACGAGATGGCGGTGGCGGGAAGCTGAGCCGGACGGCCGGGGACGGCGGTTCGCGACGCGGCGCCGGCTCAGTGGACCCAGCCGGCCAGCCGGCGGTGCAGGTCGATCGGGTCGGGGGCCGCTTCCGGCATCGCCTCGACGATCGGGGTGAGCGAGCTCGCCAGATCGTCGAGCACCGCCACCGCTTCGGCCGGCGCCGGCGCCGCGCAGGCGACCTCGGCGCCGCATTCGTCCAGGATCTCGTCGGCGTGGCGCACCAGGGCCAGGTAGCGGCGGAGCAGTCGGCGATCGGTCATGGCGGGCACCTTGCGCGGTGAGCGGCCCGGAAGCGGACCTGGAAGCGCGATGTGTCCATGGTCGGGCGGAGCGCGACGGGCGCCGAGGAACTGCGTCACGGGTGGCGTCGCGCGACCGCCGGGCGGCTGCGCGCGCCGGCGGAGGTGTCTGATTTTGGAACCAGGATCCTGGGCAGGGAAGGCAGGCGGGTGAGCAAGGCATTCATGAAGGACGATGCGGCCGACGACGACGAGATCGATCCGGCCGACGAGGCGATCGCCCGGCTTCCGGGCGGGCGCAACTACATCACCCGCGCCGGGTACGACCGGATCAAGGCCGAGCTGCTGAACCTGATCGACGTCGAGCGGCCGGAGGTGGTCCGGGTGGTGTCGTGGGCGGCCTCCAACGGCGATCGCTCGGAGAACGGCGACTACCTCTACGGCAAGAAGCGCCTGCGCGAGATCGACCGCCGGATCCGTTTCCTGACGCGGCGGCTCGACGCCGCCGAAGTGGTGGACGTCGAGCGCCAGCAGGCGCTGGACCAGGTCTTCTTCGGCGCCACGGTCACCTACCTGCGCAACGGCGAGCGCGAGGAGACGGTGCGGATCGTCGGCATCGACGAGGTCGACCCGGCCCGGGGCTGCGTGAGCTGGGTCTCGCCGGTGGCGCGCGCGCTGCTCAAGGCGCGGGAGGGAGACGTGGTCACGCTGCGCACGCCCAGCGGCACCGACGAGCTCGAGGTGCGGTCGATCCGCTACGCGTAGGCGGGCGCGCCGGGGACCGGCGCGAGATCCCGGGCCGTTCGGTTGGCGGTAGACGGCGCGCCCCGGGTCGGGCCGCCATGTGCGGAAATCCCGGTCCGGGGCGTCGTTTCGAGGCAGGATGCATGACGGGCGCGGAAGCCCGAGAGGAGCGCTTCGACCGTGGGCGGCATTTTCTTCGATCGCAGCATCGGCGACGACGAGCGCCGGGCCTGCCTGTTCGCCGGCGACCTGTTCGTCTATTCGCCGAACCCCGATTCGCTCGCCCTGGTCGCGCTGGCGCGCGAGCTCCTGGCCGAGGCCTTCGAGGGGCTCGACCCCGAGCTCGCGCAGCACGAGCTCGACGTGCACCGCTATGCCGCGATCCTCGCGCAGGTGAAGCCGGCCTTCATCCATCACCCGGAATGCAAGCGCCTGATGCCGCGCATCCTGGCGCGGCTCGGCTGCGACCTGGACAAGGTGTACTTCGACGTGCCCCGGATGCGCAGCGCGACCAGCCACGGCTACCTGACCACCGGCATCGCCTACGCGTTCCATCCGCACCGCGACACCTGGTACTCGGCGCCGATGTGCCAGGTCAACTGGTGGATGCCGATCTTCGAGATCGAGGCCGGCAACGCGATGGCGTTCCATCCGTACCACTTCGACAACCCGGTCCCGAACGACTCGGAGTGCTACGACTACCAGGCCTGGAACGCGACGGCGCGCTTCAGCGCGGCCCGGCACGTCGGCACCGACACGCGCCGCCAGCCGCGCGCCACCGGCCCGGTGACGGCCGAACCGAGCACCGTAGTCGTCGCCCCGCCCGGAGGGCTGCTGCTGTTCTCCGGTGCCCACCTGCACTCGTCGATGCCGAACCAGACCGGCCGGACCCGCTTCAGCATCGACTTCCGGACCGTCCACCTGGACGACCTGCGCGCGCTCGGCGGCGCGCCCAACATGGACTCGAAGAGCACCGGCTCCGCCATCGGCGACTACCTGCGCGGCAGCGATCTGTCGCGCGTGCCCGAGGACGTGCAGTCGCTCTACCTGCCCGGCCATCCGCAGGCGGCCCGGGCGGGCTGAGCGCCGGCGCGGCCGCGTCGGCCGGGGGAAGGCCCCGGCTTGCCGCGACGCTCAGATGCGGGTGATGCGCGCGACCTCCGAGAGCCGGCGCAGGTTGCGCATCACCTGGGCCAGGTGGACGCGGTCGCGCACCAGGATCGCGAAGCGCAGCGTGGCGGCCTCGGAGAAGTCCTCGTCCATCGCCACGTGGGCGATGTTGGCCTCGCTCGCGGCGATCTCGGCCGCGACCTTGCCCAGCACGCCGCGTTCGTGGCGCACCTGGACCTCGATGCCGGTGCGGAACTGCCCGGCGATGTCGTCGGCCCAGTCGGCGTCGATCCAGCGCTCGGCGTCCTTCTCGCGCTGGCGCAGCGCGACGCGGCAATCGGCGCGGTGCACGAACAGGCCGTGGCCGCCGCGCAGGTGGCCGACGATCTCGTCGCCCGGCAGCGGCTGGCAGCACGGCGAGTAGGTGACCGCCGCGCCCTCGGTGCCGTTGATCTGCATCGGGGCCGGGCGCGGCAGCACCAGCATCGCCCCGCTGGGCTTGCCCGAGAACTGCAGCGCGATGGTGCGCGCGATCACCGGGGCGAGGCGCTTGCCCAGGCCGATGTCGGCGTAGAGCTCCTCGCTGCTCTTGGCCCCGGCGTCGCGGGCGCCGCGGTCGATGGCCGCGCTGTCGAGCGTCGCGGCGTCGATGCGCAGCGTGGCGAGGGCCTGCCCGAGCAGCCGCTTGCCCAGCTCGACCGACTCCTTGTACTTGAGCGTCTTCAGGCACTGGCGGATGCCCGCGCGCGCCTTGCCGGTGCGCACGAAGCTGAGCCAGTTGGGGTTGGCCTTCGAGTTCGGGTCGGTGACCACCTCGACCAGGTCGCCGTTCTGCAGTTCGGTGCGCAGCGGCACCTGGCGCTGGTTCACGCGCGCCGACACCGCCTGGTCGCCGATGTCGGTGTGCACGCTGTAGGCGAAGTCGATGATCGTGGCGCCGCGCGGCATCGCGCGGATCTGCCCGCGCGGCGTGAAGACGTAGACCGCGTCGGGGAACAGGTCGACCTTCACGTGTTCGATGAACTCGAGCGAGTCGCCGGTCTGGCTCTGGATGTCGAGCAGCGACTGCAGCCACTCGTGGGTGCGCTTCTGCAGGTCGGAGAAGCTCTCCTTCTCGGCCTTGTAGAGCCAGTGCGCGGCCACGCCGGACTGGGCGACCCGCTGCATCTCGCGGGTGCGGATCTGGAACTCGACTGGCGTGCCGAAGGGCCCCACCAGCGTGGTGTGCAGCGACTGGTAGCCGTTGATCTTCGGGATCGCGATGTAGTCCTTGAAGCGGCCCGGGACCGGCTTGTAGGTCGAATGCAGCGCGCCGAGCGCCAGGTAGCACTGCGGCACCGTGTCGAGCAGCACGCGAAAGCCGTAGATGTCGAGCACCTGCGAGAACGACAGGTGCTTGTCGTGCATCTTGCGGTAGATCGCGTAGAGCGTCTTCTCGCGGCCGAACACCTCGGCGTTGACGCCGGCCTCGGGCAGCGTCTTCTGCACCGTCTCGAGGATCTTGCCGATCACCTCGCGGCGGTTGCCGCGCGCGGCCTGCACCGCCTTGTGCAGCGTGCGGTGCCGCCACGGGTGCAGGTACTTGAACGACAGGTCGACCAGCTCGCGGAACAGCTCGTGCAGGCCGAGCCGGCTGGCGATCGGGGCGTAGATCTCGATCGTCTCCCGCGCGATGCGGTGCTGCTTCTCGAGCGGGACCGCGTCGAGCGTCGACATGTTGTGCAGGCGGTCGGCGAGCTTGATCAGGATGACGCGCACGTCGCGCGCCATCGCCAGCAGCATCTTGCGGAAGCTCTCGGCCTGCTGCTGCTCCTTCGAGGCGAACTCGACGCGCTCGAGCTTGGACAGGCCGTCGACCAGCTCGGCCACGTGCGGGCCGAAGCGCTCGATCAGGATCTGCTTGGCGACCGTCGTGTCCTCGATCACGTCGTGCAGCAGCGCCGCCATCAGCGAATCGGCGTCGAGCTTCCAGCCGCAGAGGATCTCCGCGACCGCGATCGGATGCGAGATGTAGGGCTCGCCGCTGGAGCGGAACTGCCCGAGGTGTGCCTCGTCGCTGAAGCGGTAGGCCTCGCGGATGCGCCGCAGGTCGTCCTCGGAGAGGTACGCGCCGGCCATCCGCGTGAGCCCCGCCAGCGACGCCACCTGCCGTTCGTCGGCGACCGCGACGAAGCCTTCGTCGGCCAGCACCGTGGGCGGTTTCGGGGGTGGGGCAGCCGGTCGCCTGCGCCCGCGTCCGGCGGGTGTCGTGGCGGAGGGAGGAGGTCGGGTGGCCATGTCCGCGCCGGCCGAGGCGGAGCCGGCCGCTACGGCCTCAGATGGGGACGCGCCGCAACATTTCGAGGCCGACCTTGCCCGTCGCGATCTCGCGCAGGGCGGTGACCGTGGGCTTGTCCTTCGACTCCACCTTCGGCGTGTGGCCCTGGGCCAGCATGCGCGCGCGGTAGGTGGCGGCGAGCGTGAGCTCGAACCGGTTCGGGATCTGTTTCAGGCAGTCTTCGACGGTGATACGGGCCATGTCACACCTGTTCGGGCTGGGTCACGCCCAGCGCGGCGAAGGTGGCCGGGTGCCGGGCGTGCTGTTTCGAGAATCGCAGGCGCGCCGCCCAGACGATCGTGCGAAGATCTCCGAGGGCGCTCGCAAAGTCTTGATTAATAATAACATATTGAAAGCGATGCGCCTGCCCCAGCTCGGCCTCGGCGGCGGCCACGCGGCGCTCGATCACCTCCGGGCTGTCCTGGCCGCGCTGCATCAGGCGTTCGCGCAGCACCCCGATCGAGGGCGGCGCGATGAACACCCCCACCGCGTCCGGGAACAGGCGGCGCACCTGCTCCGCGCCCTGCCAGTCGATCTCGAGCACGATGTCCACCCCGGCCTCGATCCGGTCGACGATCCAGGCCTTCGAGGTGGCGTAGAGGTTGCCGTGGACCTCGGCCCATTCGAGGAACTCGCCGGCCTTGCGGCGGCGCTCGAAGTCGGCGCGATCGACGAAGACGTAGTCGCGCCCGTGGACCTCGCCCGGCCGCGGCGCGCGCGTGGTGAACGAGACCGAGAGCTGGATCAGCGGCGCGTCGGCCAGCAGCGCGCGCACCAGCGAGGTCTTGCCGGCGCCGGAGGGCGCGGCGACCACGAACAGGCTGCCGGGCCGCGGGGCGGAGTGGGTCATGGGAGCGGGGGCGTGTCGTTCGACGGAAGTCTAGCAGCCGCGTCGGGCGTCACGGCCTGCAACTTCGCTAGCCGCTACCCGGGATGGGCCGGCCGGCGCGGCTATTTTCGGGGGCGGCCGCGTCGAGGGAGACCCGGTGTTCGCAGGCTCGTTCGTGATGAATACGCCCGAGCACGCGGCAAACGCGCAACGCGATTTCCTCAGCGGCGCGATGGGCCGGCTGGATGAGGTGCCGTGCTAGGTTTTCCGCTGCCGCAGATCGGCAACATCATGAGTCGAAGTGCGCTCGTTCGCTAGTTGCTCGGCAGTCACTAGACTCGCATCCTCCTGCGGTCGCGAATCGAAGCTGCAGCAGCAAATGACACGCTGCTCGCGCACCAGGATCTGCACGTGAACGAAGGTCCGCAACCAGTCTGAAGCGGTCCCGGAGAAGCAGATCAGTCCGGCCGCGGCAATGGGTTCAACGCCTGCCCCCGAGCCAGTTGCGCAACGAAGTCCGTGAACGCCTCGATCTCGCCATAGGAACTGGCGCGCTCCAGCGCCTGCATATACCGCTGCCGCTGCTGCACAGGGATGACGGTCCAGACATAGCCGCCGGTAACGAGCATCGCGTTCATCAGGAAGCGGGCCAGCCGGCCATTGCCATCCATGTAGGGGTGGATGAAGACGAACAGGAAATGCCCGAGGATGGCCCGGACGGCGGGGTGCGGTTCGCTTTCGATGAGCTCGAACAGCACGGGCATGCATTCGCGCACGGCTTCGCTGGCGGGAGGAACATGCAAGGCGCCGCGAATGAACACCTGATGGTTGCGCCATCCGGCCAGGTCCGAAGGCTTGAGCAGGCCGGCTTGCACGCTGGGACTGAAGAGCGCCAGATACCACGCGCTAAGCGCTTCGCGCAGGCCTTGTAGCCCGGCTTGTTTCGCCTGCCGCTGCAGCGTCCTGGAGATGAAGTCCTTGACGAGTTGGTAGGCCTCGAAATATCCCTTGGCCGCCATGGCGTCGCGGTGTCGACGATCGGCCCCTTCCGGATCCCAGGCGCCGTTGCGGATCTTCTCGATCAGGTCCGCGGTGACGTGGTAGCCCTCGATGGATAGCGAGTGATAAGCGTCCGCCACGTAGCACGCTTCGATGTCCATGAGAACCCGTGCCCGATCGGCGGGCAGGGGGCGGGGAGCGGGAAAAGCGGCGATGACGGATTCGCGCATGGCCGCCCAATTCAAGCGCAGGCGTTGCACGTGGGGCGAAACAGGGCGGCCGGCGGGCAGCGGCGTTGGTGGTGCGTCGAACGGCGAGCTTTCCTGAGCCGTGTAGCCGGCGCCGCGCATGGTGCCGATGATGCTGTTGGCGAAGTCGGCCCGGCCCACGGCGCGAAACGCGCCTGCCAGCCGACCGGCGACGACGGAGTGGGAACCGTCGAGCAGTCGCTGCAGCAGCGGTGCGGTGTCGTCGACCATGCCCAGGGCAATGCGTGCGGCCAGGGGCTGTTGCACGAAGAACGTCGGCGACACTGCCACGAGCGCGTCCGTGAGGTTCACGAGACGGATGCCTTGGTCCTCCGTATGCGGCTCGGCAGGCAGGAGTCGGGGCGCTCGATAGAGGAACAAGGAACATCCGTGGGGCAACCGTACCAACTGGTTGTTGCCCGCGGTGGACCAGACCTGCAGTTGCCGGGGGAGGGTGCGCTCGCCCGATCTCAGCGACAGGGACAACTCGGGACTCAGGTGCCAGCTTTCGCCGAAACGCGCATCACAGTAGCCGGCGACGAAGTCGCGCATGCCGGCGAACCATGCGGCGGTGCCGCCTTCGATGCTGCCGGTGGAGAGGTCGGGCCGGGCCGGGAGGTACCAGCCTTTGATGACTTCCTGCAGGTAGCCCGCCTTGCTCAGACGCTCCCGATGGGTTCGCGACAAGGCCGAGCTTCGAACGACGCGCTGGCCGCTGTCCTGGATGATCTCGAGCTGTTCGAGGGAGGCGGCGAGTTTCTCGTTCGGGGTCGCCATGACCGCTTGGTAACACTAATATTGTGTTCTACTATTTCACTACTATTCGGATTTGTCAACACACTACTTTTACGTAGTTCTTGTGGACTACTTACTTTCTTGTGGACTACTTTTTCGGGGAGGAGGGCCTCGCTGTTCACTACGAGACAATGACTTCGGTGACGGCTTCGGGGGGCGTGATCCCCCATGGGGCGTCACTCGATGTTCTGCACCTGCTCAGGGAGATCGGCCGGGAAGCCGCATGGATGCTGGGTTTCCCGGTTCGAGGTCG
>JBDHRX010000100.1:0-11047 GCA_039807785.1 Burkholderiaceae bacterium
GCCCTCGCGCGGCTGGATCACGACCCGCACCCGTCCGGCCGGGTTCCCCGGCGTCGCGGCGGTCCCGCTGGTGCCCTCGACGGTGAAGAACTCGTTGCGGCTCTCGTAGAGGATGTCGCTGCCGTGCACTTCGTCGATCACGCGCGTCTGCTCGGTCCGGCGCATCATCGCCTGCTGCTGCAGCCGGAAGGTCTCGAGCTTGCCGTCGTAGTCGATCTGGCGCGCCTGCCCCTCGACGTACTGGTCGACCCCGTCGCGCTTCTGCCGGAAGAACGCCAGGTTGCCGGTGGCCGTGCCGTACTGGTAGCCCTCCGGATCCTGCCGGATCACCAGCCGGTCGGCCCGGAGCAGGATCGTGCCCCGGGTCAGCACGACATTGCCGGTGAAGACGTTGATCTGTTTCAGATCGTCGTACTGCATCCGGTCGGCTTCGACGTTGATGGGCTTGGTCCGGTCGGCCTTCTCGGCGCTCGCCGGCCCCGCGAACCCGGCCAGCGCGAGCCCGGCGCACAGCGCCAGCGCGCGCGCCGCCGTCGCGGGTCGTCGCGCCCGGGGCGGGGATCGGAGGGGAAGGGGCACGCGCATCGTCAGCGGGTTGGGGGCGGAGGCTGCCAGGTGAGCTTCACCCGGGAGTCGACCCGCAATGAGCGGGCCGCATTATTGAATTCCATGCCGATGCCCGTCAAGACCGAATCGCCGCGCTCGATCCGCACCGGCAGGTCGGTGCGCGCGATCTCGGTCTCGCTGAAGACCGTCGCGCTCTCGGTGCGGATCGTCATCTCCGGCTCGGAGGCGGCGGCCGCGCGCACCATCACCACGTTGCCGGTAAGCACGGTTTCCTCGCCCTCGGCGGTGGTCCGCCCGCGGTCGGCCCGCAGGGTGATGCGCGGGTTGTCCGGGTCGAGGCTCACGAGGACCGGGCTCTCGAAGGTGCTCGACTGGTCGTCCGGATAGTGGAGCATCCGCGTCGCCGAGACCCGGAACGCCGGGGCCCCCTTGGCGTTGATGCGCGTGAAGACCAGGTCCTCGACGAAATAGTCGGGCTCGTGGGCGACCGGCCGCGCGGACACGGGCGTGGCGTCGCGCAGCGAGATCTGGGCGAGGAAATAGGTGCCGGCCGCGAGCCCGAGCAGCAGCGTCATCGACAGCCCGGCGGCGAGCCGGTCGTAGAAGCGCGGGGTCATGGCTTGCCGCCGGCGTAGCGCGCCAGCGCCGCATCGAGCCGCTGCTGCGCCGTCAGCACGAACTCGGCGAACTCGCGGATCGCGCCGCGGCCGGCCGGGGCGTTCGACACCCAGTGGGCACGCTCGCGCACCGCGGCCGGCGCGTCGGCGACGCTGGCCGCCAGGCCGGCCAGCGCCATCGCCCCCAGGTCGGGCCAGTCGTCGCCCACGAAGGCGGCTTCCCGCGTGGCCAGGCCGAAGCGCTCGCAGAGCTCGCCCAGCGCCGCCGCCTTGTCCTTCGAGCCCTGGCGCACCTCGTCGAAGCGCAGCTCGGCGGCGCGCGCCTCGACGATGGCGGACCGGCGGGCGGTGACGATCGCGAGCTTCACCCCGGCTTCGCGCAGCAGGGTCAGGCCGAAGCCGTCGCGCACCGAGAACGCCTTCATCGCCTCGCCCTCGGGCCCGATGAACAGCCGTCCGTCCGTCAGCGTTCCGTCGACATCCAGCGCCACCAGGCGTACCCGGGCGGCGCGTCGCGTCGCATCGGCCATCGCGCCCATTCAGACCACCTTCGCGGCGAGCAGGTCGTGGATGTGCAGCGCGCCGGCCAGCCTGCCGCCGGCGTCGACGACCAGCAGCTGGCTGATGCGGCGCTCCTCCATGATGCGCACCGCTTCGGCGGCGAGTGCCTGCGCGCCGACCGTCGCCGGCGAACGGGTCATCACCTCGTCGATCAGCAGTCCGCGCAGGTCGCGGCCCTGCTCGATCAGCCGGCGCAGGTCGCCGTCGGTGAAGATGCCGGCGAGCCGGCCGTCCGCCGAGAGGATCGCGGTCATGCCCATGCGCTTGCGCGTGATCTCGAGGATCGCGTCGACCAGGCGGGCGCCGCTGGGTACGCTCGGCAGGGGGTCGCCCGAGCGCATCACGTCGCCGACCCGGGTCAGCAGCCGCCGGCCGAGGGTGCCGCCGGGGTGCGACAGCGCGAAGTCCATCGGTCCGAAGCCGCGCGCGTCGAGCAGCGCGACCGCGAGCGCGTCGCCCAGCGCGAGCGCGGCGGTCGTGCTCGCGGTGGGCGCCAGGTTCAGCGGGCACGCCTCGCGGTCGACGGCGGCGTCGAGATGCGCGTCGGCGAGCCGCGCGAGCGGCGATTCCGGGTCGCCGGTGATGGCGATCAGGCGGGCGCCCTGGCGCTTGACCACCGGCACGATCGTGAGGAGTTCCCCGGTGCTGCCGGAGTTCGACAGCGCGACGAACACGTCGTCCCGGGTCACCATGCCCAGGTCGCCGTGGCTGGCTTCGGCCGGATGCACGAAGAACGCCGGCGTCCCGGTGGACGCCAGCGTCGCGGCGATCTTGCGCGCGACGTGCCCCGACTTGCCGATCCCGCTCACCACGACGCGTCCCCGGCAGGCGAGGATCAGGCGGCAGGCATCGGCGAAGCGCTGGTCGATGCGGTCGGCCAGGCGCGCCACCGCCTCGGCCTCGATGCGCAGCACCTCGCGCGCCTGGCCGAGCATCCGCTCGGGCGTCACGGCGGTCGAATCGCTCATGGCGCCGAGTATATGACGACTGCGCCGCCCGGCGGGCGGGCCGGTGCGTCGGCGACATCCCGGTTTAGAATCCCAGGTTCGACGGACAGCCCGGTGCCCACGCCCACGCCTCGATGCCAGAGTTCCTCACGCTGGACAGCGTCCGTTTCGGATACGGCAAGCGCGTCATCCTGAACGACATCTCGATGCGCTTCGAGCGCGGGAAGGTGTTCGCGCTGATCGGCGGCTCCGGGTCGGGCAAGACGACCATCCTCCGGCTGATCGGCGGGCAACTGCGCCCGCAGCACGGCTCGGTCGTCTTCGACGGGCAGGACGTGCACCGGCTCGACCGCGAGGCCCTGTACCGGCTGCGGCGCCGGATGGGCATGCTGTACCAGTTCGGCGCCCTGTTCACCGACCTGAGTGCTTTCGAGAACGTGGCGTTTCCGCTGCGCGAGCACACCGACCTTCCCGAGGCGATGATCCGCGACCTGGTGCTGATGAAGCTCGAGGCGGTCGGCCTGCGCGGCGCGGCGCAGTACCGCACGTCCGAGCTCTCGGGCGGCATGGCGCGCCGCGTGGCGCTGGCGCGCGCGATCGCCCTCGATCCGCCGCTGATCATGTACGACGAGCCGTTCGCCGGCCTCGACCCGGTCGCGCTCGCGACGGTCGCCCAGCTGATCCGCCGGCTCAACGACGCGCTCGACTGCGCGTCGATCGTCGTTTCGCACGACATCAAGGACGCCTTCGCGATCGCCGACTACGTCTACCTGCTCGCGGGCGGGCGCATCGCCGCGCAGGGCTCGCCCGACGCGATGCGCGCGTCCGACGACCCCAACGTGCGCCAGTTCCTCGAGGGCAACGTCGACGGGCCGATCGCGTTCCATTTCCAGGCGAAGCCGCTCGCCGAGGACCTCGGGCTGGGGGCGTGATGCGCGCCTTGCTGCTGCCGCTCCAGTGGGTGCTCGACGCCGTCGCCGCGGTCGGCAGGGGGGCGAGGTTCTTCGTCCACCTGTGCTGGCTCGCCGTGGGCTCGCTGCGGCGTCCGCGGCTGGTGATCGACCAGATCCATTTCATCGGCAACTATTCGCTGTCGATCATCCTGGTCTCCGGCCTGCTGATCGGCTTCGTGCTCGGCCTGCAGGGCTACTACACGCTGCGCCGCTACGGTTCGGAGGAGGCCCTGGGCGTCCTGGTCACGCTGTCGCTGGTGCGCGAGCTGGGCCCGGTGGTCACGGCGCTGTTGTTCGCGGGGCGCGCCGGCACCTCGCTCACCGCCGAGGTGGGCCTGATGAAGGCGGGCGAGCAGATCGACGCCATGGAGATGATGGCCGTCGACCCGGTGGCGCGCGTGCTCGCCCCCCGCTTCGCGGCTGCGGTATTCTCGATGCCGCTGCTCGCCGCGCTGTTCTCGGCGCTGGGGGTATTGGGCGGCTACCTGGTCGGCGTCGCGATGATCGGGGTCGACGCAGGGGCCTTCTGGTCGCAGATGCAGAGCGGCGTCGACTGGCTCGACGACGTCGGCAACGGGGTGCTGAAGAGCGTGGTGTTCGGCTTCACCGTCGCCTACGTGGCGCTGTTCGTCGGCTATACCGCGCAGCCGACCCCCGAGGGCGTCGCGCGTGCCACCACCACCACGGTGGTCGCCGCCTCGCTGGCGATCCTCGGGCTGGACTTCATCATGACCGCGCTGATGTTCAATGCGAGCTGAGCGGTCGTCGCGGCGGGAAACGGACATGGAGAGACCTCGATGAAACGCACGGGAGTCGACCTGCTGGTCGGGTTGTTCGTGCTGCTCGGCTTCGGCGCGCTGGTGTTCCTGGCGATGCGCGCGGGCAACATGAGCAGCGCGGTCGGCCTGGGCGCCACCTACGAGACCACCGCGCGCTTCGACAACATCGGCGGCCTCAAGCCGCGCGCGGCGGTGCGCAGCGCCGGGGTGGTGGTCGGGCGCGTGTCGGCGATCCGCTTCGACGACCAGATCTACCAGGCCGAGGTGGTGCTCGCGCTGGACCAGCGCTACCGGTTCCCGAAAGACTCGTCGGCGAAGATCCTGACCTCGGGCCTGCTCGGCGAGCAGTACATCGGCCTCGAGCCGGGCGGCGATACCGAGATGCTCGCCGGCGGCGATCGCATCGCCATGACCCAGTCCGCGGTCGTGCTCGAGAGCCTGATCGGGCAGTTCCTCTACGGCAAGGCGGCGGAGGGGGGCGCCAAGTGATCCGGAAGATCCGCTTCGCAGCGGCCGCAGTGCTGGTCGCGGCCGGCCTGGCCGGCGGCTGCGCGGCGCCGGGCGGCCCCGCCGCGGCGCGCGATCCGCTCGAGCCCTTGAACCGCGCCGTGTTCCGGTTCAACGACGCGGTCGACCGGGCGGTGCTCAAGCCGGTGGCCCAGGGCTACCACGACTACGTGCCGGAGAACCTGCGGATCCCGGTCTCCAGCGTGTTCGGCAACCTGGCCGATCTCTGGACCGCGGTGAACCAGTTGCTGCAGGGCAAGCCGGTCGAGGCGATCTCGGACCTGGGGCGCTTCGTGATCAACTCGACCCTCGGGCTCGGCGGGCTCGCCGACATCGCCACCCCGATCGGCCTGGAGAAGCACCACGAAGACTTCGGTCAGACGCTGGGCCGCTGGGGCGTGCCGTCGGGGCCCTACCTGGTGCTGCCGCTGCTCGGGCCGTCCAACCTGCGCGATGCGCCCGCGCGCATCGTCGACTACGCCGGCGATCCGTTGCTGGCGATCGACTCCACGGGGCAGCGCAACAACGCGGCCCTGCTGCGCGTCGTCGACGACCGCGCGCAACTGCTGCGCGCCGAGCGCGTCGTCGAGGGGGCGGCGCTCGACCGCTACGCCTTCATCCGCGACGGCTACCTGCAGCGGCGTCGCAACCTGGTCCACGACGGCAATCCTCCCCCGTCGGACGACGACGCGCCCGCCTACGACCCGGAGGACGACCCGGAAGCGCCGCCCGCGCCCGGGGCGCGCCCGCCGGGGCCCGCGCAGACTGCGCCCTCCGCCCCTTCGCCGAGGCCGAACCGATGATCAAGACCTTGTTTTCGCTGTGCCTTTCGCTGTTGCTCGCGATGCCCGTCGCGCGGGCGGCCGAGGCGCCCGACCGGCTGATCGAGCGCGTGAGCAACGAGGTCCTCGACCGGATCCGCTCCGACGCGGCGCTGAAGGCGGGCGACGCGCGCAAGCTCGACGCGCTGATCGACTCGACCGTGATGCCGCACGTGGAGTTCCGCCGCATGACGGCGCTGGCGGTCGGCCGGAACTGGCGCAACGCGAGCCCGGACCAGCAGGCGCAGCTGATGACCGAGTTCCGCGCGCTGCTGGTGCGCACCTATTCGGGGGCGCTCGCGTCGGTGGGCGACCAGAAGGTGCGGATGAAGCCGCTGCGCGCGACGCCACAGGACGTCGACGTGATCGTGCGCAGCGAGGTCCTGCAGCCGCGCGGCGAGCCGGTCCAGCTCGACTACCGGATGATGAAGGCGGCCGAGGGCTGGAAGATCTACGACGTCAACGTGCTGGGCGTCTGGCTGGTGGAGACCTACCGCACGCAGTTCGCCCAGGAGGTCAGCGCCGGCGGCATCGAGGGCCTGCTGCGCAGCCTGAGCGAGAAGAACCGCCAGTCGCCGGCCGCCGCGAAGTCGTGAGCCTCGAACCTTCCGCCGGCGCGTCCGCGGCCTCTGCCGGTCCGGCTACCGCCTCCGCCGGCCCGGCTGCGGCGCCCGATGCCGGGCGCCTGCGCGCCGCGGGCGCGTTCAGCCTGCCGGAAACGGTGACCGCGGCCAACGCGCGCGCGGTGCTGGGGCAGGCGCTGCCGGCGCTCGAGGCGGCCCGGCCGCTGTACGACCTGTCCGGATGCCGGCATTTCGATTCGTCGCTGATCGCGGTCCTGCTCGAGCTTTCGCGCGCCGCAGCCGCGGGCGGCCGTCGCTGTGCGTTCCTCGGGGCGGCGCCCAATCTGCGCAAGCTCGCGGGCCTGTACGGCATCGACGCCGTGCTGTTCGGGGAGGATTCCGCGCGCGGCGCGGCCGGCATGCGCCCGGCGCCATGAACGCCGCGATCGACGTGCGCTGCGTGGCCAAGCGCTACGGCAGCTTCGAGGCGCTGCGCGGCGTGTCGCTGTCGATCGATCAAGGAGAGTTCTTCGGGCTGCTCGGCCCGAACGGCGCCGGCAAGACCACGCTGATCTCGATCGTGGCCGGCCTCACGCGCGCCAGCTCGGGCGCGGCGGCGGTGATGGGCCACGACGTGGCGCGCGACTTCCGCGCCGCGCGGCGCGCGCTCGGCGTCGTGCCGCAGGAGCTGGTGTTCGATCCGTTCTTCACGGTGCGCGAGACCTTGCGCATCACTTCGGGCTACTACGGCATCCGGCACAACGACGCCTGGATCGACGAAGTGCTCGAGAATCTCGATCTCGCGGCGAAGGCCGACGTCAACATGCGCGCGCTCTCGGGCGGCATGAAGCGGCGCGTGCTGGTCGCGCAGGCGCTGGTCCACCGGCCGCCGGTGATCGTGCTCGACGAGCCGACCGCCGGGGTGGACGTCGAGCTGCGCCAGACGCTGTGGAAGTTCGTGAGCCGGCTCAACCGCGACGGCCACACGATCGTGCTCACCACCCACTACCTCGAGGAAGCGCAGGAGCTGTGCGGCCGGATCGCGATGCTGAAGAACGGCAGCGTGGTCGCGCTCGACCGTACCCGCTCCCTGCTGCAGCGCTTCGCCACGGGGCGGCTGCGGTTGCGGCTGTCGGGGGCGTCGCTGCCGGCCGCGCTCGAGCCGCTGCGCATCGCCGAGCCGGCGGCCGAGGCGCCGCCCGACGCCGCGTCGCCCGCCGGGACGAAGGTGACGCTCAGGGTCGAGGAGATCGGCGCGATCGAGCCGGTGCTGGCGGCGCTGCGCGAAGGCGGCTGCCGGGTCGACGAGATGGAGCTGCTGCATACCGATCTCGAGGACGTGTTCGTCCAGGTCATGAAGGAGGCGCGCTGAATGGAGCCGGCCCGCGGGAGCGTCGCCGCGCCGTTCTCGTCGCAGGGTTTCGCGACGCTGCTGCACAAGGAGGTGCTGCGCTTCGTGAAGGTCGGCGTGCAGACGATCGCCGCGCCGGTGCTCACGGCGCTGCTCTACCTGCTGATCTTCTCGCACGTGCTCGAGGAGCGGGTCCAGGTGTTCGAAGGCGTGCGCTACACCTCCTTCCTGCTGCCCGGGCTGGTCATGATGTCGGTGCTGCAGAACGCGTTCGCCAACAGCTCGTCGTCGATGATCCAGAGCAAGATCACCGGCAACATCGTGTTCCTGCTGCTCTCCCCGCTGTCGTACCGCGAGATCTACGCGGCCTACGTGCTGGCGGCGATGTCGCGCGGCCTGGCGGTGGGGACGGGGGTATTCCTGGCCACGGTGTGGTTCGCGGACCTGTCGCTCGCGGCGCCGGGCTGGACCCTCGTGTTCGCGCTGCTGGGCAGCGCGATTCTCGGTACAATGGGGCTGATCGCGGGAATCTGGGCCGAGAAGTTCGATCAGATCGCGGCCTTCCAGAACTTCATCATCATGCCGCTCACGTTCCTGTCCGGCGTGTTCTACTCGGTGAAGTCGCTGCCCGGCTTCTGGCAGGCCCTGTCGCACCTGAACCCGTTCTTCTACATGGTCGACGGCTTCCGCTACGGCTTCTTCGGGGCCTCCGACGTGCCGCCGGCGACGAGCCTGGCGGTCGTCGCGGCGACGCTCGCGCTGGTCGGCCTGGTCGCGCTGCGGCTGCTGGCGAGCGGCTACCGGCTGCGGCACTGAGGCGGCCCGCGGCCGGCCCCGATCCATCCCTCAACCGACATCGTTTCGCCCGGATTGCGCCATGGTCACTCCCGAGAATCTGCGCCAGTTCATCGCCGACGGGCTCGAATGCGAGCATCTCGAGGTCGGCGGCGACGGACGGCACTTCGAGGCGCTGATCGTCTCGAAGCTGTTCGAGGGCAAGCGTCTCATCCAGCGACACCAGCTCGTCTACGCCGCGCTCGGCGACCGGATGCGCGAGCAGGTGCACGCGCTGTCGATGAACACGCTCACCCCCGAGGAATTCGCCGACCGCGGAGGCGCGTGACGACCCAGACCGGGCGCGCGGGCCTCGCGGCCATGCTCGCCGGGGGAGGCCGGACACATCCATGGACAAGCTGAGAATCGAGGGCGGTCGTCCGCTGCGCGGCGAGATCGCGGTGTCGGGCGCCAAGAACGCCGCCCTGCCGATCCTGTGCGCCGGGCTGCTGGCGGCCGGGCAGGTCGAGCTCGACAACGTGCCGGCCCTGCACGACGTCTCCACCACGCTCAAGCTGCTGCGCCGGCTCGGCGCGCGCGCCGAGCGCGAGGACGGGCGCATCGTGCTCGACGCCGCCGACGTCACCTCGGTCGAGGCGCCGTACGACCTCGTCAAGACGATGCGCGCCTCGATCCTGGTGCTGGGCCCGCTGCTCGCCCGTTTCGGCGAGGCGCGCGTGTCGCTGCCCGGCGGCTGCGCGATCGGCCAGCGGCCGGTCGACCAGCACATCAAGGGGCTGCAGGCGATGGGCGCCCGGATCTCGATCGAGCATGGCTACGTCGTCGCGAAGGCGAGCCGGCTCACCGGTGCGCACATCGTCACCGACATGGTCACGGTGACCGGCACCGAGAACCTGATGATGGCCGCGACGCTCGCCGACGGCGAGACCGTCATCGAGAACGCGGCGCGCGAGCCCGAGGTGGCCGATCTCGCCGCGGCGCTGGTCGCGATGGGCGCGCGCATCGACGGCGCCGGCACCGACCGCATCACGGTGCACGGGGTCCGGCGGCTGCACGGGGCGGCCCATCGGGTGATGGCCGACCGGATCGAGGCCGGCACCTTCCTGTGCGCGGCGGCGGCGGCCGGGGGCGACGTCACGCTGCTCGGGGCCGGGCCGGCGACGATGGACGCCACGCTCGAGAAGCTGCGCGAGGCCGGGGCGACGATCGAGACCGCGCCCGGCCGGATCCGCCTGCGGATGGACCGGCGCGCGCGGGCGGTGAACCTGCGTACCGCCCCTTATCCGGCGTTCGCCACCGACATGCAGGCCCAGTTCATGGCGGTGAACTGCGTCGCCGAGGGCACCGGCGTCGTCACCGAGACGATCTTCGAGAACCGCTTCATGCACGTGCTCGAGCTGCAGCGGCTCGGCGCCGACATCTCGATCGAGGGCAACACGGCGATCGTCCGCGGCGTGGCCGGCCTGTCCGGCGCGACCGTGATGGCCACCGACCTGCGCGCCTCGGCCGGCCTGGTCATCGCGGGCCTGGTCGCGGAGGGCGAGACGGTGGTCGACCGCATCTACCATCTCGATCGCGGCTACGAGCGCATGGAGGCCAAGCTCGGCCGGCTCGGCGCGCGCATCGCCCGGGAGGGGGCGGCGCTGCCCGGCGCGCCGGAGAGCGCCTGAGATGGCGGCGCGCCTTCCCGTCGATGCGTTCGCGGCGGCCCGCTCGCGCGTTCGCTTCCCGCGCCCGAGGCACGCCGCAACCCCCGACCCGCGTCATGGAGACCTGAAGTGATCACGCTCGCCCTGTCCAAGGGACGCATCTTCGACGAGACGCTGCCGCTGCTCGCGGCCGCCGGCATCCCGGTCGACGCGTCGGTCGCCGCTTCGCGCAGGCTGATCCTGCCGACCGGCGATCCCGGGCTGCGGCTCATCATCGTGCGCGCCTCGGACGTGCCCACCTATGTCCGGTACGGCGCGGCCGACCTCGGCGTGGCCGGCAAGGACGTGCTGCTCGAGCACGGCGGCGAGGGCCTGTACCAGCCGGTCGACCTGGGGATCGCGCGCTGCAGGATGTGCGTGGCGGCGCCGGACGGATTCGACTACGCGAACGCGGTGCGGCGCGGCGCCCGGCTGCGCATCGCGACCAAGTACCTGCAGGTCGCGCGCGAGCATTTCGCGGCCAAGGGCGTGCACGTCGATCTGATCAAGCTGTACGGGTCGATGGAGCTCGCGCCGCTGGTCGGGCTGGCCGACGCGATCGTCGATCTGGTGAGCACGGGCAGCACGCTGCGCGCGAACAACCTGGTCGAGGTCGAGGAGATCATGCCGATCTCGTCCCGGCTGATCGTCAACCAGGCGTCGATGAAGACGAAATCGGCCCGGCTCGAGCCGCTGGTGGCGGCGATCGGGCGGGCGACGGGGGCGGGACGATGAGCGCCGCCGCCCCCATCGCCCGGCTCGACAGCCGCGAGGCGGACTTCGACCGTCGCCTCGCGGCGCTGTTCGCCTACGAGGCGACCCGGGACGCCGAGGTCGAGCGCGTGGTCGCCGAGATCCTGCGCGAGGTGAAGCGGCGCGGCGACGACGCGCTGCTCGA
>JBDHRX010000101.1:0-10863 GCA_039807785.1 Burkholderiaceae bacterium
GGCGGAGCCGCCGGTCGTGCAGCGGGCGCCTGCGGCGCCGGTGCGGCGGCGGCGCTGGGCGGCACGACCTGCTGTGTCGCGGTCGCGCCGGCGGTCGCATCGCGACCGACCCGGAGTTCCGGCGGATCGAGCAGGAAAGTGTACTCGCGGACGAACTTGCCGGAGGCCCAGTTGAGCTCGACCAGCAGGTCTACGAAGGGTTCGTTGATCGGCTGCGTCGACGTGATGCGCACGACCGCGGACCGGTCGGAACGCCGGTCGATCGCGAACCGGAGGCTGGTGAGGGCGGGGTTGTACTCGAGCCCGGCCTGCCGGAACGCCTCGGCCGGCGCGAGGCGGGCGTTGAGCGTTCCCAGCTCGTCGGCGCCCAGCGCGGTGACCTCGACCTCGGCCCGCAGCGGTTGCCCCAACGCGGACTGGACCGAGAGCCGGCCCAGGCCTGCAGCATCGGCCGTCGCGGGAACCCCGCCTGCGAGTGCCGCGGCCACGGCCACGGCGAGAATCGTCGGAGTCCCCGTTCGGCGCCGCCCGAGCGGCTGTGCTTGCGTTGATTTCACGCTGTTCCCCAGTCGCATGAAGCGATTTTTCGAGCCTAACATCAGCCACTTACCCGCGCAAGCTTAAGCAGTGGCGGAGGTTCGGATCGTCGCGATGATGTGACGAACGGAGCCCGGAAGGCCTTCGGCGGCGTCTTCCGGGCCCGATTCGAGACGTTCAGGATGTCAGGAGCCTCAACATCCGCCTGAGCGGCTCGGCCGCCCCCCAGAGCAGTTGGTCGCCGACGGTGAAGGCGCTGAGATGGCCCGGGCCGAGCGAGAGCTTGCGCAGCCGGCCGACCGGGATGTCCAGCCGGCCGTTGACCGCCACCGGCGAGAGCTCGCGGATGCTCGCCTCGCGCGTATTCGGCACGAGCCGGACCCATTCGTTGCCCGACGCGACGATCGCCTCGATCTCGTCGAGCGGCAGGTCGCGGCGCAGCTTGATCGTCAGCGCCTGGCTGTGGCAGCGCATCGCGCCGATGCGCACGCACAGGCTCTCGACCGGGATATGCCCGGAGCCCGACGCCGGCAACCCGAGAATCTTGTTGCATTCGGCATCTCCCTTCCATTCCTCGCGGGAAGTGCCGTTGCCGAGATCCTTGTCGATCCACGGGATCAGGCTGCCGGCCAGCACCGCGCCGAACTGCTCGGTCGGGAAGGCCGGGGCGCGCATCGCCCGCGAAACCTGCGCGTCGATCTCGAGGATCGCCGACCCCGGGTCGGCCAGGAGCGGCGCCACCGCCGCCTGCGCGGCACCCATCTGGGCCAGCAGCTCGCGCATGTTCTGCGCGCCGGCGCCCGAGGCCGCCTGGTAGGTCATCGCGCTGATCCACTCGACCAGGTTCTCGCGGAACAGGCCGTTGAGCCCCATCATCATCAGGCTGACGGTGCAGTTGCCGCCCACGAAAGTGCGCCCGCCGCGCGACAGCGCGTCCCGGATGACGTGCAGGTTCAGGGGATCGAGGATGATGACCGCATCGTCCTTCATCCGCAGCGCCGATGCGGCATCGATCCAGTGGCCGTTCCAGCCCGCGGCGCGCAGCTTCGGATAGACCTCGTTGGTCCAGTCCCCGCCCTGGCAGGTCAGCACGACGTCCATCTTCTTCAGCTGGTCGATGTCCCCGGCGCCGTGCAGCCGGCGCTCGCCGAGATTCGGTACCTCGGGCGCCGCGCCGCCCGCGTTCGAGGTGCTGAAGAACACCGTCTCGACCTGCGCGAAGTCGTCCTCCTCGCGCATCCGCTGCATCAGCACGGAACCGACCATTCCGCGCCACCCGACCATCGCCACCTTCAACATTGCATCACTCCCGGATCGGACCGGCCCCCGGGGCCGGCCGCATCATGCCTAGAGCGCCGCGAGGACCGCGTCGCCCATCTCCTGCGTCCCGACGGTACGCTTGCCCGGCTCGGCGATGTCGGCCGTCCGGAATCCCTGTGCCAGCACCTTGCGCACGGCCGCCTCCACCCGCTGCGCCGCCGCCTCCTGGCCCAGCGAATGCCGCAGCAGCATCGCCGCCGACAGGATCGTCGCGAGCGGGTTGGCGACCCCCTTGCCGGCGATGTCGGGCGCCGAGCCATGGATCGGCTCGTACAGCCCGAAGCCGCGCGCGTTCAGCGATGCCGAGGGCAGCATCCCGATCGAGCCGGTCAGCATCGAGGCTTCGTCCGACAGGATATCGCCGAACATGTTGCCGGTGACGATGACATCGAACTGCTTGGGGTTGCGCACCAGCTGCATCGCCGCATTGTCGACATACATGTGCGTCAGCTCGACGTCGCGGTACTGCCCGTGCTCGTCGGTGACCACGTCGCGCCAGAACTGCGTGGTCTCGAGCACGTTGGCCTTGTCGACCGAGCACACCCGGCGCCGGCGCTTGCGCGCGGCCTCGAAGGCCAGCCGGGCGATGCGGCGGATCTCGCCTTCGGTGTAGCGCATCGTGTCGAAGCCCTCGCGCTCCCCCTGCTCGTTGGTGCGCACGCCGCGCGGCTGCCCGAAGTAGATGTCGCTGGTGAGCTCGCGCAGGATCAGCAGGTCGAGGTCGGCGACCACCTCGGGCTTGAGCGTCGACGCATGCGCCAGCTCCGGATAGACGACCGCGGGGCGCAGGTTGGCGAACAGGTCGAAGTGCTTGCGCAGCCTCAGCAAGCCCTGCTCCGGCCGCTTGGCGCGCGGCAGCGCATCGTACTTCGGGCCGCCCACCGAGCCGAACAGGATCGCGTCGGCCTGCCCCGCCAGCTTCAGGGTCGCCTCGGGCAGGGGATCGCCGGCGGCATCGTAGCCGGCCCCGCCGACCGGCGCCTCGTCCAGCCCGATCCGCAGCCCTTCGCTCGCCAGCGCCTGTAGTACGCGCACCGCCTGCGCGGTGATCTCGGGGCCGATTCCGTCGCCGGCCAGCACTGCAATCTTCATGTCCACGAATCCCGGTCAGAGTCCTCGAAATGAAAAAGCCCGGCCTGGTTGTCCCGGCCGGGCCGCCTCGGTCGCATCATCCAGCGAGACGTCTGCGAGCCCGGCTCCGTCAGCCGGCCAGGGTGGTCGCCAGCCACGGCTGCTCGACCAGGCGCTTGCGCTCGTACTCGCGAATCTCGTCCGCGTGCTTCAGCGTGAGGCCGATCTCGTCCAGCCCGCCCAGCAGGCATTCCTTGCGGAACGGATCGATCTCGAACCCGAAGCTGCGCCCGCCGTCCACCGTGCGCAACTGCTGCGCCGGCAGGTCCAGCACGAGCTCGAAGCCGGGGAACGCGTTGACCTGGTCGAACAGCCAGTCGACGTCGGACTCCGCGAGCCGGACCGGCAGCAGCCCGTTCTTGAAGCAGTTGTTGAAGAAGATGTCCGCGTACGAAGGCGCAACGATGACCCGGAACCCGTAGTCCTCGAGGGCCCACGGCGCGTGCTCGCGCGAGGATCCGCAGCCGAAGTTCTTCCGCGTCAGCAGGATCGAGGCGCCCCGGTAGCGCGGCTGGTTCAGCGAAAAATCGGGGTTCGGGGGCCGCCGGCCGTTGTCCATGCCCGGTTCGCCGCGGTCGAGGTAGCGCCATTCGTCGAACAGGTTCGGCCCGAAGCCGCTGCGCTTGATCGACTTCAGGAACTGCTTCGGGATGATCGCGTCGGTGTCGACATTCGCTCGATCGAGCGGCGCGACGAGACCGCGGTGAACCGTGAGGCTTCGCATCGACTTACTTCTTCGCGGCGCCCTGGATGTTCTCGCCGGCCCGCTCGATGTCCTTGCCGGCGCCGGCGATGGTGTTGCACGCGCCCAGCGAGAGCAGGAAGGCACCGGCCAGGATTGCGGAGAGGATTCGCTTCATCGTTTGCCCCTTTTTGGATCAGATGCGCCGCACGTCGACGAAATGCCCGGCAACGGCTGCGGCCGCCGCCATCGCCGGACTGACCAGATGGGTTCGTCCGCCGGTGCCCTGCCGGCCCTCGAAGTTGCGGTTCGAGGTCGAGGCGCAGCGCTCGCCCGGCTCGAGCCGGTCGGCGTTCATCGCCAGGCACATCGAACAGCCCGGTTCGCGCCACTCGAATCCGGCCTCCCGGAAGATCCGGTCGAGCCCCTCGGCCTCGGCCTGCTTCTTCACCAGCCCCGAGCCCGGCACCACCATCGCGAGCTTCACGTTGGATGCCCGGTGCCTGCCCCGGACGACGGTCGCCGCCTCGCGCAGGTCCTCGATGCGCGAGTTGGTGCACGAACCGATGAACACCTTGTCGATGCGGATGTCCGCGATCGGGGTGTTCGGCTTCAGCCCCATGTACTGCAGCGCGCGCTCCATGCCCTCGCGGCGCACCGGATCGCGTTCCCGGTCCGGATCGGGCACGCGCTCGTCGACCGGCACCACCATCTCCGGCGACGTTCCCCAGGTCACGTGCGGCCGCAGTTGCGCGGCATCGACGTCGATCACCAGGTCGAAGCGCGCGTCCGGATCCGAGTGCAGCGTGCGCCAGTGGTCGGCCGCCCGGTACCAGTCGGGACCGGCGGGCGCCATCGGGCGCCCGCGCAGGTACGCGAGCGTGGTCTCGTCGACCGCGACCATCCCCGAACGCGCGCCGGCCTCGATCGCCATGTTGCAGATCGTCATCCGCCCTTCCATCGACAGCGAACGGATCGTCGATCCGGCGAACTCGATCGCGTAGCCGGTGCCGCCGGCCGTGCCGATGCGGCCGATCACCGCCAGGATCACGTCCTTCGCGGTCACGCCGCGCGGCAGCGCGCCGTCGACCTTCACCAGCATGTTCTTCATCTTCTTCGCCACCAGCGTCTGCGTGGCGAGCGCATGCTCGACCTCGGAGGTGCCGATGCCGAAGGCGAGACAGGCGAAAGCGCCGTGCGTGCTGGTGTGCGAATCGCCGCAGACCACCGTCATGCCGGGCAGCGTCGCGCCCTGCTCCGGGCCGATCACGTGGACGATGCCCTGGCGGCGGTCGTGGATATCGAAATACGGAATGCCGAAGTCGCGGGCGTTGGCGTCGAGCGTCTCGACCTGGAGCCGGGAGATCGGATCGGCGATGCCTTCCGAGCGATCGGTGGTCGGCACGTTGTGATCGACCACGGCGAGGTTCGCCGCCACGCGCCAGGGCTTGCGGCCGGCCAGCCTCAGGCCCTCGAAGGCCTGCGGGCTGGTCACCTCGTGGACCAGGTGGCGATCGACATAGATCAGCGCGGTGCCGTCGTCTTCCTGGCGGACGACATGGGCATCCCAGAGCTTGTCGTAGAGGGTGCGGGGGGCGATCGACATCCGGAAATTATGCCATGTGCCCCGCTCCCGGCACCGGCCCAGGGCCGGTTCCCCCGACGATCGTCGCGCGAACCGGCGCTAGGGGCGGCGCGCCTGCTGGTACAGCGGCATCACCCGGGCGGCATAGACCTCCAGGTCCTTCAGCCGGGTCTCGGCGGACGGATGCGTGCTGAGGAACTCCGGGCCGCTGCTGCCCCCGGAGGCGCGCGCCATCTTCTGCCAGAGGGTGATCGCGGCGCGCGGATCGTAGCCGGCGCGCGCCGCCAGCTCCACGCCGATCCGGTCCGCCTCGGTCTCGTGCAGCCGGCTGTTGGGCAGCCCGAAGAGCGCCTTGTAGAACACGCCCCCGAGGTCGGCGCCGGCCTGGCCGACCCCCAGCAGGATCGACGCGCCCCCGATCACCGCCTGAGCGCCCATCTGCTCGGAGGCGCGCTCGCGCGCATGCTCGCGCAGCGCGTGCGCGATCTCGTGCCCCACCACCGCGGCGATCTCGTCGTCGGAGAGCCCCAGCTTGGTGATCAGGCCGGTGTAGACCGCGATCTTGCCGCCCGGCATGCACCAGGCGTTCACCTGGTCGGAGCGGATCACGTTGACCTCCCATTTCCACTGCGCGGCATCGGGCCGGAACGCCGTCGTGGCCGGAATCAGCCGGTTCGCGATCGCGCGCACGCGGCCGGTCAGCGCCGCATCGGTGTTCAGGGCGCCCTTCTGGCGCTCGCTGGTCAGCGTCTGGCGGTAGGCGAGCTCGGCCTGCTGCCGCATCTCGGCCTCGGACACCATCGACGACATGCGCTGGGTGCGCTGGATGCCGACCGCCCCCGCGTTCGTGGTCTGTACCGACTGGCAGCCGGCCAGGAGCATGCCCGAAACGGCGAGCACCGCCAGCGCGACCGCGCGAACCCGTGTGTTCCTCATGGTTCCTCTCCCTGTCCGGGCCGCTGCCGCGGCCGTTCCGATCGATGCCCCGGATTCTCGCAAACTTCCGGCCGGCGACAGCGCCGGAACACCCAGGCCCCGAGCGCCGCGGCCCCGGCCGACACCAGGAACGCCGCCGCCGGCGAAACCACGACCCAGACGCGGCTGGCGACGAGCACCCCGAGGGTACCGCCCAGGCCGTAGCCGATCATCACGTAGAGCGCCTGCGCCCGCGCCTGCTGCGCCGGCTCGAACCAGCGCTGCAGCGTCGCCACCACGGCGCTGTGATGGATCCCGAACGTCACCGCATGCAGCAACTGCGCCAGCACCAGCGCCGGCAGCCAGGCCGCGGCCAGCCCGATCAGCGCGAAGCGCAGCACCGCCGCCCAGAGGCTCACGCCGAGCAGGCGGATCGCGCCGAAGCGATCGAACAGCCGGCGCTGCGTCCAGAAGATCGCGATCTCGGCCACCACCCCGAGCGCCCACAGCAGGCCGATCGCGGTCTTGCTGTAGCCGAGCTGCGCGAGGTACAGCGACAGGAACGCGTAGAGCGCCGCGTGGGCGAACAGCATCAGGAACGCCGAGGCGAAGAACGCCAGCACGTGCGGCTGGCGCAGCCGCTCGCGCACCCGCAGCGCGGGCCGCCCGGCGCGCGGCGGGGGCGGCCCCAGCATCCATGCGCTCGCCACCAGCCCGGCCAGCGCCGCCGCCATCCACCAGGGCAGCGAGCGCATGCCCCAGGCATCGAGCACCGGGCCCATCGCCACCACGCCGATGATGAAACCCGCCGAGCCCCAGATCCGGATGCGCCCGTAGCGGCCCGCGTCGCCGCCCGCCGCATGCATCGCGATCGTCTCGCCGATCGGCATCTGGGCGGCGGTCATGAAGAACAACAGCGCGAGCACCGCCAGCAGCGGCACGAACTGCGCACCGGCCAGCGGCAGCAGCAGCGCCGCCACGGCCGCCCCGACCGAGCTCGCGCGCAGCAGCCGCGCGCGACTGCCGCCGCGGTCGGCCAGCCAGCCCCAGAACGGCGGCCCCACGATCCGCAGCAGCTGCGGCACCGCCATCAGCACCCCGATCTCGGCGATCGTGAGGCCGATCGCGGCCAGGTACAGGCTCAGGTACGGAGAGAACAGCCCGACGTAGACGAAATAGGCGAAGAACAGCGCCCGGATGCCGGCCGCGTCGCCGCCTGCGCTCAACGCGCGCCGCGCGGTGCGGGCCCTGCGATCCGCGGCGTCGGCACCGAGACCTCGGCGTTCTGCGCCCGGTCGCGCAGCGCGTGGTCCATCAGCACCAGGGCCAGCATCGCCTCGGCGATCGGCGCCGCGCGGATGCCCACGCAGGGATCGTGGCGCCCCAGGGTCTCGACCATGGTCGGCGCTCCGGCCAGGTCGATCGAGCGCCGCGGCACGCGGATGCTCGAGGTCGGCTTGATCGCCAGCTCGACCACGATCGGCTGCCCGGTGGACAGCCCGCCGAGGACGCCGCCGGCATGGTTGGTCGCGAAGCCTCCGGGCGTGAGCTCGTCGCCGTGCTCGCTGCCCTTCTGGGTCACGCAGGCGAAACCCGCGCCGATCTCGACCCCCTTGACCGCGTTGATCCCCATCATCGCGTAGGCGATGTCGGCGTCGAGCTTGTCGTAGAGCGGCTCGCCGAGCCCCACCGGCACGTTCTCGGCCTCGACCCGCACCCGCGCCCCGCAGGAATCGCCGGCGCGGCGCAGCGCGTCCATGTAGGCCTCGAGCTCCGGCACCACGGCCGCGTCGGCGGCGAAGAACGGATTGCCCGGCACCTGCGCCCAGTCGGTCAGCGGGATCGGGATCTCGCCCAGCTGGACCATGCAGCCGCGAATCCGCGTGCCGAAGTGCTCGCGCAGCCACTTCCTCGCGATCGCGCCGGCCGCCACCGCCGGCGCGGTGAGCCGCGCCGACGAGCGTCCGCCGCCGCGCGGGTCGCGCACGCCGTACTTGTGCCAATAGGTGTAGTCGGCGTGGCCGGGGCGGAAGGTCTGCGCGATCGTCGAGTAGTCCTTGCTGCGCGCGTCCTGGTTGCGGATCAGCAGCGCGATCGGCGTGCCGGTGCTGCGTCCTTCGTAGACCCCGGACAGGATCTCCACCGTGTCCGGCTCCTGGCGCTGCGTCACGTGCCGCGAGGTGCCCGGGCGGCGCCGGTCGAGATCGGCCTGGATGTCCGCCTCCGACAGCGCCAGCCCGGGCGGGCAGCCGTCGACGACGCAGCCGATCGCGGGCCCGTGCGATTCGCCGAAGGTGGTGACGCTGAAGAGGCGACCGAACGTGCTGCCCGACATCGACTGGCCCTCGAGATAATGTCCGGATTCTATCGGAGCCGGGGCGCGCCGCTTCAGGCGCGCAGGCGCGCCAGAACCGTCTCGCGGGGCATCGCGGCCAGCACCGCGTCGACCGACGGCGTCTGCGTGGTGCCGAAGACCTTCAGCCGCACCGGGATCGCGAGCTGCGGCATCTTCAGGCCGTGCCCGGCCAGCGCTTCCTTCAGCGCCGACGCGATCGCCGCCCGGGTCCAGTCGGCGCCGGCCAGCGCGTCGGCGAACGCCGCCAGCGCCGGCCCGAGCGCCGGCGGCGCGGCGTCGAGATGCCGCTCGCGGTCGGCCGGAGCGATCTCGGGCTCGACGTAGAACATGCGCGCCATCCCGGCCAGCTCGTTCAGCGTCTGCGCGCGTTCCTTGAGCAGCCCGCAGACCGTCGCGAGATCGGCGGCGCCCGGCGGCGGGACGATCCCGGCGGCGCCCAGCCGCGGCAGGACCCGCGCCGCCAGCTCGGCGTCGGCGACCGACCGCATGTAGTGCTGGTTCAGCCAGCGCAGCTTGTCGAAGTCGAAGCGCGACGGCGAACGGCTCACGTGCGTGCCGTCGAACCACGCGACGAGCTGCTCGCGCGAGAAGATCTCCTCGTCGCCGTGGCTCCAGCCGAGTCGCGCCAGGTAGTTGATCACCGCCTCGGGCAGGTAGCCGTCCTCGTCGTACTGCATCACCGAGACCGCTCCGTGGCGCTTCGACAGCTTCTGGCCGTCGGGGCCGTGGATCATCGGCAGGTGGCCGTACTCGGGCACCGGCGCGCCGAGCGCGCGCAGGATGTTGATCTGGCGCGGCGTGTTGTTCACGTGGTCGTCGCCGCGCAGCACGTGCGTGATGCGCATGTCCCAGTCGTCGACGACGACGCAGAAGTTGTAGGTCGGCGTGCCGTCGGAGCGCGCGATGATCAGGTCGTCCAGCTCGCCGTTGTCGAACGCGATCGGCCCCTTGATCGTATCGTTCCAGGCGGTCGCGCCCTCGAGCGGGTTGCGAAAGCGCACCACCGGATCGACGCCCGCGGGCGGCGGCGGCAGCGTGCGCCCCGGCTCGGGCCGCCAGCGCCCGTCGTAGCGCGGCTTCAGTCCGCGGGCCTCCTGGCCGGCGCGCATCGCCTCGAGTTCCTCCTTCGTGCACCAGCAGCGATAGGCGGTGCCGTCGGCGAGCATCTGCCGGATCACCTCGCGATAGCGCGGCATCCGTTGCATCTGGTAGAACGGCCCCTCGTCGGCGTCCAGCCCGAGCCAGCGCATCCCGTCCAGGATCGCCTGCACCGCCTCGGGCGTCGAGCGCTCGAGATCGGTGTCCTCGATCCGCAGGATGAAGGTCCCCCGGTGATGGCGCGCGAAGGCCCACGCGAACAGCGCGGTGCGGGCGCCGCCGATGTGCAGGAAACCGGTCGGACTCGGGGCGAAGCGCGTGCGAACCATGTCGCGTGGATCCGGGAAGCGGGAGAAGCGCCGATTTTACGCGACCCCCTCGCCGGCCGGCGGAGCGCGCCCGGGTCGCGGATTCGCGACATCGCCCCGACGTTCCCGCGCGCCCGCCGGGTTTTGCGCTACCGTAGCCGGCATGGACAAGCCGTTCTCGCCCGCCTGCGAACGCAATCGCGAACCGATCCTCGCCGTCCTGCGCGAGTGGTTCGCCGACCGCCGGCACGTGCTCGAGATCGGCAGCGGCACCGGCCAGCACGCGGTGCATTTCGCCGCCGCGCTGCCGCAACTGCGCTGGCAGTCCTCCGACGTGGCCGAGAATCTGCCCGGGATCCGCCTGTGGCTGAAGGAGGCGGCGCTGCCCAACACGCCCGCGCCGCTGGCCCTCGATGTCAACGATGCGCTGCCCGCCGGGGAGTACGACGCGGTGTTCAGCGCCAACACGCTGCACATCATGGGCTGGAAGGAAGTCGAGCGGCTGTTCGCGGCCCTGCCCGCGCTCACGCGACCCGGCGCGCTGCTGGTCGTCTACGGCCCCTTCAACTACGAGGGCCAGTACACCAGCCCGAGCAACGCGCAGTTCGACGAGGCCCTGCGCACCGTCGACCCCAAGCGCGGGCTGCGCGACTTCGAGGAGGTCGACGCGCTCGCCGCCGCGGCGGGCTTCGCGCTGCAGGAGGACCGGGCGATGCCCGCGAACAACCGCTGCCTCGCCTGGAAGCGCCGGTAGCCGGGACGGCTCCGGGCCGCCGGGTTTGATCGGCAAGGCGGATTTGCTTACAATTCCGCCTCCCTCCTCGAGGGGCGGCTAGCTCAGCGGTAGAGCACTGCCTTCACACGGCAGGGGTCGCAGGTTCGAACCCTGCGCCGCCCACCAAGATCCGGCCGATCCGCCGCCGGATCGATT
>JBDHRX010000102.1:0-10812 GCA_039807785.1 Burkholderiaceae bacterium
GCCGGCGGCGCCGGACGGCGGCGACGCGGTGGTCGGGCTCGCGGCGCGCGAGCTGCCGTCGGAGCCGCCGAGGCTGCGGCGCCGGCTGGCGGTGTTCGTCGAGGACCCCAGCTGGCAGACGCCGGTGCTCAAGGCCGCCTCGCGCGCCGGGTTCGACGCCGACGTCCGCGCGCTGCCGTTTCCCCTGCCGGCCCCGATCGACCTGCTGACGGCGCGCCGGGGCAACGCGGCGGGTCGCTGGCTCGCGGACATCGACTGGCGCGCCTGGCGCGCGCCGGCGATCCTCGGCGGTGCGTGCCTGGGGGTCGCGCTGCTGGGCCTGAACCTGCACTGGGGGGCGCTGGCCCAGGAGCGGGCGGCGCTGGGCGAACGCATCGAGCGCACCTACCGCCAGGCATTCCCGAACGCCCAGCTGGTCGTCGATCCGCTGCTGCAGATGCAGCGCGACGTGGCCGGCCTGCGCGCGCGCGCGGGCCAGGCCGGGCCCGAGGACTTCGTCCCGATGCTGGCGCGCTTCGCGCTGGCGCTGGGCGGGCAGGTGGCCGATTCGATGGCCAGCGTGGAGTACCGGGAGGGCCGGCTGAAAGTGCGGTTCCAGCCGGGGTTCTACGAGGCCCGCTCGGTGCGCGACCTGCTGATCCGCGATTGCCAGCGGCAGGGCCTGTCGCTGAAGTTCGACGGCGAGCGCGAACCGACCGCGACCGTCGCGTTGCTGCGCTGAACCGGACGACGCGATGCTCGAATCCCTGCTGCAGCGATGGCAACTGATGACCCCCCGCGAGCGGCGCGCCGTGATCGCCGGGGCCGCGCTGCTGGTCGTCGCCGCGGTGTGGCTGCTGCTGTTCGAGCCGGCCTGGGACGGGCGCCGGAAGCTGCAGGCCGAGCTTCCGGCGCTGCGCGCGCAGTTGGCGCAGGTGGAGCACCTGGCGACGGAGGCCCGCCGCCTCGCGGCGGTTCCGGCCGCCAGCGATTCGCCGCAGGCCGCGCGGACGCAGCTCGAGCAGTCGATCGAGGCGGCGGGGCTGAAGCCGGCGCTCGCGCAGCTCACCTTGAACGGCTCCCTGTTCGAGCTCCGCTTCAAGAGCGTGCCCCATGCCGCCTGGCTCGCCTGGCTCGACGCCGCGACGCGCGAAACGCGCCTGCGCGTGGTCGATGCCGCGGTGACCCGCGAGGCCGGCATCGGCGTCGTGTCGGTGCGGATGGCGCTCGAGATGCCGCGCCGGGGAGGGCGCTGAGATGAGGCTGCGGCCCGGCCTGGCGTTCGCCTATGCGCTCATGGGACTGCTCGGGGTGGCGGTCGCGCTGATCGCCGCGGCGCCTGCGGCCTTTGCCGATCTCGCGCTGGATCGCGCCACCGGTGGCCGGATGCGGCTCGCCGAGACGGACGGGACGGTCTGGCGCGGCTCCGGGCGCCTGGTGCTGGTGGATCTCGGCGCGGAGTCCGGCGAGCGCAGCGCGCTGCCCGGGGTGGCCGTGCCGGGTCGGATAGACTGGGCCCTGAGCCGCCTGCCGCTGCTGATCGGCCAGGTCGATGCGTCGATCCGCATCGACGGCATGGCGCAGCCGGTGCGGGTCCAGGGCGGCTACGACGAGGTCAGGGTGAGCGCCGGGTCGGTGGCGCTGCCGTCGGTCGAGCTGGGGCGCATGGGCTCGCCGTGGAACACCCTTCGGCCGTCCGGCGCGTTCAGCCTGCGCTGGGAAAACCTGACGCTCAAGCAAGGTGGCCTGGAGGGGCGTGCCCAGATCGAGCTGCGCGACGTCTCGTCGGCGATGACGCCGGTCCGACCGCTGGGCAGCTACCGGGTCGAGGTCGTCGGCCGCGGCGGGCAGGCGGACCTGGGTATCCAGACACTGGCGGGACCGCTGAGGCTCAGCGGCAACGGGAACTTCAGCGCGCGCGGCGGCCTGCGCTTCACCGCCGAGGCGAGCGCCGATCCGGCCGAGCGGGCCGGTCTCGACTCGTTCCTCGGGCTGATCGGCCGGCGCGACGGGGACAAGACGGTCATTAAAATAGGGGCATGAGCGTGCACAACCCAGGCGGGCGACGACCCGCGCTCCCGCCCGCGGGCGGTTCGCCGCTGCGACGGATCCTGGCACGGGCGTCGCGGCTGGCGGCTGCCGGCGCGTTGCTGGCCTGCCTGGCGCCGGGCATCGCGGTGCGCGCGCAACCGGCCTCCGCACCCGCGGCCCAGGGGAGCGGCGACGCCGTCACGCTCAACTTCAAGGACACCGATGTCGACTCGGTGATCGGCGCGTTCGGGCATCTGCTGAACCGCACCTTCGTGATCGATCCGCGGGTCCGCGGCAAGATGACGCTCGAGACGCCGCGCCCGGTGACGCGTGCGCAGGCCTGGCAACTGCTGCAGGCGGCATTGCGTTCGCAGGGGTTCGCGGTGGTCGAGACCGGGGGCCTGACCAAGGTCGTTCCGGAGGCCGATGCGAAGCTGCAGGCCACGCCGGTGATGGCCGGGCGCACGCCGGCGGCGGCCGGCGACCAGATCGTCACGCAGATCTTCCGCCTGAACTACGAGTCGGCCACCAACCTGGTGCCGGTCCTGCGGCCGCTGATCTCGCCCAACAACACGATCGTCGCGTATCCGAACAACAATTCCCTGGTCGTGACCGACTACGCGGCCAACCTGCAGCGTATCGCGCGCATCGTCGCGACGCTCGACAGCCCGTCGACCAGCGAGGTCGAGGTGGTGCCGATCGAGCACGCGGTGGCCACCGACATCGCGGTCGCGGTGGCCCGGCTGCTGGAGGACGCCTCGCGCGGCGGACCCGGCGCGCAGGTCGATGCGGGGCAGCGCGTGACGGTGATGGCCGATTCGCGCCTGAACTCGATCATGGTCCGGACCACGAGCCCGGCGAAGCTCAATCTGGCCAAGAGCCTGATCGCGCGGCTCGACCAGCCGAGCGCGCGGCCCGGCAACATCAACGTCGTCTACCTGCGCAATGCCGAGGCGGTGAAGCTCGCGCAGACGCTGCGCGGCGTGCTCGGCGGCGAGGGCGGCGGCGGCGCCTCGGGACCGCTCGCGACGGCGCAGACCCAGCCCGCCCAGGCGCCCCAGGGTTCGGCGCTGCAACTGGGCCAGACCGGCGCCGTCCAGCAGGGGCAGACGGCGGCGACCTCGCCGCTGCAGGCGTCGACCAGCGCGCCGGTGATCGTGAACGCGGGCGGCGCGGTGATCGCCGCCGACCCGTCGACGAACTCGCTGATCATCACCGCGCCGGAGCCGGTCTACCGGAACCTGCGCGCGGTCATCGACAAGCTCGATGCGCGCCGCGCGCAGGTCTTCATCGAGTCGCTGATCCTGGAGATCAGCGCCGAGAGGGCGGCCGAGCTGGGCGTGCAGTGGCAGTTCCTGGGCTCGCCGCAGGGCTCGACGCGGGTGATCGGCGGCACCAACCTGCCGGCGCGCGGCTCGGGCTCGAACATCCTCGACGTGGCGGCCAACCTCGGGACGGTCGGCACCGGGCTGAACCTCGGGGTGGTGCGCGGCACGATCAACGTGCCCGGCGTGGGCCAGATCCTGAACCTGGGTTTCCTCGCGCGCGCGCTCGAGAGCGGCGCCAACGCGAACATCCTCGCGACGCCGAACCTGCTGACGCTCGACAACGAGGAAGCGCGGATCGTCATCGGCCAGAACGTGCCCTTCGTCACCGGGCAGTACTCGACCAACGCGACCACCGGCGCTTCGCTCAACGCGTTCCAGACGATCGAGCGCAAGGACGTCGGCACGACGCTGCGGGTCAAGCCGCAGGTCTCCGAGTCGGGGACGGTGAAGCTGCAGATCTTCCAGGAGGTCTCCAGCGTGCAGAGCACGACGCTGTCGGCGGGCATCATCACGAACCGGCGCGCGATCGAGTCGAACGTGCTGGTCGACGACGGCCAGATCATCGTGCTGGGCGGGCTGATCGAGGAGCGCATCGAGGGCAACGAGGACAAGGTGCCCGGCCTCGGCGACGTCCCGGTCGTCGGCCAGCTGTTCCGCTACGACTCGCGCAAGCGCGTGAAGACCAACCTGCTGGTGTTCCTGCGGCCGGTCATCGTGCGCGACGGCGCCGACGCGCGCGGGGTGACGGCCGACCGCTACGACTACATCCGGGGGGTGCGCGGCGACGCGGCCCTGCCTTCGCACTGGGCCCTGCCGGACATGAAGCCGGGACCGCTGCCCGATCTGCCGCCGGCTCCGGGCCCTGCCGCCCCGGGCGTGCCGCGCCAGGCGCCGCAGGGCGATGCGCAGGGCGTCGCCCCGCCGCCGGCCGATGCCGCGCTGGCCCAGCCTCCGGCGCCGGTCTCGGCGTCGCAGCCGACCACCGTGATCCAGCTCGCGCCGAACGAGGTCGTGGTGCCGCTGCGCCCGGGCACGACGCTGGTTCCGGCGCGGTCCGACTGAGGCGGCGCGGCCATGGCGTCCGTCTCGCCGGCGCGTTACGTGCCGTACGGGTTCGCCCGCACGCACCAGTTGCTCGTCGCCGGCATGTCCGGCGACGCGGTCGAGGTCTGGATCGGCGACCGGACGCCGCGCCAGGCGCTGGCCGAGCTCTCGCGCACGCTGCCGCTGCGGGTCGTCACCGTGCACAAGCCCGAGGCCGAGCTCGCGGCCGCGATCTCGCGCGCCTATTCGCAGCAGGAAGGATCGGCGGCGTCGGTGGTCGACGAGGTCGAGAGCGACCTCGACCTGTCCCGGCTGCTGCAGGACATCCCGAAGATCGAGGACCTGCTCGAGGCCGAGGACGACGCGCCGATCATCCGGATGATCAACGCGCTGCTCACGCAGGCGAGCCGGGACGGCGCGTCCGACATCCACATCGAGCCGTTCGAAACGACGTCGCTGGTGCGCTTCCGCATCGACGGGACGCTGCGCGACGTGGTCCGTCCGCGCCGCGAGTTGCACGCCGCGCTGATCTCGCGCATCAAGATCATGGCGCAGCTCGACATCGCCGAGAAGCGACTGCCCCAGGACGGGCGCATCACGCTGCGCATCGGCGGTCGGCCGATGGACGTGCGGGTCTCGACGCTGCCGACCGGTCACGGCGAGCGGGCGGTATTGCGGCTGCTCGACAAGGAAGCCGGACGGCTCGACCTGGCCAAGCTCGGCATGAGTCCCGGCACGCTGTCCGACTTCGACCGGCTGGTGCGCCAGCCGCACGGCATCGTGCTCGTGACCGGGCCGACCGGGTCGGGGAAGACCACGACGCTGTACGCCGCCCTCGGTCGCCTCGATTCGTCGACGATCAACATCCTCACGGTCGAGGACCCGATCGAGTACGACCTCGACGGGATCGGCCAGACCCAGGTCAACGCGCGCATCGAGATGACGTTCGCGAAGGCGCTGCGCTCGATCCTGCGGCAGGATCCCGACGTCGTGATGATCGGCGAGATCCGCGATCTCGAGACCGCGCAGATCGCGGTGCAGGCGTCGCTGACCGGCCACCTGGTGCTGGCCACGCTGCACACCAACGACGCGGTATCGGCGGTCACCCGGCTGATCGACATGGGGATCGAACCCTTCCTGCTGTCGTCGTCGCTGCTGGGCGTGGCCGCGCAGCGGCTGGTGCGCAAGCTGTGCCCGCAGTGCCGCCAGCCCGACCCGGTGACGCGCGGATGGCGCGCGGTCGGCTGCCTGGCCTGCAACCGCACCGGCTTCCAGGGCCGCACCGGGATCTACGAGCTGTTCACCGTGGACGACGGCATCCGCGCGCTGGTGCACGGGAACGCGTCCGAGACCGAGATCCGCGCCGCTGCGCTGCGCGGCGGCATGCTGTCGATGCGCGACGACGGGCGCCGCTGGATCGACGCCGGCGTCACTTCGGCCGACGAGGTCGTGCGCGTCACGCGCGACTGAGCGCTGCGCTGCGCCGCTCCGATCGAATCGTGCCCGCCTATCGCTACGAAGCCGCCGAGCCGTCGGGCCAGCTGACGCGCGGCATCGTCGACGCCGACTCGCCGCGGCACGCCCGCAACCTGTTGCGCGAGCGCGGTCTCACGCCGCTCGAACTGAATCCGGTGCAGGCCGGGAGCGCGAGCCCGGGCCTGCGCGCGCTCGCCGGCAGGCTCGGCGCCGCCGAGCTCGCGCTCGCGACGCGCCAGCTCGCGAGCCTGCTGTCGGCGCGACTGCCGATCGAGCAGGCGCTCAACGCGGTCGTCGAGCAGGCCGACCGGCAATCGGTGCGCGACCGGTTCGCCGCGGTGCGCAGCGAGGTGATCGGCGGGCAGACGCTGGCGCAGGCGCTGGCCAAGCATCCGCGCGATTTCCCGGACGTCTACCGGGCGCTGGTGGCCGCCGGCGAGCAGTCCGGCGACCTCGCGCTGGTGATGAACCGGCTCGCCGACTACGTCGAATCCCGCACTGCGCTGTCGCAGCGCATCATGCTCGCGTTCACCTACCCGGCGATCGTCACCGTGGTGGCGACGCTCGTGATCGTCGCGTTGCTCACCTACGTGGTGCCGCAGGTGGTGGGGGTCTTCGAGCAGACGCGCCAGCAGCTTCCGCTGCTCACGGTGGCGCTGATCGCCACCTCCGACTTCATCCGCGAGTGGGGCCTGTGGCTGCTCGCGCTGGCCTGCGCCGCGTTCGTCGCTTTCCGTCTCGCGCTGCGCGCGCCGACTTTCCGGCTGTCCTGGGACCGGCGCATGCTTGGCCTGCCGGTCGTCGGCCGCCTGATCCGCGGCCTGAACACCGCCCGCTTCGCCTCGACGCTGGGCATCCTGACCAACAGCGGGGTGCCGCTGATCCGCGCGCTCGAGGCCGGGGCGCGCACGTTGTCGAACGAGTCGATGAAGGCGAACGTCCAGGATGCCGTCTCCCGGGTGCGGGAGGGCGCGCCGCTGTCGCGCGCCCTCAAGGCGGGCGGGCAGTTCCCGCCGATGATGATCCACATGATCGCCAGCGGCGAGGCGACCGGCGAGCTGCCGCAGATGCTCGAGCGCACCGCCACCACGCTGTCGCAGGAGACCGAGCGCCGGGCGCTGACCCTGACCAGCTTGCTCGAGCCACTGCTGATCCTGCTGATGGGAGCAGTGGTGCTGGTGATCGTGCTGGCGGTGCTGCTGCCGATCATCGAGATCAACCAGCTGGTGCGCTGAGCGCCGCGGAGACCGGATCGCGATGACGGCGCCCGACGCGCACGAGACGACGGTTGCGGACCGCTATCCGCTGCTGGTGGCCGGGCTCAGCGCCGCGGTCGCCACGGTGGGCGCGACGATCTTCGCGATCGCCCCGCTGCTCACCGACATCGCGGCCAGCTTCGAGGTCACGCCGGCGAGCGCGGGCCGGCTGATCGGGATCTACGGGCTGGCGATGGCGATCGTCGCCCCGACGGTCGGGCTGCTGGCGCAGCGCCTGCCGCGCGTCCGGGTGATCGTCGCGGGGCTGCTGTTGTTCGCCCTGGCCTGGCTGCTGGTGGGGATGACGCGCCGGTTCGAGGTGCTGCTCGCCCTCACGCTGGTGGCGGGGGCCGCTACCGGCGCGGTGATCCCGGCCGCCTATGCCTATGCCGGCGATCTCTCGAGTTTCGCGCAGCGCGGCAAGGTGATGGGGTGGGTGGTGAGCGGTTGGTCGATCGCGATCCTCTTCATCGTGCCGCTGATGTCGATTGCGTCACAGGCGATCGGCTGGCAGCTCACGTTCGCCGGGCTGGCGGTCGCGGCGCTCGCTTCCGCGGCGCTGCTGGCGTTCGCGTCCCGGTCCGGGCCGGCCAGCGGCGCGGCAGGTTCGCACGCTCCGGCCTGGCCGGTCGGGCCGAGCCTGCGCCGCATCGCGTGGCACCGTCCGACCGTGGTACTGCTGGCGGTGAACGCGGTCGACATGGGCGCGGTCTACGCGGTCTATGCGTTCCTCGGCAACGAGATCCGGCGCCTGAACGACTGGAGCGCGGGGCCGGCCGGGCTAGCGCTCGCCGCCTATGGCGTGGGCCTGCTCGTCGCGACCCTCAACGGGCGGATCGTGGACCGCGTGGGCAAGACGCGCAGCGCGGTGGGCGCGCTGGTGTTCGTCGGGTTGCTGCTGACCGCGCTGCCCTGGCTTGCCGGGCGGCCGCTCCTGCTGGTTCCGAGCGTCGTCGCCTGGGGGTGCGCGCAGGGGATCTTCTTCACCGGGATCACCTCGCTCGTGACCGAGCAGATCCCCGAATTGCGCGGCGTCGTCACGGCGATGCTCAGCGGCTCGAGCTATCTCGGGGTGACCGTGTTCTCGCCGCCGGCGGTCGCGCTGTACGAGGGTTCGGGGTTCGCGATGGTGGGTCTCGGTGCCGCCTTCGCCTGCCTCGCGGCGGCGGCGCTGCTCGCCTGGCCGGGGGCCGGGGTCGCGGCGTTCGAGCGCGAGCGGGCCTGAGCGTCCGGCGGCGGACGGCGTTACAGCCGCGGCCGGCCGGCGTAGCCGGTCAACTCGAGGTAGCCGCGCCCGATCTCGCGCCCGGCCTCCCGGACGCGGACCGCGCCTTCCCAGTAGACGATGCCGGTGCTGGCGCGCGCATCGAGTTCCTGGTCGTCGAGCAGCGGAACGAGCTCGAGCGTGCGTGTCCCCGTCTCGATGCGCATCGCCACCGGGTAGCGCGCACCGGTGCGCGGCGAGCTCCAGTGGCGCGTCGGCACGAAGCGGATCGCCGGATCGGGGACGCCCGGCGCCGAGCCGGGGCGGCCCGACCAGCGCGCGTAGGACCACAGCGCCGCGTCGCCCCGGTCCGCGGCGCCGGGATCGATGTCGGCGCGGCGGATCCTGAAGGCCGCCAGCGCCGAGCCGTCGTCCAGGTTCAATCCGACCCAGTCCCAGCCCGCGGCGGCGGGATCGAGCAGCGTGCTGGACCATTCGTGGTCCAGCCATGCCGTGCCCTCGACGCCCGTGCGTACGCCGTCGACGCGCAGCTCGCCGGCAGCGCGCAGCTGGGGGCGGCTGTAATACCGGCTCGCCTGCTCGGGACGCGGCCCCTTGCGTGAGAAGCCCGCCTCGCCCTGGAGCACCGGCGGCGCCGTGGGCACCGCGGCCAGGGTGAGCGAGAACCGCCGGTCCGCCGCGCCGGCGTGGTAACGATCGTCGGCGTCGCGCCGCAGGGACCAGTCGCCGATGCGGACGTCGGTATCCGAGGAGGACACGCGCGCCAGCCCGAAACCCTCGCGTGCGGCGCGCTGCGCGTGCAGCAGGCGACCCTCTTCGGGCAGGGCGAGCGCGGCATGCGCGAGCAGCAGTTGCGTGGGGGCGAAGCGGCTCGGGTTCGCCGGGTCGTGCCGCGTGCGCGAGCGGAAGAACGTGACCTGGACGCCGAGCGGCTCACTGCGGCGCGGGCCGTCCAGGCGACGCAGCCAGCCGGTCAGGTACCACCACTCGGTGCGATGGGCCGGATGCGCCCCGTGGTCGCGCGGGAACGCCGGCGCGGCCCCGGGTTCGACCGGCGCATAGAACGGCGCCGCGGCGCTCGCGCGCGCGTCTCGCGGCGCACCCGACGCTCCCGCGAGGGCGAGCGCCCCCAGGGCGTTGCGGCGCGCGGGCGATCGGGGGGCGCTCACCAGTCCTCCTGCAGCGCGCGCGGCGAGACGCCCGCCAGCGCCGCGCGCGCCGCGAGGACCGCGCCGGCGATGCCGAGCGCCAGCAGCGCGGTGCCCGAGACGGCGAGCAGGCCGATCGGCCAGCTCGTCTCCATGCTCCAGTGGAACGACTGCGGATTGACGCGGTGGATCAGCACCAGGGCGATCATCGCGCCGAGCAGCGTTCCCCAGAGCGTCGCGATGCCGGTCTGCAGCGCGGCTTCGAGCGCGAACTGTCCGGTGACTTCGCGCCGGCGCAGGCCCAGATGCCCGAGCATGCCGAACTCGCGCCCGCGCGCCAGCCCCTCGGCGGCCCATGACGCTGCCACGCCGAAGAGGGCGACCAGGATCGCGGCCGCCTCGAGCGCGTAGGTCACTGCGAAGCTGCGATCGAAGATGCGCAGCGACAGCGCGCGCAGCTCGCCGGTGCTGCGCAGCTCGAGGCCGGGGACGTCGGACAGCGCGTTGCGCACGACCGCCAGCGCCGACGGGGCGGGCGCCGCCGGGTCGAGCCACAGAGCGGCGTCGCTGCGGGTCGCATCACCGGTGAGCCGGCGGTAGTCTCCAGCGTCGATGGCGAGCGCGCCGTGCTGGCGCGCGTAGTCGCGCCAGACGGCGGCGACGACGAAGCGCGGCGGGTCGATCTTCGGCCGCAGCGCCAGCGGCAGCGCGATCTCGCTGCCGGGCTTCCAGCCGTACAGGTCGGCGGCCGCTTCGCTCGCGTAGACCGCGATCGCATCCGCCGCGACCGGATGCGTGGGGCCGGTGATCGCGAGGCGGTCCTGCGGCCGTGCGGCGTCGAGCTCGCGCGCGATCAGCGCCACCGGGGGGCGCGCCGGGTCCAGCACCAGCTCGAGGCTGCGCGAGAACTCGGCCCGGGCGATCCCCGGCGCGCCCGCGATCCGGCGCTGCAGCCCCGGGTCGATCGCGGCGCCGACGGCGCCACCGGGGAGGCGCAGGTAGGCATCGGCGGGCAGGACCACCGTCAACCACCGGTCGACCGAGTCGCGAAAGCTCGACACCATGATGGCCATGGCACCGGCGAGGGCGACGCTGGCGACGATTCCCGACATCCCGGCCGATGCGGCGGCCGGCGCTCCGCGCAGGCGCTGCGTCGCCAGCCACGCGATCGGGCCGGCGCCGCGCGCCGATGCGAGACGGGCCAGGGCGTTCGAGCACGCGGCGACCACGCGCGGCACCAGCGCGACGCCGCCGGCGAGCCAGGCGGCGATGGCGGCGCCGGCGGGCCAGGGCAGACCGTCGATCGGCGGCAGGGCCAGCGCGCC
>JBDHRX010000103.1:0-10555 GCA_039807785.1 Burkholderiaceae bacterium
CTGGCGCGATGCGCCCGCGGGCGCGGGAAGCCGCCTGCTGGTCGGGCCCGGGACGGGGCTCGGCGCGGCCGCGCTGATCGGCGCGGGTGGCGACGAGCGGGTGCTCGCCGGCGAGGCCGGGCACATGGGGCTCGGGTGGCCCGACATCGAGCTGGCGCCCCTGGCCGCGCTCGGTCGTGCGCGCTGGGGCCGGCTGTCCTGGGAGCGCCTGCTGTGCGGCGAGGGACTGGGCTGGCTGCATGCCTGGCAGCGCGGCGCGCAGGCGCCGAGCGCCGCTCCGGAGGTGACGGCGCTCGCCCGGCAGGGCGACCGGGCGGCGCGCGAGGCGACCCGCTGGTTCGCGCGCCTGCTCGGAGCGTTCGCGGGCGACCTGTGCCTGGCCTACGGCGCCGACGGCGGCGTCTGGCTCACCGGCGGCGTCGTCGCGGGCCTGGACGATGCCTTCGACGTCGGGGCGTTCCTGCAGGCGTTCGACGACAAGGGGCGCTACGCCGCGAGCCAGCGCGCGGTGCCGGTGTACCGGGTGCTGGCGCCCGACCTGGCGTTTCGCGGACTGGCGCGGATCGTCGCCGGGGAGTGCCGCGCACCCGGCATCACGCTCGGCGAACCCGGTGACCGCCGGCCGGCGCCGGCCGGCGGTTCGCGAGGACGTGCTCGAACAGCGCGTCCGCGAGCGTCGAGCGGTAGCGCTGCGGGTTCGAGACCACCCAGAAGGAGCGGGTGAGGGCGCGGCGCAGCGCGACCGATCGCGGCGTGACGTCGCGCAGCACGCCGTCGCGCAACTCGTCGGCCACCGCCATCCGGCTCAGGCAGCCGAACCAGTCGCTGGTGGCGACCAGGCGCTTGAGCGCCAGCGAATCGCTGACCTCGACGGCGATCGCCGGCGCGCCGATCAGCGGCTGCATGGCGCGCAGGAAGGTCTCGCGGGTGCCCGAGCCGCGCTCGCGCAGCACCCAGCGGCCGCTCGCGAACGCGCGCGGCGCCGGGTGCCCCGCCCGGGCGAACAGGCACACCTCGTCGGTGAGCCAGTGCTCGACGCGCAGGCCCGGCTCGAGCACCTCGCCCTCGATGAAGGCCAGGTCCAGCGTCAGCTCGCGGATGCGCGCCACCAGGGCCTCGGTGTTCCCGATCGCGAGGTTGATGGAGGCGTTCGCGCCCAGGCCCGGATGCCGGCGGACGAAGTCCGCGAGCAGGTCGGGCATCAGGAACGGCCCGATGGTCCGGGTCGCGCCGATTTCCAGGCGCCGGACCGGCGCCGAGGCGTCGGCGGCGATGTCGGACAGTTCCAGCGCGCGTTCGACGATCTCGATCGCCTTCGGCAGCAGGCGGCGGGCGGACTCGGTCTGGCGCAGCCCGCGGCCGGCGCGCTCGAACAGGCGCGTGCCGAGCGCCGCCTCGAGGTCCTGGAGCGCGAGGCTGACCGCCGATTGCGTGCGCGAGAGCCGGCGTGCGCCGGCCGATACGCTGCCGGCGAGCGCGACCGCGCAGAACGCCTCGAGCTGCCGCAGCGTGGCCTTCGCGCGCGCGACGCCGTGCGCTTCGCGGCGCATGCCGGCGGCGGGCTTGGCGGCGCTGCGGGGACGGCGGGGAGCGGTTTCCGGCCGGGTTCTGGCTGACATCGACGAATCATCGGATTTGCCAATACCCGGGTCAAGAAGTTCCCGGTTTTTCAGATGAATCGTCCAGACTAGAATGCGGCATGCGCACAGCGAGCACCCTCCGGCCGGAACGGTCCGGCCGCCGGATTCAGTCGACCAGTGCCGGTGCTTCGCGCGTGCGCGGCCGGCCCGCGAACTGGGCCAGCGCGACGCCGGCCAGCGCGACCGCCGCGCCGATCACCTTGGTCCCGGTGAAGTGCTCGTCGGAAGCGGCCCAGGCGACCAGGCCCGCCACCGGCGGCATCAGGTACATCAGCGGCGCGGTGCGCGCCACGCCGCGCACCGCGTTCACCCAGCCCCACGCCAGCCAGCCGGCGAATGCCGACACCAGCACCGCCCACAGCAGCCCGACCCAGATCATCGGCGGCACCCGCGACCACTCGATTCCGAGGCCGACCGGCAGCGACAGCGCCACGACCGGGATGCTGCCGAGCAGCGTCGCGTAGGCCATCACCACCACCGCTCCATGGCGCTCGATCAGCGGCTTGGCCGCTACCGTGTAGTACGAGAAGAAGCCGGCCGCCGCCAGCAGCGCCAGGTCGCCGCCGCCGGCCGTCCAGCGGCCGGCGAGCAGCTTGTCCGACAGGAACACCAGCACCCCGGCGCAGGCGACCGCCACGCCCGCGACCTGCGTCCGGTTGAGCGGCTCGATGCCCGACCAGCGCAGGATCAGCAGCGTGAAGACCGGCCCGCACGCGAGGATCAGCGAGCTCGAGAATGCGGTCGACCAGTCGATGCCGTAGGTCACGATGCCGACGTGCAGCACGTGCCCGACGATGCCGAGCTTGGCGAGGCCGACGAGATCGGGCCGCGATACCCGCGGGAAGCGGGTGCCGCGGGCGTGAAGCAGCAGCACCAGCGCGCAGACCGGCATCAGCAGGTAGCGCGCGAACAGGAAGCCGGCCGGCGTGACCGCCGCGAACACGGCTTTCTGGATGGAGAAGTTCGCACCCCAGACCACGATGGTGGCGAGCCCGACCGCAAGTGCCTGGCGTTCGCGCCTGCGCGCATGAGTCGGAACCGGCCCCCGCATGATTGCACCGCATGATATCCGATCGCACTTCCCTCGAACGCTGGTTCCCTTTCCTCGCCTGGCTTCCCCTGCTGCGCGATCGCTCGACGCTGCGCGCCGACCTGATGGCGGGCCTCACCGGCGCCGTGGTGGTGCTGCCGCAGGGCGTCGCGTTCGCGACGCTCGCCGGAATGCCGCCCCAGTACGGCCTGTACAGCGCGATGGTGCCGTGCGTGATCGCGGCGCTGTTCGGGGCGAGCCGCCTGATGGTGACCGGCCCGGCGAACGCGATCTCGCTGACGGTGCTGGGGCTGATCGCGCCGCTGGCGGCGCCCGGCTCGGCCTTCTACGTGCAACTGGTCATCACGCTCACGTTCATGGTCGGGGTCTGGCAGCTCGCGATCGGCCTGGCGGGCCTGGGGCGCGCGGTGGACCGGGTGCCGCACAGCGTGATCGTCGGGTTCACCGCGGGCGCTGCGGTGCTGATCGTCAACTCGCAGGTACGCAACCTGTTCGGGCTCGACTGGCCGCGTGGCCTGTCGGTCTGGCAGACCTTGCAGCGCCTGGCCCAGGACTTCACGCTGATCGACCTCCCGACCGTGGTCGTGGCCTGCGGCACCGTCGCGGCCTGCCTGCTCGCGCGGCCGTGGAACAGCCGGGTGCCGTACATGCTGGTCGGCGTGCTCGCGGGCGGGGCGATCGCGGCCGCGCTGGCGGCGATCTCGCCGGATTTCGCGGTGAAGACCGTCGAGCAGCTGCCCGGCGCGATTCCGCCGCTGTCGGCGCCGACGCTGTCGCTCGAGGTGCTCGAGATGCTGCTGGTCCCGTCGCTGGTGATGACGCTGCTCGCGCTCGCCGAGGCGGTGTCGATCGCCCGCGCGATCGCGGTCAAGAGCGGCGACCGGCTCGACGGCAACCGGGAGGTGATCGGGCAGGGGATGGCCAACTTCGCCGGCGCGTTCTTCTCCGCGTATCCGGCCAGCGGCTCGTTCAACCGGTCCGGCGTCAACGTCGCGGCCGGAGCGCGCACGCCGCTCTCGGCGGTGGCCGCGGCGATGTTCCTGCTGGTGCTGCTGGCGTTCGTCGCGCCGCTGTCGCATTACCTGCCGCTGGCGGCGGTGGCCGGGATCCTGCTGATGGTCGCGGTGGGGCTGGTCGACCTCGACGAGATCCGCCACATCGCCAGGCACGATCGTCGCGACGCGATCGTGATGGCGGTGACTTTCGCGCTGGTGGTGACGATCGCCCTCGAGTGGGCGATCCTCGCGGGCCTCGCCGTCCATTTCGCGCTCGCCAGGCTGATGCCGACGCCGCGCTGAGCGTCGCGGCGCCGCCCCGATCGCCGGGGCGGCGCGATTTGCTAAAATCACGGATCCCCCTTACCGATCCGGGTGCGTCCCCGCGAGCTTCCCAGCCGGAGCCTCGCGCGGCTGCGCCATGCAAGTCAGGAGATCGTGCATGCAGGAAAAGCTCCGTTCGACCGTCGACTCCGTGACCGCCGCCTCGCCGCGACCCAGCCTGTCCGTCGTCGGGGGGAGCGCCGCGCGGGTCGCGGGCGGCGCCGCGCCGGACAAGTCGCAGGAGCCGGGCTCCACCCGGATCTATTTCGAGGGCGATTCGACCTGCGTCGCCCAGCAGTACCACGAGCTGATCCGGCAGCAGGCCGAGCGCTTCAATGCCGGGCCGGGCGGCACGCTGATCGTCTCCGGCCACGCGAACCCGGTCGACGAGCCCGAGGCGGCGGTGCAGCTGAGCATGCATCGCACGCAGGCGGTCGCCGCCCTGCTCGAGCAGTACGGCGTGCAGAGCCATCGCATCGTGCGGGTGAGCCACGGCGCCAACGCGCCGGTGGTCGACCTGTCCGACGAATCCACGCGCTGGGCCAATCGCTGCGTCGAGATCCGCCACGGCGGGCTCGCTCCGCGCCAGCCGGTCTGGTCGCAGCGCGTGCGCAAGCCGGCCAAGCGCTGAACGCCCCGCGCGCGTGCGCGCCGTGCCGGCCGGCCCGCCGATGTCCAGCCTTCTCGCGCACCTGAACGAGCGGCAGCTCGCGGCGGTCACCCTGCCGCCGCAGCACGCGCTGATCCTGGCCGGCGCCGGGAGCGGCAAGACGCGCGTGCTGACCACGCGGATCGCGTGGCTGATCTCGACCGGGCAGGTCGGTCCGTACGGCACCGTCGCGGTCACCTTCACCAACAAGGCGGCGCGCGAGATGCTGACCCGGCTCTCGGCGATGCTGCCGGTGAACACGCGCGGGATGTGGATCGGCACCTTCCACGGGCTCGCCAACCGGATGCTGCGGGCGCACCATCGCGATGCGGGCCTGCCGCAGACGTTCCAGATCCTCGATGCCCAGGACCAGCTCGCCGCGATCAAGCGGCTGCTGCGCGCGCTGAACGTCGACGACGAGAAGTACCCGCCGAAGCAGCTCCAGCACTTCATCAACGCGGCCAAGGAGGAGGGCCGGCGCCCGAAGGACGTCGAGGCGTGGGACGAGCATTCGCGCCGCATGGTCGAGCTGTACCTCGCCTACGACGAGCAATGCCAGCGCGAGGGGGTGGTCGACTTCGCGGAGCTGCTGTTGCGCAGCTTCGAGCTGCTCGAGCGCAACCAGCTGCTGCGTGAGCATTACCAGGTGCGCTTCCGGCACGTCCTGGTCGACGAGTTCCAGGATACCAACGCGCTGCAGTACCGCTGGCTGAAGCTGCTCGCGGGCGCTTCCGCGGCGATGTTCGCCGTCGGCGACGATGACCAGAGCATCTACGCGTTCCGCGGCGCCGACGTGGCCAACATGGCGGCGTTCGAGCGCGAGTTCCGGGTCACGAACCTGATCAAGCTCGAGCAGAACTACCGGTCGCACGGGAACATCCTCGATTGCGCCAACGCGCTGATCGCCCACAACGACCGCCGGCTCGGCAAGACCCTCTGGACCGACGCCGGCGAAGGCGAGCCGGTGCGCGTGCACGAGTCGATGACCGACGCGCAGGAGGCGCAGTGGCTGGTCGAGGAAGTCCGCGGCCTGGTCGGCGAGGGCTGGGCGCGCAGCGAGGTCGCGGTGCTGTACCGCTCGAACGCGCAGTCGCGCGTGCTCGAGCACGCGCTGTTCTCGGCCGGCATCGCCTATCGCGTCTACGGCGGGCTGCGCTTCTTCGAGCGGGCCGAGATCAAGCATGCGCTCGCGTACCTGCGCCTGCTGGAGAACCCGGACGACGAGGGGGCGTTCCTGCGGGTGGTCAACTTCCCGGCGCGCGGCATCGGTGCGCGCACCCTCGAGACGCTCCAGGATGCCGCGCGGGCCGGCGGCGGCGGCCTGCTGGCGTCGATCCCGGCGCTGGGCGGCGCCGCGGCCGCCAAGCTCGGCGCTTTCGCCCGGCTGATCGAGATGCTGCGCGCGGATACGCGGGCGCTGCCGTTGTCCGAGATGGTCGAGCACGTGATCGAGCGCAGCGGCCTGCTCGCGCACTACCAGGCCGAGCGCGAGGGCCAGGACCGCATCGAGAACCTGCGCGAGCTGGTGAATGCCGCTGCGGTGTTCCTGGCCGAGGAGGGGATCGGGCGGGACGTTCCGGCCGACCTCGGCGTGTCGAATGCGAGCGGCGTGGCCACGGAGCCCGGCGCGGAGGCGGCGTCCGGCGCCGACGCGCCTGGCGCCGCGCGGATCACGCCGCTGGCCGCGTTCCTCTCGCATGCCTCGCTCGAGGCGGGCGAGAACCAGGCCGGCGAGGGCAGCGACGCGGTGCAGCTGATGACGGTGCATGCGGCCAAGGGGCTCGAGTTCGGCGCGGTGTTCATCACCGGGCTCGAGGAAGGCCTGTTCCCGCACGAGAACTCGGTCGCCGAACCCGCCGGGCTGGAGGAGGAGCGGCGCCTGATGTACGTGGCGATCACGCGCGCGCGCCGGCGCCTGTACCTTTCGTTCTCCCAGACCCGGATGCTGCACGGCCAGACGCGCTACAGCCTGCGTTCGCGCTTCCTCGACGAACTGCCGCCCGGCCTGCTGAAGTGGCTGACGCCGCGCCAGCCGGCGATGCAGGCCGGCTACCGGGAGGGCTGGGGCGGCGCCTGGGAGGGGTTCGGCCGGCAGGCGCCGGCGCGGCGCGCGCGGATTTCCGACGGCGACACCGGACGGCTCTCGGGCACCGACCAGCGCGCGGCGCAGCGCTTCGACCGCGGCGTCGGGTTCCGGGTCGGGCAGGCGGTGGCCCACGCGAAGTTCGGCGAGGGCGTGATCGTCGGCATCGAGGGCAGCGGCGACGATGCCCGGGTGCAGGTCAATTTCGGCCGCGAGGGCCTGAAGTGGCTCGCCCTGTCGGTGGCCCGGCTCGAGCCGGTCGGCGGGTAGCGGTCGCTCGCGCCCGGGCTGCCCGAAACAGGGCCCGGGCGGCGCCGCTCAGTTGCGCGGCCCGGTCTCGACGGCGTCGCGGTAGGTCGGCCAGAACGAGCAGTAGACCGCGGTGAACAGCACCAGCGACAGCGGCCAGAGGACCATCGACCGCAGCATCGGATTGGCGCCGAGCGCGAGCTGCAGCACGCGGATCACGAGCGACGCGGCCAGCACGATCGCGAACCAGCCGATCGCATAGACGACGAAGGCGCGGCGGTTGCGCCAGGCGCCGACGAAGCTGAAGAACAGCGCCTGCATCACCGGCGTGCGGTGCCAGGCGACGAACAGCGGCGCGTACCACATCGCCAGTTGCGCCGGCGCGTAGACCACCAGGAACACGACCCCCGCGGTCATCAGCGATTCGCCGGAGACGGCGGGCTCGTTCTCGCCGACCTGCCCGGTGGCCACGCGCATCAGCGTGCCGCCGTCGGCGAGCGCGGCCAGCGCCAGCGCCGCGAGCGTGAACAGCGCGTTCACGCCGCCCAGCATCAGCAGCGGCCGCCATGCCCGGCCCTGGTCCGCGCGGAACCCGGCCAGCAGCATCATCGGAGTGGGCATCTCGCCGCGGTCGGCGCTGCGGGTCGCGTGCATGACGCCGACCATCAGCGCGGGCGTCAAGACCAGGGGGGCGACGGTGCCGACCAGCGGGATCAGGACCGACGCCGACAGCAGCAACAGGTTCATGAACGCGATCGCGAGCAGCGCGATCGGCTGGCGCCGCAGCAGCCGGAACCCGTCGGCGATCCAGCGCCAGCCGGCCGCGGCGGGCAGGGCGCGCACGCGGATCGAGGCGGAGGGATCGGTGTTCACGGCAGCGGCGGCGCGCCGTCGCGGCGCGCGCGCAGGATGCGCTCGAAGTGCGCGGGATCCTTCGGGGTGACCATCTGGGCCGGCCTCGGCAGGTGCAGGTCGTCCAGGCGCGACAGCCAGAAGCGCAGCGCCCCGGCGCGCAACATCATGGGCCAGGCGGCGCGCTCGCTTTCGAGCGGCGGGCGGGCGTCGCAGTAGGCACGCGCCAGGGCCTCGTAGCGCGGCGGGTCGAGCGTCCCGCTCGCCTCGTCGATGCACCAGTCGTTGACCGCCACCGCGAGGTCGAACGTCCAGGCATCGACGCCCGCGAAATAGAAGTCGATCACGCCGGCCAGGCGCGGCGCGCCGCCGCCGGCCGGCGCCTCGAACAGGACGTTGTCGCGGAACAGGTCGGCGTGGACGGCGCCCGAGGGCAGCGTCGCGCGGGCGCCGGAGGCCGCGAAGACCCGCTGCCGCGCGATCTCGTCGAGCAGCAGCAGCGATTGCGCGCGATCGAGGAACGGCAGCACCCGGGGCGTCGCTCGCGCCAGCCACTCGATGCCGCGCAGGTTCGGCAGGCTGCCGGCGTAGTCGCGGGCGGCACGGTGCATCCGCGCGAGCAGCGCCCCGACCTGCGCGCAGTGCCCGGGGTCGGGTCGCTCGATCGCGCGCCCCGCCAGGCGCGTGACCAGCGCGGCGGGCTTGCCGTTGAGCTGGCCGAGCGCCGCGCCTGCGCGGTCGGCGACCGGGTCGGGGCAGGGGATGCCCCGGCCGGCGAGGTGGTGCATCAGGCCGAGATAGAACGGCAGCTCGCCGGCGCGCAGGCGCTCGAACAGCGTCAGGACGAACCGCCCCGACGTCGTGGCGACGAAGAAATTGCTGTTCTCGATTCCCGAGGCGATTCCCTCGAGCTCGCGCAGTTCACCGAGATCGTAGCGCTCGAGCCAGCGCGCGAGCTCGCCGCGCGAAACGGGCGTGAAGACGGCCATGGCGGGGAGTCGTCGGCGCTCCTAGAGGTAGAGCATCCGCTCGTGCTCGTCGGCGGTCGGCACGAACCCGCGGGTCTGGTAGTGATCGAAGATCGCCTCGACCACGCGGGCCGGGTCGTCGATGACCTGGATCAGATCGACGTCGCCTTCCGAGATCAGGCCGTTCCCGAGCAGTTGCTCGCGCATCCAGTCGACCAGCCCCGACCAGAACGCCGCGTCCATCAGGATGATCGGGATGCGCCGGCCCATCCGGGTCTGGACCATCGTGAGCATCTCGCACAGTTCGTCGAGCGTGCCGAAGCCGCCGGGCAGGGCGACGAACGCCGAGGCGTACTTCGCGAAGGCGACCTTGCGCGCGAAGAAGTGGCGGAACGTGAGCGAGATGTCCTGGTAGCCGTTGCTGCTCTGCTCCATCGGCAGCTGGATGTTCAGCCCGACCGAGGCCGACTTGCCGGCGAATCCGCCGCGGTTGGCCGCCTCCATGATGCCCGGGCCGCCTCCCGAGACCACCGCGAAGCCCGCGTCGGACAGGCGGCGGGCGAGATCGACGGTCGCCTCGTACCAGCGGTGCCCCGGATGCACGCGGGCGCTGCCGAAGATCGATACCGCCGGACGGATCTCGGCCAGGCGTTCGGTCGCTTCGACGAACTCTGAGATAATTCCCAGAATGTGCCAGGACTCGCGCGCCTTGAGCGAGGTCGAGCGTTCCTGGCTCGCGATCGCGCGCAACTGCGGCACCTGCTTGCTGCTGGACATGTCCGAAAAGACGCTTCTGCTGGTTGACGGCTCGAGTTTCCTGTATCGCGCGTTCCATGCGCTGCCGGACCTGCGCACCGGCAGCGGCGAGCCGACCGGCGCAGTGCGCGGCATGGTCGCGATGCTACGGCGTCTGCGTGCCGACGGCAAATTGAGCGGCGATGCGACGCATGGCGCCGTGGTCTTCGACGCGCCCGGCCGGACTTTCCGCGACGACTGGTACGCCGAGTACAAGGCCAACCGCAAGGCGATGCCCGAGGACCTGGTGCGGCAGATCCCGGTGATCCACGAGATGGTGCGCGCCCTGGGCTGGCCGCTGTTGATGATCGAGGGCATCGAGGCGGACGACGTGATCGCGACGCTGGCCGGGCAGGCCTCGCGCCGGGGCATGAACACGGTGATCTCGACCGGCGACAAGGACCTGGCCCAGTTGGTCGACGATCGGGTGGTGCTGGTGAACACGATGGTCGGCCGCGAGGGCGGGCCGGTCGAGCGGCTCGACCGCGACGGCGTCAGGGCCCGCTTCGGCGTGCCGCCCGACCGGATCGTCGACTGGCTCACGCTGGTGGGCGACGCGGTCGACAACGTGCCCGGCGTCGAGAAGGTCGGGCCGAAGACCGCCGTGAAGTGGATCGAGCAGTACGGATCGCTCGACGACGTCGTCGCGAACGCCGGGGCGATCGGCGGCGTGGCCGGCCAGAACCTGCGCAAGGCGCTCGACTGGCTGCCGCTCGCCCGGAAGCTGGTCACGGTGAAGACGGATTGCGACCTGCACCCGCAGGTCGAGTCGATCGACGCCTCGCTCCACCTGGCCGGCGAGGATCCGGTCGCGCTGCGCGCGCTGTTCGAGCGCTGCGAGTTCCGCGGCTGGCTGCGCGAGATCGAGGCGCGGCAGGGGGCCGGGGCCGGGACCGGCGGCGATGCGGCGGGCGCCGGGGGCGCGGGGGGCGCGGCGGAGTCGCCGGCG
>JBDHRX010000104.1:0-10391 GCA_039807785.1 Burkholderiaceae bacterium
GGCGCATGCGCGGCCTCAGCGATGGCGCGCGCCGGCCGGCGGCGCGGGTGCCGGCGCCGCGGCGACCGGCTGGGGCTGCAGCGTCACCACGGTGAGCGTGTCGTCGTCGAAGTACTTCGCGGCCGCCGCCTGCACTTCGGCCGCCGTCACCGCGCGGATCCGCTCCAGCATGCGGTCGGCATCGGCATGCGAGAAACCCGCGATCTCCAGGCTGCCCATCTCCATCGCCTGCCCCATCATCGAATCGCGCTGGTAGATCCGGCCCGCGACATACTGGGTCTTGACCCGCTGCAGCTCGTCCTCGCGCACCCCTTCGCGCGCGATCCGGGCGATCTCGGCGCGCAGTGCCCGCTCGACGTCCTCGGTGCCGCGCCCCTGCGCGGGCGTGCCGTCGAGCACGAACAGCGCCGGGCCGCGCGCGACCAGGCCATAGCTCGCGCCGGCCTGGTTGGCCACGCGCGCGCCGCGCACCAGCTCGCGCGTCAGCCGCCCGTTCTCGTCGGCATCGAGGACCGCCGCCAGCAGCTCGAGCGCGTAGGGCTCGGCATCGCGCCCGACGTCGGCGAGCCGCGGCACCTTGAACGCCATGATCACGTAGGGATTCTCGGCCGGCGCCTTGACCCAGGCGCGCCGCAGGCCGCGCTGCGGCGGCTCCTGCTGGGGCTTGCGCCCGGGCAGCGCACGCGGCGCGATGCGGCCGTAGGTCTGCTCGGCGAGCCGGTACACCGCGTCGCCGGAGACGTCGCCGACGACCACCAGGACCGCGTTCGACGGCGTGTACCAGCGCCGGTACCAGGCCTCGACGTCGTCGATCCGCATCGAGAGCAGGTCGTCCATCCAGCCGATCACCGGGACCCGGTACGGGGAGGCGGTGAACGCGGTCGCCATCAACTGCTCGTAGACCAGCGCCTGCGCGCGATCCTCGGTGCGCAGGCGTCGCTCCTCCATGACGACCTTGATCTCCCGGTCGAACTCCCCGGCGACGAACTCGAGGTTCGTCATCCGGTCGGCCTCGAGCCGCATGACCTCGGGCAGATCGCGGCTGCCCAGCTGCTGGTAATAGCCGGTGTAGTCACGCGCGGTGAACGCGTTCTCGCGCCCCCCGAGCGCGGCGACGCGGCGCGAGAACTCGCCGCCGGGCGCCAGCCTGGTGCCCTTGAACATCATGTGCTCGAGCACATGCGCGACCCCGGTGGTGCCGTTCACCTCGTCCATCGACCCGACCCGGTACAGCACCAGGTGCACGACGGTCGGCGCGCGCCGGTCCTCGTGCACGACGACCTTCATCCCGTTGGGCAGCGTGCGTTCGAAGACCCCTGCGGCCGGCGCGGAAGCGACCGGGGCGGCGGAAGCAGGGGCGCCCGCGACCGGGCTGGTCGGGGCGGCCGGGCTGGCGGAGGCGGCCGCCGGCGCAACCGGCAGCGCGCAGGCGCCGAGCAGCACGGCGAACGCGCAGGCGACGACGGCCGGAAGGCATGCGCCGGGGCGTGATGCGGGCGGGGGCGGACGGCGCAGGTTGGGCATCTTCGGCGCAGGTAGAATCGAGCCCGAGTGTAGCCATGTTCGGATTCCTACGTCGCAAAAGGCCCGCGGACGGCGGCGCCGCTCCGTCCGCCCCCGAACCGAACCCGTCGGTACCGGCCGCGACGCCCGATCCCGCCCCGCCGCAGGCCGGCGCGACCGGGCCGCGCCCCGTCGACGGACCGCCTCCCGCCGATACGCCGGCGCTCGCGCCGGTCTCCTCCGTCCCCGTCCCTTCCGTCCCCGTCCCTTCCGTCCCGGTCTCCCCTGCCCCGGTCCCCTCCGTCCCGGCCGTCGCCCGGCCGGCGTCCGCTCCGGCCGACGCCCCGGTGCCCCATCCGGCCAACGCCGCGTCGCCCGAGCGCCGCTCGTGGATGAAGCGGCTGCGCGAGGGGCTGTCGAAGACCCGGGGCAACCTCGCCGGACTGTTCTCCGGCGTCCGGGTCGACGAGGCGCTGTTCGAGGAGCTCGAGACCGCGCTGCTGGCAAGCGACGCCGGCGTCGCGACCACCGAGTGGCTGATGCGCGAGCTGCGCCAGCGCGTGCGCCGCGATCGGCTCGCCGACGGCGAGCAGGTCCGGCAGGCCCTGCGCGCACTGGTCGCGGAGCTGCTGGCGCCGCTCGAGCGGCCGATCGACATCGACCGCGCCGAACCCCTGATCCTGATGATCGCGGGCGTCAACGGCGCCGGCAAGACCACCTCGATCGGCAAGCTGGCGCATCACCTGCGCCGCGAGGGCAAGACGATCCTGCTGGCCGCGGGCGACACCTTCCGGGCGGCCGCCCGCGAGCAGCTGGCCGAATGGGGCGCGCGCAACGACGTCGAAGTGATCGCTCAGCAGGGCGGCGACCCGGCCGCAGTGGCGTTCGATGCGGTCAACGCCGGCCGTGCCCGGCGAACCGGCGTCGTGATGGTCGACACCGCCGGCCGGCTGCCGACCCAGCTCCACCTGATGGAGGAGCTGAAGAAGATCCGCCGCGTCGTCGCGAAAGCGATGGACGGCGCCCCTCACGAGACGCTCCTGGTCCTGGACGGCAACACCGGGCAGAACATGCTCGCCCAGGTCAAGGCCTTCGACGACGCGGTCGGCCTGACCGGGCTGGTCGTGACCAAGCTCGACGGGACCGCCCGGGGCGGCGCGATCGCCGCGCTGGCCCATACGCGCCGTGAACGGCCGATCCCGGTCTATTTCATCGGCGTCGGCGAAGGCATCGAGGACCTGCAGGCGTTCTCGGCCGGCGAGTTCGCCAGCGCCCTGTTCGACTGATCGGGGCGGCGCCCCGGCCGGGCCGGGAAATCAGACGAAAGCGACTTCCTGGAGCTGCGCGGCGATCCGCGCATGATCGGGCAGGCTCGCCGCGCCGCCCGGGCGGCGGCGCGGCGGGCGATGGTCGGCGACCGGCGCGAGCAGGTCGATCTCGGGATGCCGCTCGACGAAGAAGAAATCGTGCAGCGGGTGCCCGGCCCGCTGCGAGCGCTCGTGCGCCTCGAACACGCCGAGCGTCATCACCCGGTACGTCGGCGCGCCGCCGTCGGCCGCGAAGCGCAGCGCGCCGGACGAGGGATCGTGGAAGCCGAGCCACTCGTACTGGCGCTGCGCTTCGGCGCGCACCGCGATCAGCATGCTGTCGACCTGCGCCGCCAGGCAGTGGCGATGGAACGCCTTCCAGAGCATCAGGCGCACCAGCGTCGCGTCGCGTCCCGCCCTGACCGTCAGCGCGGACGCCTCGGCGATCGAGACCGCCTTCAGCGAAGCCGGAAGATCGACCCGGTCCTCGACCATCAGCCGCCCGCGCTCGCCGGCCAGGATCCGCAGGCTGCCGAGCGCCTCGCCATCGACGCGCGACTCGGCGAGCAGCAGCGTCGCGTTCGGGCGCAGGTCCCAGACCTCGGGGGCATTCGCCGCCGGCCTCGACCCCGGCGCGCCGGCGGACGCACGCAGCGCGAGCACCCGGCGCAGGTCGTCGTCGGAAGCGGCCACGCGGATCGTGACGGGCAGATGGTGGCTGGTCTCGGCTGGCATGGGCGCTCGCAGGCTGTTCGTGATCGCAACCTCGCCCGAGCGCGGACGGGTCCGCGACGGCGGGTGACGCCCAATGCTATGACGGGGCCCGGCCGGCACGGCACCCGCCGGTCGGGCCGGGGCGACCATTCGGGATGGGCGGGAAACAGGCCGGGGATGGGCGGGGATCGGCGCCGGGCGGCCCGCCGGAACGCGCGCCGGGAGACCCGGCGCGGGCAACGTTTCAGCCGGCCCGCGCGGCGTCTGGCTGTGCCGAGGGCTCGGCCTTGCGGAACGCCTCGAGCGCCATGCAGGCGTCGTGGATCCGCATCACTGCCGGATAGCGCTCGACCCGGGTGTCGAACCGGCGCGCGTTGAAGACCTGCGGCACCAGGCAGGCATCGGCCATTGTCGGCTGGTCGCCGTGGCAGAAGCGACCGCTGCCGCCGTCGGCGAGCTGGCGCTCGAACGCCGCCAGCCCCTCGTCGCACCAGTGCCGGTACCAGCCGGCGAGCGCCGCCTCGTCCAGCTTCAGCGTCTCGCGCAGGTAGCCGAGCACGCGCAGGTTGTTCAGCGGATGGATCTCGGCGGCGATCAGCATCGACAGTGACCGCACCCTGGCGCGGCCGGCCGGATCCGCGGGCAGCAGCCTGGGGCCGGACCGGGTCTCGTCCAGGTACTCGATGATGGCCAGCGACTGGCTCAGGACCTGCGTGCCGTCGGCCAGCGCGGGGACCAGGCCCTGCGGATTGACCGCGCGATAGGCCGGCTGCTTCTGCGCGCCGGCGGGCAGCGACACCGCGTGCGGCGTCCAGGCGAGCCCCTTCAGGTTGAGCGCGATCCGGACCCGGAACGAAGCCGAACTGCGGAAGAAGGTATAGAGCTCGAGCATGCGCAGGTTCCTCGCGGGGGTCCGGCCGGTCCGCCGGGGTGGCCGGAGCGGCCGGAACGGCCGGAACGGCAACGGGTGCCCCGACGCCCCTCCCGGAACGGTAGCACGTCGTCGGCCGGCCTGCGGATCAGCCCGGGCTGTAGTACAATATCCTTGATAATCAATGTGTTATAAGTAAATCATCGGCATGCTGCGGCGCAAGCCCCAGACTATCGCGTCGATAGGCAGGATTTGTTGGCACTCTCATGGAATGAGTGCTAATGTTGCGGAACGCTCGGAACTGACTGATGGGTCATCAGATGGTGAGGGCATCCGGCACCTCACCGGGCTCTTCGGCCGCTTCCCCGATGCATGAAAGGAACGCACGCATGTCCAAAAGGAATTCGACCGCCCTCGTGCCCGCCGCCCAGTCCGGCGCTGTCATGGCATTGCCGGCCGTCGGGAACCTGGACGCCTACATCTCGGCGGTCCATCGCCTGCCGATGCTCAGCGCGGAGCACGAGGTCGACCTCGCGCGCCGCTACCGCGACCAGGAGGACCTCGGCGCCGCCCGTGAGCTGGTGATGTCGCACCTGCGTCTCGTCGTCTCGGTGGCCCGCCAGTACCTGGGCTACGGGCTGCCGCACGCGGACCTGATCCAGGAAGGGAACATCGGCCTGATGAAGGCGGTCAAGCGCTTCGACCCCGAGCGCGGGGTGCGCCTGGTGTCGTTCGCGCTGCACTGGATCAAGGCCGAGATCCACGAGTACATCCTCAAGAACTGGCGCATGGTGAAGGTCGCCACCACCAAGGCGCAGCGCAAGCTGTTCTTCAACCTGCGCTCGCACAAGAACGGCCCGCGCACGCTCACGTCGGCGGAAGTCGACGCCATCGCGCGCGAGCTGAACGTGCGCGACAAGGATGTGGTCGAGATGGAGACGCGCCTCGGCGGCCAGGACCTCGCGCTGGACGGGCAGGTCGAGGACGGCGAGGAGCGCTATGCCCCGGCGGCCTGGCTGGCGGCGCCGCACTCCGAGCCCACGCAGGTGATCGAGTCGCGCGAGTACGACCGGCTGCAGAGCGACGGCATCGCCCGGGCGCTCGGCGCGCTCGACGCACGCAGCCGGCGCATCGTCGAGGCCCGCTGGCTGCGCGACGAATCCGAGGGCGGCTCGATGACGCTGCACCAGCTGGCCGACGAGTTCGGGGTGTCGGCCGAGCGCATCCGCCAGATCGAGGCCAAGGCGCTGCAAAAGATGAAAGGCGCGCTCGCCGAGTACGTCTAACGGGGGCGTCGCGAGCTTTCGCGGCGCGTTTCACGCGTTCTTTCCTCCCCCTCTTGGCCGCCGAGGATCTCCCGAGGCGGCTTTCTTTTGCCCGCCCGGGGTGGGCCCGCGCCCGCCGCACCCCTGCCCGGAACGGCGCGCGCTCCGCCCGAAGCGGGGTTCGGCTATCCTCGGCAGCCATGCCTGCGACCCACCCCGCGTTGCCTGCCGCCGCCCTGTCGTGCCTGTTGTTCAACGCGCTGATCTGGGGCCTGTCGTGGTGGCCGTTCCGGCAGTTGCACGCGCTCGGCCTGCACAGCCTGTGGGCCACCGCGATCGCGCTCGCACTGTCGTCCCTGGCGCTCGGCCTCGGGCGACCGCAGGCCTGGTCCGCGCTGCGCTGCCGTCCCCGGCTCGTCTGGCTGGCCCTGGCGGCCGGCATCACCAACGCCGCCTTCAACTCGGCGGTGCTGATCGGCGAGGTGGTACGCGTCGTGCTGCTGTTCTACCTGATGCCGGTCTGGTCGCTGCTGCTGGCGCGCTGGCTGCTGCGCGAGTCGATCACGCCCGCGGCCCTCGCGCGCGTCGCACTGGCGCTCGGCGGCGCGGCGATCGTGCTGTGGCGTCCCCAGGCCGGGTTGCCGCTGCCGGCATCGCTCGCCGACTGGCTCGGCATCATCGGCGGCGCGAGCTTCGCGCTGGTCAACGTGCTGGTGCGCCGGCATCGCGACGACCCCGAGTCGGCGCGCGCGCTGGCGATGCTGGTCGGCGGCGCCTCGGTCCCCGCGGCACTGGGGATCATGCTCGCGTCGCTGGGCCTGATCGCCCCGGTGCCCGTCCCGGCCTGGCCCTGGATCGCCGGCAGCCTGGGGCTGGCGGCGGCGCTGCTGGCCGGCAACCTCGCGCTGCAGTACGGCGCCGCGCGCCTGCCGGCCTCGGTGACCGCGATCGTGATGCTCTCCGAAGTGCTGTTCGCCGCGACCTCGGCGGTGATCCTCGGCGGCGAGGCGCTGCAAGCGCGTACCATCGTAGGCGGACTGCTGATCGTCGGCGCGACCCTGCTCGCCGCATTGCAGGCCGGCGCGCCGGCTCCGCCCACCCCGGCTCCGGGAGACCCGAGATGAGCACCGTTCTCGACTTCGAGGCCGAATCGATCGAGGGCCGGCCGCGTCCGCTGTCGGCCTACCGCGGCAAGGTGTTGCTGATCGTCAACACCGCCAGCCAGTGCGGGCTCACGCCGCAGTACGCGGGGCTCGAGGCGCTGTACCGCAAGTACCGCGATCGCGGGCTCGAGATCCTCGGCTTCCCGTGCAACCAGTTCGGCGCCCAGGAACCCGGCACCGGCACCGAGATCGCGCAGTTCTGCGAGACGCAGTTCGGCGTCAGTTTCCCGATGTTCGCCAAGGTCGAGGTCAACGGCGACGACGCGCACCCGCTGTTCCGCTGGCTGCGCAAGGAAGCCCCGGGGCTGCTCGGCTCCGAGGCGATCAAGTGGAACTTCACCAAGTTCCTGGTCGACCGCGAGGGGCGCGTGGTCGAGCGCTTCGCGCCGACCACCGCCCCCGAGGACCTCGCGCCGGCGATCGAGAAGCTGCTGTAAGAAGCTGCCGTAGCGCCGCCGGCGCGCGCCCCGGCGGCGGCCCCGGGCGCTAGCCCTTCAGCAGCGCCTTCAGGTCGTGGACGATGGGCTCCGGCCCGGTGCCGTGCTTGATGAACAGGCGCAGCCGGCCCTGCGGGTCGTAGACGTAGCTGCCGGCCGTATGGTCGACGGTGTAGCTGCCGGGCGTCTTGCCCGGCACCTTCTGGTAGAACACCCGGAACGCCTTGGCGGTGCGCGCGGTGGCCTCGGCATCGCCGAACAGGCCGATGAAACGCGGATCGAAGGCCGGCACGTAGTGCGACAGCAGCTCCTGCGTGTCGCGCTCGGGGTCGACGCTGACGAACAGCACCTGGACCCGGTCGGCGTCCGGGCCGAGCTGCCGCATCACCTCGGCGAGCTCCGCCAGCGTGCTCGGGCAGACGTCGGGGCACTGCGTGTAGCCGAAGAAGATCACCACCGCCTTGCCGCGGAAATCGGCCAGCGTGCGCGGCTTGCCGTCGTGCGCAGTGAGCGAAAGCTCGCCGCCGAAGTCGGCGCCGGAGACGTCGGTGTTCCGGAACTCGGGCCGGCCCTGGCAGCCGGCGAGCACCAGGCAGCACAGCAGTGCCCAGGCCGCCGCGCGCATCCGGGAACCGGCGAGCGCGAGGCGGGACAGGCGGCGGGTGAGATCGTTCATGCGGCCGGAGCCTCCGTCGGAACCGCTGCGCCGCGTCAGCGCAGGTAGTGGTCGAGCAGCAGCGCGCCGAACAACGCCGCCAGGTAGAAGATCGAGTAGCCGAAGGCCTTGCGCGCCAGGGCGTCGGAATACGCGCGCCACATGCGCCATGCGTAGCCGACGTACACCGCCCCGAGCAGCAGCGCACAGCCGAGGTAGAACGGGCCGCTCATCGCGATCATGTAGGGCAGCAGCGATGCCGCGACCAGCAGCAGCGTGTAGAGCAGGATGTTCAGCCGCGTGAACTCGGGACCGTGAGTGACCGGCAGCATCGGCAGCCCCGATTTCCGGTAGTCCTCGACGCGGTACAGCGCCAGCGACCAGAAGTGCGGCGGCGTCCAGACGAAGATGATCAGGAACAGCACCAGCGAGGCGGCGCTCACCTCGTCGGCGACCGCCGCCCAGCCCAGCACCGGCGGCATCGCGCCGGAGGCGCCCCCGATCACGATGTTCTGCGGCGTCGCCGGCTTGAGCAGCACCGTATAGACGACCGCGTAGCCGACGAAGGTGGCGAGCGTGAGCCACATCGTGAGCGGGTTCACGAACAGGTAGAGCATCGCGGCGCCGAGCGTCCCGATGGTCGACGCGAACGCGATCGCCGGCGCCGTGCCGACCTCGCCGCGCGCCAGCGGCCGGCCGCGGGTGCGCGCCATCCGCGCGTCGATGCTGCGCTCGATCACGCAGTTGAACGCGAAGCCCGCGCCGGCCAGCAGCGAGATGCCGGCCGTGCCGAACACCATGATCTGCCACGGCACCGTGGTTTCGGCGGCGAGCAGCATCCCGATCAGCGCGCAGAAGGCCGCCAGCATCACGATGCGCGGCTTGGTCAGCGCGAGGTACTGGCCGCCGACGTGGCGCCAGCTCGCGGGCCCGATCTCGGAGACGTCCATGCGGGTCAGACCTTCAGGCGCGCCTGGCGGGCGCGGTGGTACAGGCCCAGCAGCAGCGCCAGCAGCACCGCGGCGCCGCCGTTGTGCGCCACCGCGACGCCGATCGGCAGGCTGAAGTACACGTTCGACAGCCCGAGCAGCCATTGCAGCACCAGCATCGCCAGCAGCGCGCCGCCGAGCCCGGCCACGCCCGCGGTGGCGCGCGCCCGCCAGCCGAGCCAGCCGATGTAGACCGCGACGATCACCGCGCCGACCCGGTGCATCAGGTGGATCGTGGTCAGCGCCTGCATCGGCAGGTTCTCGCCGTCGCCGGTCTTGCCGAGCTCGCGCACGAAATGGAAGGCGTCGCCGAAGTTCATGTCGGGCCACCACCGGCCCTGGCAGGTGGGCAGGTCGGTGCAGGCCAGCGCCGCGTAGTTGGTGCTGGTCCAGCCGCCGAGGAAGATCTGCCCCGACAGCAGCACCAGGCCGACGAGCGCCGGGCCCGCGAGCGCGGCCACCGGCTCGGCGTCGACGTAGCGCGGCGGCGGCAGTTGCCGCAGCCACAACCACAGCAGCAGCGCGAAGGTGAGCAGCCCCCCGATCAGGTGGCCCGTGACGATCGCCGGCTTCAGCAGCAGCGTGACCGTCCACATGCCGAAGATCCCCTGGAGGATCACGACGCCGACCAGCGCGATCGGCAGCGCCGGCGACTGCCGCAGCGCCTCGCGCCGGCGCCAGGCGATCGCCGCGATCGCGATGATCAGCAGCCCGAGCGCCTGCGCGAAATAGCGGTGGACCATCTCGCGCCATGCCTTGCCCATCGAGACCGGGCCGTGCTCGCCGCCCTGCTCGGCGACCGCCTGCGCGATCTGCTCCTTGGCGTGCAGCGGCGTGAGCTTGCCGTAGCAGCCCGGCCAGTCGGGACAGCCGAGGCCGGCATCGCTCAGGCGCACGTAGGCGCCGAGCATGATCAGGCCCAGGGTGAGCAGCAGCGTCAGCACGATCAGGCGCCGGTAACCGGCGGCCGGCGCAGGACGTTGTTCGGCGTCGGGCGCGGAGCGCCCCTGGATCGTCGCGGTCATGTCAGCCCACCCTCGAGGCGCGCAGCAGCTTGGCCAGGTCTTTCTTCATGCGATTGGGATCGGCGTCCTTCGGGAACCGCATCATCAGGTTCCCGAGCGGGTCGACGACGTAGATGTGATCCGAGACGGCGGCGCCGGATTCGGCCGGCAGCTCGCGCGCGAGCGCGGCGGCATCGGCGCGCATCAGCACCAGCCCGTCGTGCCCGGCGAGCAGCGCCGGATCGGGCGCGGCATCGTCCTGGACGATCCAGGCCCGCTCGACGCGGTCGCGATCCTTGCCGGTGGTGAGCCGGACCTGCCGGATCTCGTAGAGCCGCTCCCGGCAGCCGGCGTCGCAGGCGCCCGGCGCCACCACCAGCAGGATCCAGTGGCCGCGCAGCGAGGCGAGGCCGCCGCCGGCCGGCGACACCTGGGCGACGGCGGCCTGGACCGCCGCGCCGGCGCGCTCGGCGGCGCTGGCCT
>JBDHRX010000105.1:0-10268 GCA_039807785.1 Burkholderiaceae bacterium
CGCGACCAGGCCGGCCGCGCGCCGGCGCCACCGGCCGGGCGCGGCCGCCCGCCCGGTGTCCGCACCGCTCCGCGGCGACGCGCTCATTGCGATTCTCCGTGCGCCGCGCCGGCGCGTCCGCGACGACGTCGCGCGGTCAGCGTGAAGAACAGCGGCACGAAGATCGTCGCAACGAAAGTGGCCACGATCATCCCGCCGAACACCCCCGTGCCCATCGAGCGCCGCGCCGCCGCGCCGGCTCCGGAGGCCAGCACCAGCGGGACCACGCCCAGCACGAACGCCAGCGAGGTCATGACGATCGGCCGGAACCGCAGGCGCGCCGCCTGCAGCGCCGACTCCACCGGAGTCTTGCCGGCCAGGAACGCCTGCTGCGCGAACTCGACGATCAGGATCGCGTTCTTGGCCGCCAGGCCGATCAGCACCACCAGGCCGATCTGGAAGTAGATGTCGTTCTCGAGCCCGCGCAGCAGCACGAAGCCGAGCGCGCCCGCGATCGCGAACGGCACCGCCAGCAGCACCGCCACAGGCAGGCCCCAGCGCTCGTACAGCGCCGCCAGGATCAGGTAGACCATGACGATCGCGAAGCCGAACGCGAAGATCGACGCGCTCCCGGTGCGCTTCTCCTGGTACGCCTGGCCGGTCCAGGCGATCTGGTAGCCGGGCGGCAGCGTCCTCGCGGCCACTTCCTCGACCGCGCGCAGCGCGTCGCCCGAGCTGATGCCCGGCTTGCCGCTGCCGAGCACCTTCGCGGCGACGAATCCGTTGAAGCGCTCGAGCTGCTCCGGACCGACCACGCTGCGGGTGCTGATCAGCGCCTTCAGCGGGATCATCTCGCCGCCCGCGGCCCGCACGAACACGTTCCCCAGGTCCTCGGGCCGGGCGCGATACGGCGCGTCGGCCTGCACCTGCACCCGGTAGGTCCGGCCGAACTTGTTGAAGTCGTTGACGTAGAGCGTGCCCATCGTGCTCTGCAGCGCGTCGAACACGTCCTGCACCGGCACGCCGAGCGACAGCGCCTTCTCGCGATCGACCTCGACCAGCAGCTGCGGCACCGTCGGCCGATAGAAGGTATTGATCCCCTGCAGCGCCGGATGCGCCGACAGCTCGCCCATCAGCGACTGCACCACCTGCTCGAGCCGCCTCGGGTCGGGGTCCGAGCGGCCCTGGACGTAGACCTCGAAGCCGCCGGCCGTGCCCAGGCCGCGGATCGCCGGCGGATTGAAGGCGAGCGCGATCCCGTCGGTCAGCGCCATCCCGCGCATGAAGATCTCGCCGGCCACCTCCTGCGCGCCCTGCGTGCGCTGCGACCAGTCCTTCAGCGGCACGAAGATGGTGGCCGCGTTGGTCTTGTTGCCGCCGCCGATCAGGTCGAAGCCGTTCACCACGAACATGTGCTCGATCGCCGGATGGTCGGCGAACATCTGCTGCAGTGCCGCCCCGCTCTTGCCGGTGCGCTCGAGCGTCGCGCCGTCGGGCAGGATCACCGCGCCGATCACGTAGCCCTGGTCCTCGGGCGGCACGAAGCTGGTCGGGATGCGGGTGAACAGCAGCGCGAGCAGGCCCAGCACCCCCAGGAACGCCAGGACCGACAGCAGGCGCCGGCGCAGCGACAGGCCGACCGCCCCGAGGAACAGGCGCGTCAGCGCGTTGAAGCCGGCGTTGAACGGCCGGAACAGACGGGACTGGTGATCCCCGGGCTTGAGCATCAGCGCGCACAGCGCGGGCGTGAGGGTAAGCGCGACGAAGCCCGACAGCACGACCGCGATCGCCACGGTGACCGCGAACTGCTTGTACAGCTGCCCGGCGATGCCGCCCAGGAACGCCACCGGCACGAACACCGCGCACAGCACCAGAACGATCGCGACGATCGCGCCGGAGACCTCCCGCATCGCCTCGACCGCCGCGTCGTAGGCCGACATCGCCTGCTCGCGCATCAGGCGCTCGACGTTCTCGAGGACCACGATCGCGTCGTCGACGACGATGCCGATCGCCAGCACCATCGCGAACAGCGTCAGCGTGTTGATCGAGAAGCCGAACAGCCACAGGCCCGCGAAGGTCCCGATCAGCGAGACCGGCACCGCGATCATCGGGATGAAGGTCGCGCGCGCCGTCTGCAGGAACACGAAGACGACCAGGACGACCAGCACCGCCGCCTCGAGGATCGTCTTGGTCACCTCGTTGATCGAGGACTCGACGAAGCGGGTGGTATCGAACGGGATGATGAAGTCGAGCCCCTCGGGGAAGCGCTGCTTCAGTTCGGCCATCTTCGCCTTGACCGCGTTCGCCACGTCGAGCGCGTTGGCGCCCGACTGCAGGAACACCGCGGTGCCGATGGTCGGCTTGCCGTCGAGGGTGTTGAACGCGTCGTAGCTCTGGGCGCCCAGCTCGATGCGCGCCACGTCCTTGAGCCGCAGCACCCCCGACGGGCCGCCCGCGCGCACGACGATCTCGCCGAACTGCTCGGGCTCGACCAGCCGGCCCTGGGCGGTGACGGTGTAGACCAGGCTCTGCCCCGGCGCCGCCGGCTCGGCGCCGATCTTGCCCGCAGCGTACTGCGCGTTCTGCGCGCGCACCGCGGCGGCGACGTCCGAGGCGGTGACGCCGAGCTGCGCCATCCGGTCCGGCTTGAGCCAGATCCGCATCGAATAGTCGCGCGCGCCGAAGATCGTCACGTCGGCGACGCCCGGCACCCGCTTGAGCTCGTCGACCAGGTTCAGCGACGCGTAGTTCGACAGGTAGAGGGTATCGTAGCGCCCGTCCGGCGAGCTCAACGCCACCACCAGCAGGATGTCGTTCGAGCGCTTCTGCACGGTCACGCCGTTGCGCCGCACCTCGTCGGGCAACCGCGGCTGCGCGAGTTGCACGCGGTTGTTCATGTTGAAGGTCGCCTGGTCGACGTCGGTGCCGACCTCGAAGGTCGCCGTGATCGTCACCGAGCCGTTGGACGACGAGCTCGAGCTGAAGTACAGCAGCCCCTCGACGCCGGAGAGCTGCTCCTCGATCGGCGCGGCCACGGTCTTCGCCAGGGTCTCGGCGCTCGCGCCGGGATAGCTGGTCGTGATCGTCACCGTCGGCGGCGCGATCTCGGGGTATTGCGCGACCGGCAGCACCTGCGAAGCCACCAGCCCCGCGAGCACGATCACGATCGACAGGACGGCCGCGAAGATCGGGCGATCGATGAAGAAGCGCGACATGCGATCCCCGCGGTCAGCGCGCGCCGCCGGCGGCCGGAGCGGCCTGCGCCGGGGCGGCGCCCTGCTCCTCGGGCGCCTTCGGCTGCACGCTCGCCCCGGGGCGCAGTCGCAGCAGGTTGTCGACCACCACCCGGTCACCGGCCTGGAGCCCTTCGCGCACGACCCAGTCCTTGCCGACCCAGCCGCCGGTTTCCACCGCGCGCAGCGACACCTGGTTCGAGGCGTCGACGACCCAGACGAAGCGCCCCCGGTCGGTCTGCTGCACCGCCGACTGCGGCACCACGAAGGCTTCGCGGCGCCCGATCTCGACCCGCGCCTTCACGTACTGGCCGGGCAGCAGCGCCAACGACGGATTGGCGAACTCGGCGCGCAACTGCACCGTCCCGAGCCTCGGGTCCACGGTCGAGCCGGTGAAATTCAGCCGCCCGGCGCGCGCGTACTCGCTGCCGTCGGGCAGCAGCAGGCCGACGCGCGCGGCGCGCTCGTCGGCGCCGCGCAGTTGCGCATGCTCGGATTCGGACAGCGAGAAACGCACCCAGATGGGATCGGTGCGCGTGAGCGTGGTGAGCAGGCTGCTGTCGGCGCCCGGCGCGACCAGGCTGCCTTCCGAATGCAGCGCGCGCCCGGCGATGCCGCCGATCGGGGCCACGACGCTGGTATAGGAGAGGTTCAGCTCGGCCTCGCGCACCCGCGCCTGCGCCGCCAGCAGCGATGCCTGGGTCTGCTGGCGCGAAGACTGCGCATCGTCGTACTCGCGCTGGCTGATCGCGCGGTCGGCGAGCAGCTTCTCGAGCCGCGTGGCCTCGAGCTGCGCGCGCTGCGCGCGCGAGCCGGCCTCGGCGAGCGCGGCGCGCGCCTGCGCCAGCGCGATCTCGAACGGCGCCCGCTCGATGCGGTACATCGGCGCGCCGGCCTTGATCGGCTCGCCCTCGCGGAACAGCTGGCGCTCGAGGATGCCGCTCACCCGGGCGCGCACCTCGACCTCGCGCGAACCTTCGGTGCGCGCTACCGCCTCGAGCACGATCGGTACCGTGCGCGGCTGCATCTCGACCGCGGTGACGGGGATCGGCGGCGGCCCCGCCGGCGCCCCGGCCCCCGCCTGCCCCGCCGCGCCGCCGCGGTCACAAGCGCCGAGCAGCAGTGCGACCACCAGCGACGACACGAGCAGGAGCGGGCGGCGGATGGCGTCGGTCATGGGCAGGAACGGCACGGGCCGGGTGGACAAGGAAGCGTGGATTATATACATTCTCGTATGTATGTAAACGGGATGCCATGGCCCGCCGCACCAAGGAAGAGTCCGCCCAGACCCGCGCCCGGCTCATCGCCGCGGCGCGCGAGCAGTTCGAGCGGCATGGCTATGCCCGCACCACCCTCGAGCAGATCGCGCGCTCGGCCGGGCTGACGCGCGGCGCCGTCTACTTCCATTTCTCCGACAAGGCGGCGCTGTTCCGGGCCATGCGGGACGAAGTCGAGTTGCCGCTGGTCGACCGGATCGGCCCCGACCTGAGCGCGGGGCCCGACGGCGACCCGCTCGCCGCCATCGAGCGCTTCATGCTCACGGTCGTCGCGACCATCGGCAACTGCGAGGCCACCCGCCGCACCTTCGAGATCCTCCTGTTCGGCTGCGAGTACGTCGACGCCCTGGCCGAGGAGCTGGTGCTGCAGCGCCGCCGCCATGCCGAGCTGCGCGACCGGCTGCACGAGGCCTACCTGCGCGCCCGCGCGCTGCAACTGCTCCGGCCGGCGATCGACCCCGCCACGGCTGCCCTCGAGACCACCGTCTTCCTGTCCGGGCTGGTCCGCCTGTGGCTGCTCGACCGCGACCACGAACTGATCGGACCCGACCCGGCGCCGCTGATCCGCGCCCATGTAGCCTCGCGGCGCCGCTGAACGGGCCCCTAGAAATTCGGCTTGTCCGCCGCCGCCTCGTAGCGCGCGACGCCCGACATGACTTCCCGGATCGCCTCGTCCGGATCGCCCCAGCCCAGCACCCGGACCCACTTGCCGGGCTCCAGGTCCTTGTAGTGTTCGAAGAAGTGCCGGATCGTCGCCAGACGTTCCGGCGCGATGTCGCCCACCTTGCGCCAGTGCTTGTAGATCGGCAGGATCCGGTCGATCGGCACCGCGAGCAGCTTGGCATCGCCGCCGGCCTCGTCCTCCATCTTGAGCAGGCCCAGCGGGCGGCAGCGCACCACCGCGCCGACCGCCACCGGGAACGGCGTGATCACCAGCACGTCGACCGGATCGCCGTCGCCGGCGATCGTGTGCGGGACATAGCCGTAGTTGCAGGGATAGTGCATCGCCGTCGTCATGAAGCGATCGACGAACAGCGCCCCGGTCTCCTTGTCGACCTCGTACTTGATGGGGTCGGCGTTCATCGGGATCTCGACGATGACGTTGAACTCGTCCGGCAGGCGGCGGCCGGGGTCGACGCGATCGAGGTTCATGGTCCGTGACGGGCGGGCGACGGGAGGCAAAAGTGTATCGGACTTCGTCCGCGGGGGTCGCCGCGCAGCGGGATAATGCGGGCAGCGGGACCGAAGCCGGTCCGGTCGAGATTCCCACGAGGCACCGCATGAGCCAGGCCCCCGAAAGCCACGCGCTGTTCATCGACAACGCACCGGTCGCGCCCGCGGCCGGCGCGAGCCTTCCGGTGGTCGATCCCTCCGACGGCGCCGGCTTCGCCCGGATCGCGCGCGGCGATGCCGTCGACGTCGACCGCGCGGTGCGCGCGGCGCGGCGCGCCTACGACGGCGACGGCACCGAACCGGCGGCGGGGCCCTGGGGCCGCACCGATGCGCTGCATCGCGGCCGGGTGCTGCGACGCTGGGCCGATCGGGTGGAGGCGCACGGCGAGGCGCTCGCGCGGACCGAAGCGCGCGACACCGGCAAGCCGCTGTCGCAGGCGCGCGCCGACGCGCAGGCCCTCGCCCGCTACTTCGAGTTCTACGCCGGCGCCGCCGACAAGCTGCACGGGCAGACGATTCCCTACCGGCACGGCTACACCGTGCTGACGCTGCGCGAGCCGCACGGGGTCACCGGGCACATCATCCCGTGGAACTACCCCCTGCAGATCTTCGGGCGCTCGGTCGGCGCCGCCCTCGCCGCCGGCAACGCCTGCGTGGTCAAGCCGGCCGAGGATGCCTGCCTGTCCCTGCTGCAGGTCGCACAGCTCGGCGCCGAGGCCGGGCTGCCGCCGGGCGCGCTCAATCTCGTCACCGGGCTCGGCAGCGAGGCCGGACAGGCGCTGGCCGAGCATCCCGGCATCGATCACCTGTCGTTCACCGGCTCGCCGGACACCGGCCGCCGGGTCGCCCAGGCGGCGGCCGCGCACCACTGCCCGGTGACGCTGGAGCTGGGCGGGAAATCTCCCCAGCTGGTGTTCGCCGATGCCGACCTCGACGCCGCGCTGCCGGTCCTGGTCGGCGCGATCCTGCAGAACGCCGGCCAGACCTGCTCGGCGGGCAGCCGCGTGCTGGTCCAGGCATCGGTCTACCCCGAGGTGCTGGCAAGGCTCGCCGAACGCTTCTCGGCGCTGCGCGCCGGGCCCGCGCTCGACGATCTCGACCTCGGGCCGCTGGTCTCGGAGCGCCAGCACCGGCGGGTCGCCGACTTCCTGGCCGAGGCGGACGCCGACGGGATCGAGGTCGCGGCCCGGGGCGGCATCGCCGCGGGCGCGCCCGGATCGGGGTTCTACCAGCCGCCGGTCCTGCTGGCCGGCGTCCCGCCGTCGCACCGCCTCGCCCAGGAGGAGATCTTCGGCCCGGTCCTGGCGGTCGGCCGCTTCGACGACGAGGCGCAGGCGGTCGCGCTCGCGAACGGCACGCCCTATGGCCTCGTCGCCGGGGTCTGGACGCGCGACGGCGCGCGCCAGCTCCGGCTGGCCCGGAAACTCCGCGCCGGACAGGTCTTCGTGAACAACTACGGGGCCGGCGGCGGCATCGAGCTCCCCTTCGGCGGCGTCGGCCGCAGCGGCCATGGCCGTGAGAAAGGCTTCGAGGCCCTCTACGCGTTCACCGCGCTGAAGACGGTCGCGCTGCACCACGGCTAGCCGGGCCGGCGCGCCCGGCGCGCGAGCCCGGCCCACCGGCTCGCGCGCTCCACGCGACCTCAGTCCGCGGCGGGCGGCTGCGCGTCGTCGTCGGGCGATCCGGCGTGCGGCAGCGGCTCGCCCCGGGCCAGCGCTTCGCTGCGAGGCAGCGGCACGGCCTCCGGCCCGGCCAGCGCCGCCAGTCGGTAGTGGGCGTGGGCCTCGTCGAGGCGCCCCAGCCGCTCGTAGAGCTGAGCCAGCAGCAGATCGCTTTCCCGCTCCGGGGCGCCGCGCCGCGCCAGCAGCAGGAACTCCTCGGCCTTGCCCCAGAGCCCCTGCGCGGCGCACAGGCGGCCGAGCAGCCGCAGCAGCGCCGGGTCGTCGCCGTACCGGCCGCGCCAGGCTTCGGCACGACGCAGGCGCTCGCGCGCCGGCACCGCGTCGAGCTGCGCATAGAGCGCCAGCAGCGGCACCACCAGCCGCGTCTCGAGGGCCTGCTCGACGATGCGTGCGGCCTGCTCGGGCTTGCCGGCGGCGGCGAACGCCTGGGCCGCGGCCTCGGCGATCTCGTCGATGGCGCGGTCGGCCGGCGCCAGCGATGCATGGAGCTGCTGCACCGCCCCGGCATCGTCGCGCCGCGCGGCGAACAGCGCGCGATAGGCCCGGATCTTCAGCCCGCGGATCGCGGCCGGATGCAGCGCATCGCGCTTCTCGATCTGGCGCAGCGCATGGATCGCCGCGGCCCAGTCGCCCGATTGCTCGTGCGCGCGCAGCGCGACGCGCAGCGCGTGAATGTGGCGCGAGCCCGCGGCCTGCAGGGTCTCGATGGCCTCGATCGCATCGGCCGGACGATGATCCTCGACCGCCAGCTCGGCCGCGGTCATCAGCCGTGCGCTACCCGCGCCGGGCTCGTCGCGCGCCGAGTCGAGCCAGCGATCACGCCGCTCCGTCTCGCGCATCCGGTGCGCGGCGCGCGCAGCCACCAGCGCCGCGGCGCCCGCGAGGTTGCGGTCTCCCAGCGCCGATTGCGCCAGCCGTTCGGCCCGGCCGAAACGGCCCTCGAACAGCGCCAGCAGGCTGTCGCGCAGCCCGGCGAGCGCGGCCTGGCGGCGGCGGCGCTCGCGGTACTCGCGCACCCGCGCCGGCAGGTTCAGCGCATTCGAGAGCGTCACCAGCAGCAGGTGGAAGGCCAGGAAGGCCACCACCAGCACCAGCACGGCGAAGTTCACCGAGACATCGATCCGGTAGGGCGGCCACAGCACCGCCACGTTGCCGTGGTTCAGGCGCATCAGCATCGCGAGCCCGACCGCCGCCGAGACGATCAGCACGCTCCAGATCATGCGACGCATCGGCTACGCCTCCGCCCGCCGCGCTAGCGCCCGGCCTCGCGCAGCGCGCGCGCGGCGCGCACCGCGGCCAGGCTCTCGGCGAGCGTCGGCGCCTCCAGCTCGATCCGGGCATCGACCAGCTGGCGCAGCTGCGCGACGGCGCCGGCCACGCCCCGATGCTCGACGTCGTAGTAGCTGCGCAGCCAGCCGATCACCCGCTCGATGTCGCCGCGGAACAGCGCCTCGTTGTGCGACAGCAGCGCCAGCCGCGCGTTCAGCAGCAGCAGGCGCAGGTTCTGGCGCAGGAAATAGGCCTGCTCGGGCGCGACCAGCATCGCGTCCGGGGTGTCGACCCGGCGGACGCGGAACAGCTGCTGCAGCTCCTCGCGGAAAGCGCTCAGCCCGGCCGCCGCGGCATCGGTGGCCCGGCTTGCCGCGTCGCCCACCGATCCGGTCCGGCGCGCACCGGTCTCGGCCGGTTCCGCCGGCGCCGCACGCGCAGCCGGCGCGGGTCCGGCGCCCGGCGGCGGCAGACGCAGCGACGCCATCAGCGGGAACTGGTCGATCCCGGCGAGCAACCCGTCCAGGCGCGCGGCGAGCGAGGCGATGTCGGCCGCCGGATAGGCCTTGAGCCGGTCGATGTCGCGCAGCAGGGCGCGCCGCACGCCGCCCAGCGACGGGTCGTCCTGGCGGCGCAGGCGCGATTCGATCTCCTGCAGCGCGCTGAGCGCCGCCTGCGGATGGCTGCCCAGCGCGAGCTGCTGCCCGGCCAGCGCCAGCGCGGACTCGATCTCCGCCAGCAGCACGTCGGTCGAGTCGCTGGCGAGGCTCCGGTAGAGCTTCTCGAGCTGCGCCTGCACGCCGGCCGCCTCGAGGACCTTGCTCTCGAGCACCGCGGTCCGGTTCTGCGCGTCGCGCAGTTGCGACTGGGCATGCGCCAGCGCCGCCTCGAGCTGCCCGAGCCGCTGGTCACCGGCCTGCAGGCGGCGTGCGGCCTCGGATTCGAGCTGGCCGAGCCGCGATCCGGTCCAGGCCGCCGATGCGACGGCAAGCGCCAGGGCGAGCCACGCGATCCAGCCGCGCCACCCCGTCGTGGCGGCAGGCGCGGCGCGGCGCGCGGGTTCGGAAGGAGGCGTGGGAGCGCGCGGCGCTTCGGCGATGACGACCTTGTCCTGCTCAGACACTGTGGCTGCTCGGAGAATCCGGGGTCCATTCTAGCGCGGCCGCGAGCGCCCGATCGCCGGGCTCGATGACGCGCACGTCGCGCCAGCCGAGCGCCGTCAGTACCGCGGCGATCCGGGGATGGATCGTCAGCGCCGCGGCCGCATGGGCGCGCGCGGCGAGCGCCCGCGACGCCAGCGTCGCTTCGAGGCGCTCGGCGGCCTCGCGCTGGGTGAACACGAAAGCCGGCGCACCGTCCGCGTCCGGCGGCGCGAGCCAGTCGTGCAGCGTCGCCAGCGCAGCGTCGCCCGGCTCGAGCGGCGCGCGGCCGTATGCCTCGCAGATCTCGACCCGGGCGCCGGCGGCGCGCAACCGCCGGATCCAGTCCTCGCTGCCGCCGGCGCCGCGCAGCACCAGCACGCGCAGGTCGCGCGGCGCCGCGAACGGCGGCATGGCGACCAGCGCATCGGCATCGTAGGGCGGCCTCGCCGGCCGCAGGACGCGCTCGTCCGGGACACCCAGGCCGGCGCCGGCAATGGCCTCGGCGCTGCCCGG